>NZ_JBQQBQ010000009.1:0-313374 GCF_052245915.1 Nonomuraea sp. 10N515B
GTGGTGGGGACACCGGCCGCTCTTGGGGCGCCCTCGGTGAGTGAGCTGGCGTTGTTGGAGCGGCAGCGGCAGGCGGAGATCGCACGGCTGTCCGAGCTGCTCACCGAGGAGGCCAGGCTCTCTGTCGTCCGGCGAGACCTCCTGCGTGTGGAGGCGGAGCTTGCCGAGCTGGTCACCGCCGACGAGAGTGTGGCCGCCCGGCTCGCCCTCCTGCCCGGGCTCATTGAGCAGGCCGAGAGCAGACTGGCCCAGACCCGGATGGACGCCGCCAGGATCCCGGCCGTCCAGGCCGTTCGCGACGCGGCGGCGGACCTGATCGAGGTCGAGCGGGAGCTGGCCGGGCTGGCCGTGGAGCTCGACGCGCTGGCGCAGCGCGAAGCCGAGGCATCCGCCGCCGACGCCGAGCTGCCCGAGCGCGTCGCCGATGCCGGCGCGGCTCTGGCGCAGGCGCGCGCGCAGGCGGCGGCCATCCCGGCGGCCTCCGCGGACCTCGACGCGGCGCGGGCCGCGCTGGAGGCGACCCACCGCCGCGACGCCCTGGCCGCCGAGCTGGACGCGGCGGCCGCCGCACACCAGGTGCTCGTGGACCACGCCCAGACGCTCCGCGAACGCTGGCTCGACCTGCGCCAGGCCCGCATGGACGGCATGGCGGCGGAGCTGGCCCGCGACCTCGCGGACGGCCGCCCGTGCGCGGTCTGCGGCTCGGACCACCACCCCCAGCCGGCGTCGCCTGCTCCCAGCGCACCGTCGGCCGACGACGAGCGGGAGGCGGAAGACGCGCACGAGGTCGCCCTGGCCGAGCGGGAGGCGGCTGAACGCGCCCTCGCCTCGCTCGAGTCCCGGCACGCCGCCGCGGTCGACGCCGCGGGCGGCCTGGACCCCGACTCCGCCGAGGCCGCCGTCCGGCAGGCCGAGGAGGAACTGGCCCGCCTCCAGGCGGTGGCCGATCGCGAACCCGCCCTGGCCGCCGCGCTCGACCGGGCCGAAGCCGAACGCGAACGCGCCAGGGACCAGACCAGGGAGATCGCCGAGGCACTCGCCGCCCAGCACGCCCACCGCACCCGCCTGGCAACCGAACGGGCCCGCCTCCGCTCCCGCCTCACCGCCAGCATCGGGACGGAGGTCCACACGGTCACCACCGGGCTCGACGCGGAGGCCCACTCGCTCACCGCCGGGCTCGACGCGGAGGCCCACTCGGTCACCACTGGCCTCGACGCGGAGATCCACACGGCCATCGACGACATCGGGGCGATGACCCGCTCGGTCGCCGAGGGCACGCCATCGGCGGCGGAAGCGGTCCACGGGTGCGGCGGCGTCGCCGACGTTCCCCGCCCTCCGGACGCCGGCCCTGCGCCCGGAGGGCGGCATCCCGGTGCACGTGACGTGCGGGCCGATGCCGGGGGCGAGCTGGACGGCGTGGCGGTCCTCGATGCGGCCGAGCGGGAGCTGGGCAGGCTTCAGTCGTCCGCCCGCGGGGAGCCGCGGCTGGCGCAGCAGGCGGCCGGGCTCGGGCGGGAGCGTTCGGAGCTGGAGGAGCAGGGCCGGAGGGTGGCTGCGCGACTGGCGGCGTGCCGCACCAGGCATGAGGAGCTGAGCGGTGACACCGCGCGGCTCGGTGCCAGGCTGGATGCCGCGCGTGGCGACGACACGACGATCACCGCCCGCCTGTCCAGGCTCGGCGACGAGGCCGAGTTGCTGCGCGAGGCGCTGGAGGCCACGCAGGCGGCGGTGACGGCCGCCGACGAGCTGGACAGAGCCCGCCGGCAGGCTCAGGAAGCGGCGCTCGCAGCGGGGTTCGCGGACGTGCCGGACGCGCAGGCCGCATACCGGAGCCAGGCCGAGCGCGAGGACAAAGCGGAGAAGCTGCGGCGGCTGGACGACGAGCATGCCGCCGTCACCAAGACGCTGGCCGATCCCGAGCTGGTCGCCGCCGTGGCCGAGCCCATGCCCGATCTGGCGGCGATCGGCGCCGAGCGGGACGCGGCGGAGGCGGCGTACACGAGGCTGGCCAGCGCCCGCGACCGCGCGGCGGCCAGGGCGCGCCGCCTGGAGGAGCTGCACGGCGAGTTGACGGCGTGCGTCGAGCGGTGGCGCCCGGCGGCCGACCGGCACCGGCTGGCCGAGCGCATGGCCGCGCTGGCCGGCGGCACGTCCAGCGACAACCAGTGGAGTATGAGCCTGACCTCCTACGTGCTCGGCGAGCGGCTGCGGCAGGTGGTGGACGCCGCGAACGAGCGTCTTGACCACATGTCGGCCGGCCGCTACCTGCTGCGGCACGACCTGCGCAAGACGGCCGGCTCGCGGGGAAGGTCGGGCGGCGGGCTGGGGCTGCGCGTGGCGGACGGGTGGACCGGCGTCGACCGGGACCCGGCGACCCTGTCGGGCGGCGAGAGCTTCATCACCTCACTGGCTCTGGCGCTGGGCCTGGCCGACGTGGTCACGGCGGAGGCGGGCGGCGCGGAGATCGGCACGTTGTTCGTGGACGAAGGCTTCGGCACCCTGGACGAGGACACGCTGGACGGCGTGCTCGACATCCTGGACGGGCTGCGCGACGGGGGCCGGGCGGTGGGCATTGTCAGCCACGTGGCCGAGCTGCGTTCCCGGATCACCGCTCAGCTCAAGGTCACCAAGACCCGCACGGGCTCCACGCTCGCCGCCATCGGAGCGGGGTAGCGGCGTCTCCGGCCGGCCCCGCGGAGATCTACGCTTGTTGGGTCGCTCACCGAAGGAGTCACCCATGCGCGTCGTCGTCACAGGAGCCCACGGCAAGGTCGGGCGTGCGGCCGTCAAGGCGTTGATGGAGGCCGGTCACGAGGTGACCGCCGTCGACCTCACTCGCCCGGTCTGGGAGCGGGACGAGCCGGGCGAGCCCCGCTACCTGCAGGCCGACCTGACCGATGCCGGGCAGGCGTTCGCGGTGGTCCGCGGGGCCGAGGCGGTGGTGCACGCCGCCGCTCTCCCGGACCCGACGCACAACCCGCCGCAGGTGGTGTTCCAGAACAACCTGATGTCGACGTTCAACATGATCGAGGCGGCCGTGCGGTTCGGTGTGCCGCGGTTCGTGAACCTCTCCAGCGAGACCGTCCCGGGATACTTCTTCCCCGAACGGAAATTCCTGCCCGACTACGCGCCAGTCGATGAGGAGCATCCGGCCCGGCCGCAGGACCCGTACGCGCTGGCCAAGCATTTCGGCGAGCAGCTCATGGACGCCGCCGTCCGCCGCTCCGACATCAGGTGCATCTCGCTGCGGCCGAGCTGGGTCCAGCACGAGGGCAACTATGAGCGCAACCTCGGCCCGGTGGTCCGCGACCCCTCCCTCGCCGGCGCGGGGCTGTGGAGCTACATCGACGTGTACGACCTCGCCGACGCCATCGTCCTGGCCGTCGAGTCGCGGCTGCCCGGCCACGAGGTCTTCTACATCGCCTCGCCGGACAGTGCGGGCGGTCACGACTTCGCCGCGGCGCTGCGGCAGTATTTCGGTGACCAGATCGAGCTGCGGCCGCTCGCCCGCCCCGACGCTTCGGGCATCTCGTGCGCGAAGGCCCACCGCATGCTGGGCTGGAACCCGAAGCGGTCGTGGCGTGACTATCTGGACGGTGACGGGCGCGCTCGTCAGCGGTGATAACGCAGCCACACCAGGCCGTCGGGCAGGCTCTGGGCGGTGGCGAGAGTGAGCGGCGCGGCGGCGGGAGCGGAGCCGTACCAGAAGCGGGTGGCGCGCTCGCCGGCCAGGCACGGGTGGACGAGCAGACTGATCTCGTCCACCAGCCCGGCGGTCATCAGTGCGCCGGTGAGCCCGCCGCCGCTGTCCACGCGCACCACCCTGACGCCCTCGTCCCGGCCCAGCGTCCGCAGGGCATCGGCGAGGTCGACGCGGTCGGCGCCGGTGACGAGCTCGCGCACCTGCCGCCCCGGCGGGCGCGGGGGAGTAATCGCGCAGTGCAGGGCGACGACGTCCGACCAGTGGCCGGCCTCACGGAGCGCCTCCCACTGGCTGACCCGGCCGCGGCCGTCCACGACGGCCAGCAGCGGGCCGCCCTCGGCCGGGCCGGGACGCTCGCCCTGCGCCAGGGCTTCCTCCTGAGCGAGGATGGTGTCGGCGCCGGCCAGGGTGAGGTCTTCCCTCCACGTCTGGGCCAGCTGGTAGAACCTCGCCACGTCGGGCTGGAACCCGGTGGTCGCTCCGTCGACGGACACGCCCACGTGCACCACCACATACGGAGGTTGCGCCATGACCTCACCGTACGTCGCCGGGCCGCGATCGGGGCAGGTCAGTCCAGGGCGCCGATCAGGTCAGGCAGCTTGGTGGCGTCGTGGAAGAGCGCGGTCGCGCCCAGGCCCGACAGGCGGGTGACCGGGGTCAGGCCGCCGGCATAGGCCAGGCAGCGCATGCCCGCACTCACCGCCGCCATCACCCCGAACGGGCTGTCCTCCACCACCACGCACCGCTCCGGCGTCGCCCCCATCGTGGCGGCCGCGTGCAGGAACAGGTCCGGCGCCGGCTTGCCCTCGGTCACGTCCTCGGCGCTGAACACCCGCCCCGCGAACCGCTCCGTCAGCCCGGTGACCTCCAGGCTGCGGCGGATCGTGGCGTGCCGGCCGTTGGAGGCCACGCAGCTGGGCACGGTCAGCTGGTCGAGCGCCTCCTCGATGCCCTCGACGGCGCACAGCTCGGCCTTGATCGCGGCGGCGTACTCGTCGATCAACTCCTCCCACCAGCCCGCCGGCGTCTCGCCGATCTGCTCGGCCCAGTACTCGTTGCTGCAGCCCACGAACCGCTCGGCGTACTCCGCCTCGTCGATCGTCCAGCCGAGGCGGCGCAGCGCGGCCGTGCCCACGCGTACGGAGATGGGCTCGCTGTCCACGAGCACCCCGTCGCAGTCGAAGATCACCAAATCGACAGCCAACCGTCGTTCCTTCCATGAGTGATCCTCTGCGCAACCTATCGGGACGCCCGGAGAAAGGTGATAACCGGCCACCCCGCCGGCCTCGCAGCGCTATCGTGGTGACCATTGCACGGTGAACATCTACCGTGGCGCCCACGGCCGCGCCGATGCCCCTGGCAGGCGCGGCCGTTCTTATGTCACCAACGCTGTGGTTCTGGGTCGTGCTGTGTGCGCCCAGGTCGCGAGCAGCTGGACCGCGGCCTCGGTGGCGCTGCCGGCGACGGGGACGAGCACGACCAGCCGCTGCCGGGAGTCGCCGGCCGGGATGAAGTGCTCGTAGCTGAACGTCACCGTTCCTAGAGCGGGGTGCCGGAAGCTTTTCACCCCATTCGTCCGCACGCTGACGTCGCGGGCGCTCCACAGCGTGCGGAACGTTTCACTGCCGTGGCGGAGCTCGCGGATCAGTTCGGCCAGCTCGGCGTCCGTTGGGTACAGCCCTGAGGCCACCCGCAGCTGCCCGGCGGTCACGGCGGCGACCTCGTCCCACTCGACGTAGAAATCCCTGCTGCCGGGGGCGAGGAACAGCCGTCTGGCCAGATTCGGCCGCTGCGCCGACAAGGTGGCTTCGAGCGTGAACAGGCGGGCGGCCACGCCGTTGGCCACGAGGACGTCGAACCGATCATTGATGATCATGGCAGGCGTATGGACCAGGTCCAGCATCCGCACCAGCTCCGGCCGGGCGGCCTCGGCCGGCGGGCGGGTCCGGGCCGCCCTGCGCCGGTGTTCCCGTACGGCGAGGGCCAGCGTGCGCAGGTGCTCGCGTTCCACGTCGTCGAGGCGGAGTGCGGCGGCGATGGCGTCGAGCACCTCGGGAGACGGATGGGCGGCACGTCCCTGCTCCAGTCGCTGGTAGTACTCCACGCTGATTCCAGCGAGCTGGGCGACCTCCTCTCGGCGTAGTCCCGCCACCCGGCGGCGGCCTCCGCCGATGATCCCTGCGCTCTCGGGGCTGATCCGCCCCCTGCGGGACCGAAGGAAGCGTGCCAGCTCGGGTCGATCTCCCATGAGGTCCAGTATGTCGGCTTCGCCGGTTGCGGATGGTGGCCCTGCCAGTACCCGCATCTCCAGGGCCTGGGACCGCCCGCATCGGGCCCGGCACGCTTCCCCTCACCACAGACCTGAAGGAGAAGACCACCATGTGCCACGACATCGACAGCAGGCCGCCCGCCGCCCCCGTCGTCACCGGAGGGGTGGCCGCGCACGGGGCATTGGAGATCGGCGCCGCCGACGGCAACCGTTTCCTGGCCTACCGGGCGGCCCCCGCCGTGCCCAACGGCAGCAATGTGCTGCTACTGCCCGACGTGCGCGGTTTCCACCCGTTCTACGCGAGCCTGGCCCACCGGTTCGCCGAAGCAGGTTTCCACACGCTGGTGATGGACTACTACGGGCGCAGCGCCAGCACCGGCTCCCGGGACGACGCGTTCGACGGGTTCGCTCACCTGGCCCTGCTCGAACCGCACCACGTCGAGACCGACGCCGCCGCTGCCGCCGACGCGATCCGCGCCTGGCATCCCGGCCCGCTGTTCAGCGTCGGCTTCTGCCTCGGCGGCGGCTACTCCTGGCGGCTCGCCGCCTCCGGGCTCGGCCTGGCCGGCGCCGTCGGCTTCTACGGGCCGCCCCGATTCCTCGGCGACCGTACGGCCCAACCGTCCGCGCCGCTTCTCATGCTGCTCGCCGGGGACGACGTGGCCACCACCCCGGAGCAGTACGCCACGCTGACCGCCGCCTTCGACCAGGCCGGCAAGACCTACGAGGCGCACGTGTACGACGGCGCACCGCACTCGTTCTTCGACGACTCCTATGACCAGTGGCAGGAGGCGTGCACCGACGCCTGGCACCGTATCCTCGCGTTCACGGCTCGTCACAGCGGGAAGGCGGGCGCGTGAACGAGCGCCTGCGAAGTCGTGCGACCGGTGCGCTAAGCCGGCATGACGGCGATCCGGCCCACGGGGACGCCGCCGCCCAGCACGTCCACATGCTCGAACGCGGCGGCGGACGTGACGTCGCAGCCCATCAGCCGCAGCACGCCGAGCGCGATGGCCGTGGTGGCGCGCGGGCTGCCGTCGATGACCTTCACCGCTGCCGCGTGCCCCGACGCCAGCGCCACCATCAGCACGCCTTCCGCGCCGCCCTTGGCCAAGGCGCCGGGCAGGGCGCGCATCAGCTCGGTGTTCTGATGGCCGGTGCCGCCGACGTACTCGGGGTGGGCGCGCATCGCGTCCGCGACCTGCCGCGGCCCGCTGCCCGGCGCGGCTAGCACCAGCGCCTGCGCCGCGCGTGCCAGCCCGGTCAGCGACAGCCCGAACAGCGGGGCCCCGCACCCGTCCACTGCCACGTGCGCGGCCTTCTCCCCCGCCAGCTCCTCGGTGACCGATCGCACGCGCAGGTGCAGGGGGTGGCCGGGAGACAGGTAGCCGGGCACATCCCAATCGTTCGCGACGCAGGCGGCCAGCATGGCGGCGTGCTTGCCCGAGCAGTTCATCCGCTCGCGCGAGACGCCGGCGCCCTGCCTGATCAGCGCGTGCATCGTGGGCTGGTCCTCCGGCCAGGACTCCGGGCAGCGCAAGGCTCCGGTGTCCAGGCCGTAGTCCGCGAGCAACTCCCGTACCAGTCGTACGTGGACATCCTCACCCGTATGGCTGCCGGCGGCGATCGCCAGCCGCGGCCCCGCCAGCGCTGCACCCGCCGTCAGGCACGCCAGCGCCTGGAACGGCTTGGCCGACGAGCGCGGCAACACCGGCGCGTCCACCAGGCCCAGCGTCACCGCGGCCCGCCCCGACGGGTCGAGGCCTACGGCGCTGCCGTAGTGGACGCTCTCCACGAATCCCGAGCGGATCACCTCGGCCAGGACGGCGACCTCAGGCACGGGCGATTCTCCTTTTCAGCGGGACGGGCTGGCGGGCCTCGAGCGTGCGGGCCAGCTTGGACAGCGACGCGTTGACCACCAGGTAGATCAGCGCGACGACCAGGTACGTCTGAATGAGCAGGCCGTTGTAGGCGGCCAGGACCTTGCCGCTGTAGAGCAGCTCGCCGTAGCTGACGACGAAGCCGAGCGAGGTGTCCTTGAGCAGCCCGACGGACTGGCTGACGAGCGACGGCAGCACCCGGTGGGCGGCCTGCGGCAACACGATCAGCCGCATCGTCTGCAGGCGCGTGAGGCCGACGGCCAGACCGGCCTCGGTCTGGCCGCGCTCGATCGAGTTGATCCCAGCACGGAAGATCTCCGCGTACGCGGCCGCGTTGGACACCGTCAGCGGCACGACCAGCTTCCAGAACAGCGGCAGGTCGAGCCCATACCGCGGCAGCGCGAACAGCACCACGTACACCAGCAGCAACGCCGGGATCGTCCGGACCACCTCGACGTAGGCGGCGGCCGGGCCGCGCACCCACGCCCGCGGCGACACGCGCCCCAGCGCCAGGGCCAGCCCGAGCGCCATCGACAGCGCCGCCGACACGACGGCCGCCAGGAACGTCGACCACAGCCCGTCCAGCAGATACCGCCACATGGGCCACGTCGCGTACGGCTGCCAGCGGGCGGCGTCGAGCTGCCCGTTCGCCGCGAACTGCCGCACCGCCAGCGCGACCAGCGCCACGGCGGCCAGTGTGCCGAGCATGGTGGCGACCCGGATGCGCCGGCGTGCCTTGGGCCCCGGCTCGTCGAACAGGACGGTGCTCATCGCAGGATCACCAGCCGGCGCTCCAGCCTGCCGGTGACGAACCCGGCCGCGGCGGCGATCAGCCCGTACGCGACCCCCGCACCCACGAAGATCGGGATGGGCTGCGCTTCGACCAGGTTCACCCGCTGGGCGCTCGCCGTCAGGTCGACGACGCTGACGGCGCCGGCCAGCGCCGTGTTCATGGTGGTGGCGATGAAGATGTTGCCGATCGGCTGCACCACCGTGCGCAGCGCCTGCGGCAGGACGACGTGCCGCAGCGACTGGCCGAACGTCAGCCCGATCGCCCGGGCCGCCTCGCCCTGCCCCTTCGACACCGAGTTCACGCCCGAGCGCAGCGCCTCGCCGATGTAGGCGGCCTCGTACACGGCGATCACCACGATGGCCGTCACCAGCGGCTCGGCCTTGATCCCGATTTCCGGCAGGCCGAAGAACGCCAGGACGAGCAGCACCAGCAGCGGCAGGTTCTGCAGCGTCTCGACGTAGGCCGTGCCCAGGGCGCGCAGCACCTGTACCGGGCTGACGCGCAGCGCGCAGACCAGCACGCCCAGCACCGCCGCGCCCGCGAAGGACGCGGCGGTGAGCTGAAGCGTCACGATCAGCCCCTGCCACAACTCGGGCAGGTGCTCGAGAAGGACTCCCATCAGGACCCCGGCACGGAGCCGATCTGCGGCGGCGCCGGCGCGTCGCCGGTCACGACGGTGCCGATGGACGTCTTCCAGATCTCCTGCCAGACGCCCGCGTCCTGCATCTTCTTGAGCCAGTCGTTGACGAACTTCTTCGCCTGGTCGTCGCCGTGCTTGAGCCCGATGCCGTACGGATCGGTGGTGAACGGCTTCGTCACGATCTCGATCGACGGGTCCTTCTTGGCGTCTGCGATGAGGATCGTCTCGTCCTGCACGTACGCCACGCCCCGGTCCTGCTTGAGCGCCTGGATGCACTCGGGGTCGCTGCCGAACGTGATGATCTCGGCCTGCGGCGCCAGCTTCTTGATCGCCGGGATGGCCGGGGTGTTCGCGCCCGCGAGGACCTTCTTGCCGTTCAGGTCCTCCGGCTTGGTGATGCCCGTCGTGCCCTTCTTCACCGCGATCGTCAGACCGGAGGTGTAGTACGGGCCCGCGAACGCCACCTGCTTCGCCCGTTCCTCCGTGATCGTGTACGTCTGGAACACCACGTCGACGGTGCCGTTGGCGAGCAGCGCCTCCCTGGTCTCCGACGCCGAGTTGACGATCTTCACCTTGGGCTCGCCCAGGATGTACTTCGCCAGGGCCTTGCCCATCTGGGCGTCGAAGCCCTCGACCTCGCCGGTGGCCGGGTTCTGCTGGGACAACAGGGGCGCGTCCAGCGAGCCGCCCACGAGGAGCTCGCCGCGCTGCTTGATCTTCTCCATGGTGGAGCCGGGCAGGATCTCGGCCGCCGTCGCGACGGGCGCCTTGGCCAGGACGTCGCTCTGGGGGGACGTGGCCCCGGGGACAGCAGGGCTGCTCGACTCACCGCAGGCCGACAGGGCTAACAGGGAGACTGCGGCGGCAGCGACAAACCTCTTCATCTGGGCTGTAGCGCGGAGACCCGGTCCTTCAGCTTCAGGGCCGGGAGTAAGCGCCACCCCTCCTTTCGAAAACAGTATGGAAAACATCGGTAACAGAGGGTAATATATGCGGCGGGTGAGGCTCTGATGACAGGAGGTGCGCGATGGCGATCCGCCGCTCCGCCGCCAAGCGGAAAGGTCTGCCGTCGGTGGTACAGCTCCGGCTCTATCCCACCGCACGCGCCGCGGGCTGGGGTGCTGTCAACCAGCCGCACGCTACCGGCCTCCCCTCAGCCAGACGGGACCGTGAGAGCAAGCCACCAGCTTTCGCCGGTGGTAGTTGACGAACGGCCGCTTCCTTCGATTTCGAAGATAGTCCGGACCGTAGTGGGATATTTCGCAGCAAGTCAATACGTTGTCGGCGGAAGTCCTGCATGGTAGGTATCTCGTCAAACGCTCCCCCGGCCGAAGGCCGGGGCTTGTCCGCCGTGGACGGCTGTGCGTCGTCGGCGGGTGGGCGTTGTTTGACCAGCCCGAGCCATCACCGACAAGGAGGTGCATCCTTGATGGCTACGTTTCACGCAGGACAGAAGACCCACCGTGCCGTGCTTCCTCAGCGGCACGCTCTGGAACCTGTCTCAGCAGACAACCCCGGGAGCAGGGACGAAACGGGGGACAGGCGCGCGGCAGGCCGCGCACCCGGCGTGGGACATGGGCGAGGGGAGACCCGCCGCACCGCACCGCGCGGCGGGCGTCACCCCGAGGCGTCAGGTGACGCTGAGGGAGGCCGCGGCATTCCCGCCGCACACCAGTCACACCAACCGCGCGTGTTCGTGCTGGACAAGCACGGCGCACCGCTTCAACCCACCAGCCCGGCGATGGCGCGCAAGCTGCTGGCCTCAGGCCGGGCGGTGATCCACCGGCACACTCCCCTGGTCATCCGGCTGAAAGACCGGGACGCCGACACCTGCACGGTGCCCGGCGTCGAGGTCGGCGTCGACCCCGGCAGCAAGCACACCGGCTTGTCCGTCTTCCACGACGGCGACGGCACCCGGACCGGGCTGTTCGCGGTGCAGCTCGACCACCGGGGCGGGCGCATCCGAGACCGGCTGGCGGCGCGAGCGGAATTGCGGCGGCGCCGCCGGGGCGCGAACCTGCGCTACCGGGCGCCGCGTTTCCTCAACCGAGCCCGGCCGCAGGGATGGCTGGCCCCCTCGCTGCGGCACCGTGTGGACACCACCATGAGCTGGGTGGACCGGCTGGCCCGGTGGGCACCGGTGCGGGCCCTGCATGTGGAGCGGGTGGCGTTCGACACCCATGCCATGTCCGCGGGCCGCCCGCTGGAAGGTGTGGAGTACCAGCAGGGCACCTTGTGCGGATATGAGGTGCGCGAGTACCTGCTGGAGAAGTGGGGCCGCGCCTGCGCCTACTGCGGCACCAGCGGCGTGCCGTTGAACATCGACCACATTCATCCCCGCTCCCGCGGCGGCTCGGACCGGATCTCGAACCTGACTGTGGCCTGCATCGGCTGCAACCAGGCCAAGAACGCGCGCCCGGTCCAGGAGTTCCTGGCCACACGCCCGAAGGTCTTGGCGCGTGTGCTGGCCCAGGCCAAGGTGCCGCTCAGGGACGCGGCGGCCCTCAACGCGACCCGGCAGGCGCTGTGGCAAGCTCTGACCGCAACCGGCTTGGTCGTGCACGCCGCCTCCGGCGGGCGGACTAAGTGGAACCGGTCGCGGACCGGCGCCGCCAAGTCGCACACTCTGGACGCCCTGCACGTCGGCGAGCTCGACGCCGTGACCAGCTGCCCGGCCGTCGTGCTGGTGGCCGCCTGCGCCGGTCGCGGCCGCTACGCCCGCACCCGCACCGACCGGTACGGGTTCCCCCGGCTACGGCTGCCCAGAGTCAAACAGATCCACGGGTTCGCCACCGGTGACCTGGTATCCGCCAGCGTGCCCTCCGGCAAAAATGCCGGGGTTCACACCGGCCGGGTCGCCGTCCGCTCCACCGGCAGCTTCAACATCACCACCGCTCGCGGCACCGTCCAGGGCATCGGCCATCGGCACGTCCGCCTGCTGCAACGCGGCGACGGTTACGCCTACCACCACCAAGCAGAAAGCGAAGGCGATGCGCCACCGTGACTGGTTCGACGGCGAGTCGCCTGGCGTCGAATCGCCGTCCCCTCCCTGCTCCGCATGAGTCTGTTTCCTCTACGGCCTGAAGGCCGGAATATCCACGGAGATTTCTGATGAATCAAAGGCTGCCCGTGCAGGGGGCACAGGGCGACCTGCTGCGACTCGTCGCCACCGGCAAGGCGGAGTCCCGGGCCGGCCTGGCCCGCTTATCCGGCCTGGCCGCGTCCAGCGTGTCGCTGCGCGTGGAGGAGCTCATCGACGCGGGCCTGCTGGCCGAGGAGGGCTCCGGCGCCTCCCGTGGCGGTCGCCGCCCGCGCCTGCTCCGCCTGTCCCCCAGGGCCGGCGTGCTGGCCGTCGCCGACCTGGGCGCCCACCACGTACGTCTCGGCCTGCTCGACCTGAGCGGCACCCCTGTGGTGGTGGAGGAACGGCCGTGTGAGATCGCCAACGGCCCGCGGGCCACGCTCGACCGCATCGCCGACGCCTTCGACGAGCTGGTGGCGGCGCACGTACCGGCCGGAGTGCCACTCCGCGGGGTCGGCACCGGCATCCCCGGCCCGGTGGACCCGGCCACCCGCCGCGTCGTCACCCCTTCCCGCATGCCCGGCTGGAACGACTTCCCCGTCGCCGACCACCTCGCCACCCGCTACGACCTGCCCACCCTCGTCGAGAACGACGCGAACCTGATGGCGGCCGGCGAGGCCCGCTGGTGGCCGGACCACGAGAACCTCATGGTCGTCAAGGCAGGTACCGGCATAGGTTGCGGCGTGATCGTCAACGGCCGCCTGCATCGCGGCCGCGGCGCGGCCGGCGACATCAGCCACGTCCGGGTCCGCTCCGACGCCTCCGTCATCTGCGCCTGCGGCCACCCGGACTGCCTGGAGGCGTACGCGAGCGGCGCTGCCCTGATGACGGCACTGTCGGAGGCCGGCATCGAGGTGACCCGCCCGGCCGACATCGTAGGTCTGGTGCACGACGCCGTCCCTGAGGCGACGAGCATGGTCCGCAACGCCGGCCGCCGCATAGGCGAGGTGCTGACGGTCCTGGTGAACTTCTTCAACCCGGACGTGGTGGCAGTGGGCGGCAGCCTGTCGGCAGCCGAACCCCTGATCACTTCGATCCGCGCGGCAGTCTGGGAACGCTGCCTCCCCCTGGCCACCAGAGACCTGGAGATCGCCCCAGCGAGAGCCGGCCGCGACGCCGCGTTGCTGGGTGCCGGCGCCCTCCTCCTCGAAGCCGCTCTCACCGAGGCCCAGGCGTAACTGCATTGCCCTCCGCAAGGGGGCGTTACGCGCGAGTGGGCTCCGGACAGCGCCTCCCGGGGGGCTCCGCCCCCCTCACCGCCGAAAGGCGAGGTCCTCAGGGTCGCGTCCTGGCATCCCTGGACGCGACCGTGCCGGAGATCGCATACTCCTGCTGCTTCAGGCGCCCGTTCGGTGGGCGGCTGCTGGGCAGACTGCACTGACCGATTTCATCTCCGACACCCGATCCCTCCAGAACCAGGGCTTGTCCGCAGGCGAGAGATACGGCCATCCCATGGCACAGTAAATGCCCTACACCGTAACCTGAAGGTGCGACGGTTCAGGAGGTGGAGGGCGAGGCGACCACCCATGGCCCCAGGAGGGGTCTCAGGCAGGCAAGGCCGTTTCGGTCTGCGGATCGTATCCAGCGAGCTCAAATTCCTGAGCCAGCTGCACGATAGCCGGAATCCTGTCCACCATGGTCCACGGGAGCGTCAGCAATAGGCACCGCGAGAAGTCATCCGGCGTGTTGTCGGGGTCGTCTTCCGACGGCTCCAACGCGCCGACGAGGTCCGGCCACTCCTGCGTCACTCGAGTTCGGAACAGCATGACAGCGGGCGCGACGGTGAGGTGGTCGTAGCCGCCTTCGCAGGCCAGGTCGTAGGACTCCTTGGGAGCCTCGGTCGAGGCCTTCCAAAAGGCGAGGTCATAGCTCATCAGTCAGCTCCCATGAGCGGGCTGGGCCCGAGTACTCGGGCCCAGCCCGTCGGTCTGTCGTTTCAGCAGTCGACGGTGAAGCGCCAGACTTGCGTCCGCCACCCATGGTGTTTGGCGATCCACGCGTCCTTCTTGCGTTGCAGCGCAGCGTAGTTGGACCCGTTGCCCTTGACCTCGATCAGGTCGTAGCCACCCTTGCCGTCGGAGACGGCGATGTCGGCGATCCGAGGTCCGTACGGAGTCCAGATCTCCTTCTGGGTCTCTACCTGGGAGATCGGAACGAATCTGCCCAAGATCTGCTCAGCCCGCTCTTGGGCCTCACGACCGATGATGTGGGGTCCACCGCCTCCCTTCGGCTCACGGGGGGCGTTGTGGACAAGGACTTCCTGAGCCCCGGCCGCGACGTAGTACGTGCTGAGGCCCTCGATGGTCAGGTTGTGGACACGCTGGTTGCCGGTCGTCCAGCGGGAAACAGCAGTTACTTGGATGTAGATGCCATTGCTCGTGCGTAACCACGCACCAGGCCTGAGGTCGCTTGCGTCGACCCAATCGCGGAGGTCGGGGACCCAGAACGGATGCTCGGCAGTCGCGATGATGACCCCGCCACCGGCGGTGATCTGACGGATGTTGTGGAATGTCGCTTTCGCGATTCGCTCGGAAGTTCACGGCAGGTCAACCCACTTGTGGAAACGGCAATTACCAGACAAAAGGTGCAATGTGATATGCGTCACACCCGCAACTCATGCAAGGCTCGGCGGCATGCCCTCACCAAATCGGCACGACTACGGAGTGGGATTTCTCGGCACGGCAAGCATGTTCCTCGGCGCCCTCGCGCTGTCCGCCTCTGGCGGCCAAAGCCACTACCTGGCGTTCAGCGCGTCGATGTGCACGGGAGGTGTGGTGCTCGCGTGGCTCGGCTTCACCGGCCGCCGGGCCTGCTGGGTGGCCTGGGCGGTCACGGCAGCCCTGGGCGCGGCCGGTTTGTTCCTGAGCTTGCTAGTGGTACGCGAAACCGTGTGCTGCATGTTCGGCTACCACCGCGGAATGGGCTATCCGTGGGGCTGGTTGGACATCGGCGGCTCTGCGGAGACCATGGAGCAGATCGAGGCACTGCGGGCGAATCCCTGGCGGCTGGAGAAAACGGTCGACTGGCCGAAGGTCGTACTGGACGGCCTGTTTTGGTGGCACGTCGCGGTCGCGGCCACGCTGCCCCTCTCCCGGGCCCTTTCACTACTTGCTGGATGGCGGTCCAAGCGGGCGGAGCGGGTGGCATCCTAGAACGACGTCGATCAGGAGGGAGATCATCCATGTCCCACACTTTCGGCACGCCGCCCGCGCCCCGGCGCACCCCTCTCAGCGCTGCGGAGAAGGTCCGGGCCGAGGCGAACTTCTCCCCCTTGGTCGCCGAACAACTCCTCGCCAATGGACGGTTCAGGGTGTCCGCCGACACGCCGGAGATGGTGGAGATGTTCCAGGGTGTCGCCCGCAGGGTGGGTGACATGCTCGGGCGGCCGGTGGTCAGCTACGCCAACGGCAGGTACATCGTGATCACTTTCGGCCAGGAGGAGGCCCCTGTCCTCACCGGCTGAGGTGCCCCGCTCCTGGCCAACCCAGCGGTTCGCGCCCGTCTCATCGTTGGCTTGCGTGGCGCAGGGTGGCTTCGGCGAGGCGGTGGGGTGTGAAGGTCGCCGCCGCCACCCGATAGTGCGGATCAAGTGCCTCCCATAGCTCGTCCAGCAGCTCGCCCTGGTTCGCAGCCGTGGTCCGGCCTTCGAGGAAAGGCTCTCCTGTGACGATGCGGTGACCGTCGGAGACGTACGTGGTCATCAGCACGGCCTCACCGGGGGCCAGGTCCCGGACGGAGAGGGTGAGCACGTTGGTCGATGTTCTGTCGCCGAGGCTGCGGCGGGCCGCCCCGAACCACGCGTCCGCCGGAGAGCTCACATCCACGATCACGGTGATCCGCGGCGTGAAGATCGGCGGGTCGGGCTCGTAGTCCAGGCCGTCCAGCGCGACGGCTGCCGGCTGCCCCTCCAGCAGGCGGTCGGCAACGGTGGCCACCTGCTCGCCGTTGCCGAACACGAGCCAGCCGTCACGTTGCATGGCGGCGACGTAGTGGCGCAGCGGATCATTCGCGGCTGGACCGGTCGGGCCGACGATGAGCTCCTGATCGCTCACACGCAGGGCCCGTTCCCGCGATGCCTGGCTGCGGCCGGTCAGCAGGTAGCCGCCGCACATCGCGCCGTCGAGCGTTCTCGCCCACACCACACTCCGGCCCGGATAGCGGTTGGCCTGGAAAAGGTTACGTAGCGACGGCATGGACATCCTCATCGGCAGGGCGTTCCACTCTGACATATGTCGTCATGCGGGGCGGTGAAAGGTGGCGCGCCAGCGGTGCCGTTCCCCGTCGCGCAGGTCCTCGATCGTCCCCTTCTCCAGCCCGTCCGTCGCGAACGCCGCGATCTCGGACGGGGTCAGCGGCCACGGCGGCGCGAACACCGGCCCGTCTTCCTCCCGGCCGGAGGCGATCACCAGCAACGTGCCTCCGGGCCGGACGAACTCGGCGATCCGCGCGATGGCCGCGGCGTGCAGTTGCTCGGGCAGCGCCTGCACGGTCATGATCTCAACGACCAGGTCGAAGGCCTGCCGCCACTCCGCGGGCGGGTCCAGCAGGTCCGCGGCCTCATAGCGCACCGCGCTCTCCGGAAAGCGTTCCTGCGCCAGCCGTACGGCCGACTCGCTCACGTCGAACGCCACCGTCTCGTAGCCGAGCCCCGCCACGTATTCGGCGTCGTCTCCCAGCCCGGCCCCCACGACCAGCGCCCGCCCCGTCCCGGGGACGCCCCACTCGGACAGCAGGAAGTGCGGCGACCGCGAGTCCCACGGCACGATCGCGTCCCCGTTCGCCGATTCGGCGTAAAGCCGCTCGAACCAGCCCACCGGATCTCCGGAAGCCAGCGACTCGGCGGCCAGCCTGATGGCGTCCTCGTCAGGATCTCTGCCCGTCATCCATGCCCCCAGCAGGATCCCGTATGGTTCGCCACGCTCCGCTTTCGCTGCCAGTTCTACCAGATTGATCCGATCGCCCAGCAGGCCGACCAGCTTCACGGGCTGGGGGAGCAGGCCGGACGGTTCGAGAACCAGCCGGAGCCGTAACACGCGCCACCGAGTCAATCGCACGGCCTAGCCTCCCACGCGCGAAATGATCAGGTAGGAACCTTACGCGCGAAACGACTCCTTGACCATCCGCCGCAGCCGCATCTCGTCGATGTCGTGGCCGCCCCTGACTGGGTCAACGGGACGGCGACGACGCCGGCGTTGGCGCCCACGATCGGGGTGACGATCTGGTTCTGGCGGGGCGGCTGCGTCACGTCGCAGGGCAGGGTGCAGCCCGGCAGGCTGGCGACGGCCACCGTCGCCGCCCTGGCCAGCCCCGCGCCCTGGCCGCCCGTGCACTGGATGTCCCAGCCCGCCGCCGCGGCGCGGTCGTGCGCCCGGCGGGCCTCGGTCAGCGAGGGGAACGCCGCCGGCCGCAGCAGCAGGACGCGGGCGGCGCGCAGCGTCAGGTAGTCGTCCAGCTCGGCGGTCGAGGCGACCTCGACCGCGACCGACGCGGCCACCTGGTCCTGAAGCGCGGCGTGTGCGTAGGCGTCGCCGGCGGCGAAGGGCCGCTCGATCACCTCCAGGCCGTAGGAGTCGAGCGCGACGAGCTGGCCGAGGTCGGTGTAGGCGTTGCCGCAGTCGACGGCGAGGGTCAGCGCGGGGTACGCCTGCCGCACCGCGCGCACCGGCTCCACGTCCCAGCCGGGCCTGATGTCCAGCGTGACGTGCCCATATCCGGCGCAGACCTGCTGGTTGACCCGGGAGACGAGGCTCTCGGGCGACGGGTCGGGCGTCAGGCGCACGGTGGCGATGAGCGAGGTGCGGGTGCCGCCGATCGCCTCCGCGAGCGGCACCCCGCGCATCCTGGTCCACAGATCCCAGCAGGCCATGTCCACCGCGGAGTCGCCGCTCGGCACGGCGTCGGGGTGCTCCCAGTCGACCCCGATCAGCAGGGCGGCCAGCGTCTCCTCGAGCCTCGACCAGGTCTTGGGCTGGGGGGAGGTCGCCTCGCCCCAGCCGGTCATGCCGCCGTGGTCGGTGAGCTTCACCAGCAGGGTCTCCGACCTCCTGCCGAATGGCAGAACCACCCGGAAGACCTCAAGCTCCCGCACTCGCGGCATGTACCCCCCTTTTATGACGCGGTTTCCTCCATACTGCCCGCTCGCGCGGAACGCACCAAACGCGGGGCCAGGAGGAAGGCCAGGAACGCGAGCGCGACGGTGGAGGCCAGGCCGATGGCGTAGTTCTCAGCGGTGGCGGTGAACAGGGCGCCACTGCCCGCGACGGCCACCACGGTGAACACCGACTCCCCCACGCCCACGGCCGCGCTGTTCTGGCCTTCCTCGCCCTGCGCCGACATCTCCAGCACCAGGACGGAGACGGTGGGGTGCAGCGTGCCGATGCCCAGTCCGGCCAGCGGCATGGCGACGTACGCGAGCGCGATCGGCACCGCGTCGATCAGCACGAGAGTCACCAGTGCGAGCCCGAGCGTGAGCAGGGCGGCGCCGCCGCGGATGGCGGTCAGGTGGCTCATGCGGCCGCGGCCCTTGATCCAGGAGCCGGTGGACCAGCCGAGCGCGCCGACGGTGAGCACGACGCCCGCCGCCGTGGCGCTGAGCCCGCGTTCGTTCATCAGCATGAGCGGGATGAGGACCTGGGCGGCGGTGAGTGAGCCGAACGCGAGGCCGCGCAGCACGGGTGCGGTGGGCAGGCCGGGGGCGGCCCTGAGGGAGCCGGGGAGGAGAAGCTTGGGCAGGGCCACGGCCAGCAGGATGACGCCGGCGGCGAGGAGCGGCAGGCCGACGAGCTTCAGCGCGCTGCCGTACTGGATGAGCGCGGCGGCGACGGCGGTCAGCGAGGCCCAGACGAGCTTGCGACCGAGGCCGGGGGCGGGCTCGGCGGTGCCGCCACTCAGCTCGCGGCCGGCGGGGCTGCCACCCAACTCACGGCCGGCGGTGCCGCGCCAGAGCAGGAGCGCCGAAAGCACGACGATCAGTGAGACGCCGAGGAAGATCCAGCGCCAGTCGGCGTTCTCGACCACGAAGCCGGCGATCGCGGGCCCGATCATGGACGGCACCACCCAAGCGGCAGAGAACAGGGCGAACACCTTGGGATGCAGCGCGCCCGGATAGACCCGGGCGACCAGCACGTACAGCGCGACCTGGGTCGCCCCGGCCCCGAGCCCCTGCACGAACCGGCCGGCGACGAACATCTCCATGGTCGGCGCGAACCCGGCCAGCAGCAGCCCGGCCACGAAGGTCGCCACGCCGGCCGTGATCGGCTCCACCGGGCCCCGCCGGTCGCTCCACCGCCCGCCCAGCACCGTCGCGATCACGCTGGCCGCCAGAGTGGCGCTGAAGGCCAGGTTGTACAGGTGCATGCCGCGCAGCTCGCGGGCCACCACGGGCATGGCCGTGGCCACCGCCATCGCCTCGAACGCCAGCAACGTCACGATCGCGACCAGCCCGAAGCTCAGGGCCCGGTACGGGGCGGACACCACGCCCGCCGTTTCCGATCTCTCAACAGTCGTCGTCATGGCGGGCAACGCTATGGCCGGGCCACGGGCCGGCACATCGGGCGCGGGACCTAGACGGTCCTGGGCCATTAGCCCTACGGCATGCGGGCGCGGTCTACGGCATGCGTGCCTCGATGCCGTCCAGCAGCAGCTCCAGCCCGTAACAGAAGCGGTCCTCGCCGTCGCCGGCGATCAGCTCGTCGACGAACTTGCTCACGGTCGGGAACCGCTCCACCGGCAGCTCCCGGTAGTAGGCGGCGATCTGCCCGGCGAATTGCTCGAAGTATTCCCCGGGGTCCGTCAGCCCGGCCGATCGCATCCGCGCGTAGTGAACGGTGCCCTCGTAGGCGTCGCCGACGACGTAGAGGGAGAGCCGGTCCATCGCCAGGGACGCCTGGCGCGGCGCCATGCCGGCCTCGATCAGCAGCCCGAAGACGAACTCGCCGATGCGGACCGAGTTTTCGCCCGTGGGGATGTTGGCCAGCGCGACCCTGGCCACGTCGGCGTGGGAGGCGAGCACGCCGTGCACCTCCATGGCGTAGGCGCGGAGTTGCTCCTTCCACCGCGCCGGATCGCGTTCGGGCAGCCGGATCTCGCCGAGCACCCGGTCGTAGACGAGCTCCAGCAGCTCGTCCTTGTTGGCGACGTGCGCGTAGAGCGAGGCGGGGCCCGTGTCGAGCTCCTGGGCGACGCGTCTCATGCTGAGTGCGTCGAGCCCTTCGGCGTCCAGGATCCGGAGTCCGGTCTCGACGATCAGGTCCTGGCTCAGCTGCCGCTTGGCCGGCGCCGGCGTGCGCGACTTACGCCAGGGCGGCGCCGGCACGCTTTCTGTCCTCTCGCGATCCATACGAACATCGTACTTGACACGAACGCTGTTCGTCACTAAAACAGTGTTCGTAACGAACAGCGTTCGTCCATAGAACACCGTTATGACGAAGGAGTCCTCATGACGACCACCGCCTCCATGGCGACGACCGAGGTCCAGCCCTATCGCTGGCGCTGGGTCGCGCTCTTCGTGGTCCTGGCCGCCGAGGTCATGGACTTACTCGACGCGCTCGTGACCACGATCGCCGCCCCCACCATCCAGAAGGAGCTCGGTGGCTCTGCCAGCCTCGTGCAGTGGCTGGGCGCCGGCTACACGCTGGCCATGGCCGTCGGCCTGATCACCGGTGGCCGGCTCGGCGACCTGTACGGCAGGAAGCGCATGTTCCTGATCGGCGCCTTCGGCTTCACCGCCGCCTCGATGCTGTGCGGGGTCGCGGTCAGCCCGGCGATGCTGGTCGGCAGCCGGGTATTGCAGGGCTTGTTCGGGGCCGTGATGATCCCGCAGGGCCTGGGCCTGATCAAGGAGATGTTCCCGCCGCGCGAGCTGGGCAAGGCGTTCGGCATGTTCGGTCCGGTCATGGCCATCTCGTCGGTCGGGGGCCCCATCCTGGCCGGCTGGCTGGTCGACGCCGACTTCTTCGGCACCGGCTGGCGCATGATCTTCCTGATCAACCTGCCGATCGGGCTGGCCACCGCGCTGGCCGCGATCCGGTTCCTGCCCGAGTTCCGCCTCTCGAACGCCACCAGGCTCGACCTCGGCGGCGTGGCCCTGGTGTCGGCGGCCGCGTTCCTGCTGATCTACCCGCTCATCCAAGGCCGTGAGCTGGGCTGGCCCGCGTGGACGTTCGCGTCGATGGCCGCCTCGATCGTGTTGTTCGCGGTGTTCGGCCGCTACGAGTCGCGCCGCGCCAAGGCGGGCAAGGACCCGCTGGTCACGCCCGGACTGTTCCGCAAGCGTGCCTTCACCGGCGGCCTGGTGGCCGGCCTGGCGTTCTTCGCCGGGATGATGGGCTTCGGCCTGGTCTTCAGCCTCTACACCCAGATGGGGCTCGGCTTCACGCCGCTGCAGGCCGGTCTGGCCGGACTGCCGCAGGCGGTGGGCGGCGTGCTCGGCTTCGGCCTGGCGATGTCCGGCCTGCAGGAGAAGCTCGGCCGGGGCCTGCTGCAGATCGGCACCGTCGTCATGGCGGCCGGCGCGGCCGTGCTCGCCCTGACCATCCACCTGGCCGGCGTCGAGGTCACCAGCTGGCAGCTGGCCCCCGGTCTCGGCCTCGTCGGCATCGGGATGGGCCTGACCATGGCGCCGTTCTTCGACATCGTGCTCGCCGGCGTCGAGCCGCACGAGTCCGGCTCCGCGTCCGGCACGCTGACCGCGATCCAGCAGCTGGGCGCGGCGCTCGGCGCCGCCGTGCTGGGGACGCTGTTCTTCAACCTGCTCGCCGCCGAGTGGAGCTTCGGGGCGTCGATGCAGGTCACGGTGTGGGTCGAGGTCGGGTTGCTGGTGCTGACGCTCGCGCTGTCGTTCCTGATGCCCCGCCGGGCCCGGCCGGAACAGGCCGCCCACTGAGCGTCATGAGACCGCGGCCCCGATGCGGGGTCGCGGTCTCATGCGCTCACCTGCCGCTCGGCCCACTGGGCGATGTCGCGCCGTTCGATCGCCGCCGCCATCAGGTCGGGGAACGCGTCGGGCGTGCACGCGAACGCGGGCACCCCCAGCGCCGCCAACGCGGCGGCGTTGTCGTGGTCGTAGAACGGCGCGCCCTCGTCGGACAGCGCGAGCAGCACGATCACCTGCACGCCGGCCTGCGTCATCGCGGCGACCCTGCGCAACATCTCCTGCCGCACACCGCCCTCGTACAGGTCGCTGATCAGAATGAAGATCGAGTTGGCCGGCCTCGTGATGAGCCCCTGGCAGTAGGCGATGGCCCGGTTGATGTCGGTGCCGCCGCCGAGCTGGGTGCCGAACAGCAGCTCGACCGGATCGTGCAGCCGCTCGGTGAGATCCACCACCGCCGTGTCGAACACCACCAGCGACGTCTTGAGCGAGCGCATCGACGCCAGCACCACCCCGAACACACTCGAATACACCACCGAGGCCGCCATCGACCCGCTCTGGTCGATGCACAACACCACCTCGCGCTGCACCGACCGCTGGCGCCGGGCGTAGCCGACGAGCCGTGACGGGACGACGGTGTTGCGTTCCGGCAGGTAGTTCTTGAGGTTCGCCCTGATCGTCCGGTTCCAGTCGATGTCGGCCACCCGCTTGGGGCGATGTGTCCTGGCCGCGCGGTCGAGCGCGCCCGTCACGGCCGCCCTGGTCTTCTGCGCGAGCCTGCGCTCAAGCTCCGCCACCACCGTGCGCACCACGGCCCTGGCCGACTCGCGGGCCTGGTCGGGCATGACCTTGTTGAGCGCCAGCAAGGTGCCGACCAGGTGCACGTCGGGCTCCACCGCCTCGAGCATCTCCGGTTCCAGCAAGAGCCTGGTGAGGTTGAGCTTCTCGATCGCGTCCTTCTGCATGACCTGGACGACCGTGGAGGGGAAGTAGGTCCTGATGTCGCCCAGCCAGCGGGCCACCCGCGGCGCCGACGCGCCCAGCCCGCCCTGCCGGCCATCCTGGTCGTAGACGGCGGCCAGGGCCGCGTCCATCTGCACGTCCGCGCCCTGCAGCCCGCACCCGGTGCCGTCGGCGTCCCCGCCGCCCAGCACCAGCCGCCACCGGCGCATCCGCTCATCGTCCGCCGCGCTCATCCGCCCGCCCTCCCAAGTCCTTCCGTCTTCCGGAGCCCGTCCGCTTGCCCGAATCCGCCCGCCTTTCCGAGGATCGCCAGCACGGTGGTGACGGCCGCCGCCGCGCGCCGCTCGTTCACGTCCTGCTCCCCTTCCACTTCCACGCGCCCGGCCGAGCGGACGCGCTCCCCGATGGCCCGGCGCTCCGGCACGGCGAAGCTGCCGAACGTACGGCGCAACAGCGGCAGCACGTCGGTGAACTGGTCACCAGAAAGCCCGCCGATCCAGTCGTCGACCAGGGCCAGCAGCCTCGCGTCGTGCACCAGCAGCAGGCCGCCGCCGGCCAGGAATCCCTCGACCCACCCGGCCGCCCTGGCCGGCGTCTGCCCCCTGGACATGGCCCTGGACATGCGGTCACCGGCATCCTGGAGCTCGCCCGAATCCAGCAGGATCCTGGTCAGCCGCCCTTCGATGAGCCCGTGCAGGTCCTGCCGGTCGCAGATCCCGCGCAGCGTGACCAGCCACCGGCTCCGCGGCGCCGCCCCGGCTTCTCCGCCCTCGGCTGACACGCCCTCCCCAGCCGGCGCCCCACCGTCGGAGGGCGCGCTCCGGCCGTCCGGTGCGGGCGAGGCCGTCTCGACGGGCGGAGGCGGGTCGGTGAGGAGGGCGACGGCGGCGTGCACCGCGTCCACGTGTTTGAGCAGATCGGCCGCCGCGTCGTCGTCCAGCCCGGTCACCGCCACCGGCAGCCCGACGCAGATCCGCTCCAGCATCGACCGTACGATCACCGCCAGCCCTCCGGCCGACGTGCCACGTACGTCGCCGTAGCGGTGGGCGCGCACCATCGCGGGCAGGGCCGCCATCAGGTGTGTGACGTCGGTGTCGAGCGCCGCCTTGGCCGACAGCGCGGCCAGCACCTCGGGCAGCGCCTCTGACAGGTCGGCGAGCAGGCACTGCTCGACCAGCGACGTCAGGTCCGCCAGCGCCGCCCCCGGCGCGCCTGCCAGGTCCCTGGCCCGCTGTGCGGTGGCGGCCCTCACGGTGGTGCCCAGGGCGGCGTGCTCGATGAGGGCGAGATCGTGCTCCGGGCGCCACTGCAGCGTCCACGTCTCCCTGAACGTGCCCTTGCCGCGCGCCTGCCCCGGCGTCCCCCAGCCGACGCCGAGCAGCCGCAGCCGGTGCAGCAGGTGGCTGCGCTCGAGGTCGAGGGGCTTGCGCAGGTCGAGGTCGATCTCGCGGTCGAGCGCCTCCGGCTTGAGCTTCAGCCGCCGCTGCTGCTCGCGCAGGTCACGCTGGAGCGGCACCATCGGCGTGCCGTCGGAGACGTGGCCCAGCCGATCGCCCACGACCATGCGGCGCTGGATCAGCTCCACGGCCAGGTCGTCGCCTTCGCACAGCACGGCCCTGGCCGCCTCCGTGACCTCGCTCAGCCCCGCCAGCGGGCGGCCGCGCAGCGCGGCCAGGCTGCCGGCCAGGCGTACGGACTCGATGACGTGCGCGGACGACACCGCCAGACCTTCATCGCGCAGCACGGCGGCGGCCTCGGCCAGCCAACGCTCGACGGGCCGGTCGGGCGCGGTGAACAGGTGGTGGTACCAGCCGGGCGAGGTGATGCCCGCGCCGTAGCCGCTCCACGAGGCCAGCCGCCCGTACGTCCACGGCACCCAGGTCAGCTCGGCCTTCACCTTCGGCAGCCCACGCAGGAGCGCGGTGTCCACCGTCGCGGGCGGCAGCGGCCCGGCCAGCGCCGGAACGTGCCAGGCCCCGCAGACCACCGCGATCCTGCCGTAGCCCTGCTTGAGCGCCACGCGGAGGGTCTTGCGCATGTGAGCCTCGCGCCTGGCCTCCCGCTCGTCCGGCTCGTAGCCTTCGCGTACGGCGGCCATGGCCTCGGCGATCACCTCGAAGGGGGTATCGCCGCGATGCTCGACGACGTCCTCCCACCAGCGTTCGGGGTCGTCGTATCCGGCGGCCGCGGCGAGCGAGCCGATCGGGTCGGCCCGCAGCTCCGAAACCTCCTCATCGGTCCGGCCGGCCAGCGAATGGGCCGCGGGCAGGTCGCAGAAGCGCACGGGGACGCCCGCGGAGGTGCCGTACAGGATGGCCTGCCACTCCGGCGAGAACCCGGCGAACGGCCAGAAAGCGGCGTTGGCGGCGTCGCCCGGCACGTGCGCGAGCAGGGCGACGGGCGGCTCCAGCTCCGGGGCGAGCGGGATGAGCGGGTCGGCCTCGGGCGGGCCCTCGATGAGGATCGCGTCGGGGCGCAGGCGCTCCAGCTCGGCCCGGACGGCCCGCGCCGACCCCGGCCCGTGGTGCCGCACGCCCAGAACATGCACACTCATGAGACCTCGCGGCACGCGCGGTAGAAGTCGCGCCAGTCGGAACGCTCCCTGACCACGGTCTCCAGATATTCGCGCCACACCACCCGATCCGACACCGGCTCCTGCACCACCGCGCCCACGATGCCGGCGGCCACGTCGGACGGGCGCAGAACGCCGTCGCCGAAGTGGGCGGCCAGCGCGATGCCGCTGGTGAGGACCGAGATTGCCTCGGCCGTGGACAGGGTCCCGCTGGGCGACTTCACCTTGGTCCTGCCGTCCTCGGTGACGCCCGCACGCAGCTCGCGGAACACCGTCACCACGCGCCGGATCTCCTCCAGGCCGGTCGTGGTCTCGGGCAGCTCCAGCGCCCGGCCGAGCTGGGTGACGCGGCGGGCCACGATGTCCACCTCCTCCTCGGCGGTGGCCGGCACCGGCAGCACCACGGTGTTGAAACGGCGGCGCAGCGCGCTGGACAGCTCGTTGACGCCCCGGTCGCGGTCGTTGGCGGTGGCGATGACGTTGAAGCCCCGCTCGGCCTGCACCTCCCGGTTGAGCTCGGGGATCGGCAGCGTCTTCTCCGACAGGACGGTGATCAGCGCGTCCTGGACGTCCGACGGCATGCGGGTCAGCTCCTCGACGCGCGCGATGCGGCCCTCGGCCATCGCCCGCATCACCGGCGAAGGAGTCAGCGCCTCGATCGAGGGGCCTTCGGCCAGGAGTCTCGCGTAGTTCCAGCCGTATCTGATGGCCTCCTCGGCGGTGCCGGCGGTGCCCTGCACGAGCAGCGTCGAGTCGCCGCTGATGGCGGCGGCCAGGTGCTCCGACAGCCACGTCTTGGCGGTGCCGGGCACGCCGAGCAGCAGGAGCGCGCGGTCGGTCGCCAGCGTGGCGACGGCCACCTCGACGATGCGGCGGGCGCCCACGTATTTGGGGGTGACGCGGTCGCCGTCGCCCAGGATGTAGGTGGTGACGGCCCACGGCGACAACTTCCAGCCTGGCGGTCGGGGCCGGTCGTCGTCCTTGGCCAGGAGGGCCAGCTCCTCGGCGTATTGGTCCTCCGCGTGCGGGCGCAGAACGGTCACGGGGTCTCCTTCAATTCCTTGTACATGTCGGCACGGAAGCGCAGCAGCGCGGCGACCTGCTGGATGGACTCGACCGGCGAGTAGCTCTCCGCCAGCGGGAACAGTGCCGGGTCGATGCGCTCGCCGGCCAGCTTGACCAGCTCGCCGAGGTTCCACGGCTGCGTGGCGGCCACCTTCACGATCTTGCGGAGAACGGCGGTGGCCAGCCCTTCGCGCCAGTGGGACGAGACGCCGCCCAGGACCATGATGAGCTGGCTGTCCAGGTCGTGCGTGCGGACGAAGTCGGCGGCGAGCTCCTGCTGCTCGTCGGGTGGGAGGGACTCCAGGAGGTCGGCGATCGGGTCCCACCCGAACATCGCCCGCGCCCACTCGGGGTCCTTCTGCAGCACGGCGGCACGCACCCAGGCGGCCTTCACGTCGGCGTCCCAGTCGGGGATCCGCATCCTGAGCAACCGGGCGGGCGGGTGGCCCCACACCGCGAGCGGCGCGCGAGCGATGATCTGCTGGAGCCACCAGGCCCGCTCGCCGATGCCCCTCGGGGGTTTGGGCCTGACGCCGTCGCGTTCCATGGCCTTGTCGCACTCGCGGGGGGCCTCGATGGTGATGACGTTGCCGGCGATGGCGACACATGCGCGCACCCGCTCGGCCATCCGCTGGGACAGGCGCGAGCCGGGAAGGCCGGCGAGCAGGTTGGCGGCGGCCTGGCGCACCTCCCTGCGCCGGTCGTCCAGCATCGACTCCAGGAACGGCTCGTCGTCCATGCTCAGCCCGTCGGCCAGCACGTCTGCGAACTCGGCGCGGTCGTCGGGCGTCTCACGCTCCCACGTGCTCTCCAGCAGCCGCCGGGCCTGGGCGGGGTCCGCCGCCCTGAGCGCGCGCAGGTGCGCCCGCCGGTCGGCCGAACCGCCCAGCTCCCATGTCTCCCCCGTCGGCTCCTCCAGCAGATAGGCCCACGCCGGGTTGTGACCGGCCAGCCACCTGCCGCGCTGCCCGGCCAGCACGCCGAGGTGGACCCGGATCGAGCGGTCGCGACGGCCACGTTCGAGCAGCTCGGGCAGCGCATAAGCAGGCACCCGGCGACCGGTCCCCGCCGCCGCGGCGAGCCATTCGGGCAGCAGCCTCTCGTGCTCGCCGCTCATGATCCTGACCAGGCGCTCGGCGGCGCGCCTGGCGATCGCGGGGCGCTCCTCGCCGGGCGCGGGCTCCGGCGGCGCCGCCTCGCCCGGTCGACGGAGCCCGCGCCCCGCCCTCCGCCTGGTCACCACGACGGCCGCGTCCTCGAGCAGGACCCCGTGGTAGGGCCTGCGGTCGGTGCCGACCAGCGCCGCCGACGCCAGCTCCTCCCAGGTGCTCACACGATCACCGCCGTTCCCTCGTCGTCCCAGGTGGTCAGGGGGCGCACGCCTTGCGGAGTCCATTCGGCGGCGACCGTGAGCGGGTGTCCGCCCGAGACTGCGATCAGCCGCCACGGGTCACGGGATCTGGGGTGCAGCGGGAGCCCTCCGAGCGAGGTCCGCTCGGGGACGACCCCGGCCAGCACGAGCGGCCAGGACTCGGTCCACGGATCCTCGGCCAGCGCCCCTGCGACCTCATCGAGCGCCTGCTCCGGCGACAGGCCAGGAGGAACGGCCTGCGGCACAGCGCCGCGCGGGCCCGCAGGGCCGGCCTCAGCAGCAGCACGCGGGGCCGCAGGGCCGGGCTCGGCAGCGGCGCCATGAGCTGCGAGGGTGCCGTGGTGGGTGGCGATCAGGGCGCGCAAGGGGGCCGCGCCCGGGTAAAAGGCCACGTCGGCGTCGATGACGGTGCCGGTGACCGGGGAGGCGTCCAAAGGCCGGCCCTGCGGAGCGAAGGACAGGATCAGCGCCGGTCGGCCGCTGCGGCGACCGCGGAGCCAGACGCGGCGGGCCGTCAGCCCGTCCTGCACCTCCTCTCGCCTGCCCAGCACGTCCCAGTGGTCGCGCACCGCCGACCCGGCAAGCACCTCTTCCCTGGTGACCGGGAACCCGGTGCGGATCAGGACGGTCTGGGCGAGCGGACCGGGCAGCTCGGCCCGCCGCCGGTAGGCGACGGCGAGCAGGTTGATGAGGGCGTATTCCTCCAGCAGCCGGCCCGGCCAGTCGTCCTCCGCCCGCACCTGGGCCAGGCGGGAGACGATGCCCGCGAGGCCTGGAGCCTGGGCGTCGATGAGGCGCTTGGCCAGGCCGTCACAGTCGTGCTCGGCGGCCCCCGCCAAGCCCTGCCGCACCTGGTCGGCCAGCCAGCGCTCCACCTCGGCCAGCCCGGAGGCGACCCGCGCATGACGCGGCGACTCCGCCCCGCCCGAGACGCCCGGCCCCGCAGCACCCTGCCCCTGACCAGAGGCACCAGTGCCGAGCCCAGCGCCCGGCCCTGCCGCGCCCTGCCTGTGGCCGGAGGCGCCGGTGCTGGGGCCTGGTTGTGCCACGTCCGCCTGGCTGTCAGCGGCGGCCTCGGATTCCGCCGAGGTCCCGGCTGGCGCGGAGGCGGCGGCCTTGGCCCGGGCGGCGTCGAGGCGGGCCGCGGCTTTGGCGGCGCGCTCCGCCCGCGCCTCCTGCCACTCCGTCACCCACTGCGGCGCCGCCTGCGTCTCCGGCACCCCGTCCGCGGACCACATGAGCAGCAGCCCGAGCGCATGCTTGCAGGGGAACTTCCTGCTCGGGCAGCTGCACCGGTAGGCGGGCTCGGTCAGGTCGACGCACGCCAGGTAGGGCTTGGCCCCGCTGCCCTTGCACTCGCCATACAGGACCGTGCCCGTCGTGCCACGCGACGACCACTTCCCCGGCGCCGCGATCCCCTGGGCAGCCTTCTGGGAGGAGGCGTCAGGGGCGAGGGCGAGCACCTGATCCCGGCTCCACCGTTCGATCACCTGCCGCAGACTAGCCAGCCCGACCGACATTTCGCCGCGAGTCGGGGAGATCCCCGGCCGGCGTCAGCCGACCGTGACCTCCGCGGCGGACAGGTAGGAGCCGCCGAGCGCCCGGTGCCCCTCGAGGCGCACGTAGCGGGCGTCCACCGGCGTGAACGTGGCCGTCTTGAGCCGGGCGTCGCCCGCCCACGTGCCGACCGCGACCTCGGTGAAGCTCTGGCCGTCGGCGCTGACGTACACCTTGTAGTCCAAGAGCGTGCCGTTGAGGTTGCCGTCGAAGCGCGGCTGGTAGTCGACCTTGCCGACGCGCTTGACCTCGCCCAGGTTGAGCGTGATCGACTGCGGCAGCGGGGTGGGCGGCGAGTACTCCGAGTGCCAGAAGGTGGCGATGTCGCCGTCGACCGCCGCTCGGGCCCGAAGCCGGCGTGGAAGCTGCTGGCATACACCTTCGGCTCCACGCACGTCTGCGTGACGGTGACCGGAAGCTCGGTGGTCTGGTCGCCGACCTGTACGGTCACGCGGTGCTCGCCGGGCGGCGTCTCCCGGGGCGCGGTGATCTTGACGATGGCCAGTGCGACTTCGGTGGCCCAGCGCGGGTCGGGCGCGGTCTTGGTGCGTCCGACGCGGCTGGTCTCGCCGCCGACCGTGAAGCGATACCAGTATTCGCGGCCGGGGCGCAGCCCGTTCACCTCGACGTGGACGGCGTGGGCGAGCTCGGGGCGGGGGGTGGCGACGCCCTTGCGCACCACGCGCCGCATGCCGTCGTCCTCGGCGATCTCCCACCGGACCGGCACCGGCGTCCGCGGCATACCGCCCATCCCGTCGTCGGCCAGCGGCTGGGTGGCGAGCCTGGTCCATAACACCACGCCGTCCGGGCGCGGGTCGCCGGAGGAGACGCCCAGCGTGAAGGGGTTGGCGGATAGAGCGGGCACGGGGTCGGTCGCCCCGCTCGGCACCTGGCCGAGCGCGATGACCCCGGCCACGCCCGTGGCATGGCCCGGGGTATCCATTCATGAGGCGATGAACGCATCGGGCCACAAAGCCGAACCGCGGGTAAATGCACAAGGTCAGAACCGGCCGCCCGGCCCCAGAAATATCCGACTTAAAATGCGTCAGGTGGAGTTGAAGATTTATCCCGACGGCCCGTCCGTCCAGGTGCCCGACGAGGCCGCGGCCTTGGCCAGTCCGCTGGAGGGGCAGCTCGTCCTCGACGGCACCCGGTTCCTGCGCAGGGACGTCACGGGCGCCCCGGTCGCGTTCGTCGATCGACCACCCGTCGCCGCCGCCCTCGACCTCCTCCCCCACCCGGAGGGCGGTTGGTTCCGCGAGACGTGGAGGTCGCCCGTGACGTTCCACCCGGACGGCTACTCCGGGCCGCGGGCGAGCGCCACCGGCATCTACTTCCTGCTCAACCCGGGCGAGGAGTCCGTGCCGCACATGGTCAGGTCGGACGAGGTGTGGTTGTGGCACCGCGGTGGCCCGCTCAGCCTGACGATCGGCGACGCCACGGTCACACTGGGGCCGGACGTGGAGGTCGGCCAGGCGCCGCAGGCGATCGTGCCCGGCGGGGTGTGGCAGTCGGCCCGGCCGGCCGGCGACGAGCCCGTCCTGGTGAGCTGCATCGTGTCGCCGGGCTTCGATTTTGCCGACTTCACCGCATGACCGGGGGGTCGAAGGGAAGCGCGTGTGGCCATGAAAGCAAAAGAATGGAACGTGCGCATCCTGCTGACCGAGGACGGCGACGACACGGCGGCGCGGGCGGCGCTCACCACCGACGACGGCACCGTCGTCACGGGCAACGGCCGTGCCAGGCGCAATCCGTCCGACCCGGCGGTGCCCGAGATCGGGGACGAGCTGGCGGCCGCCCGGGCCCTGGCCGACCTGGCCGAGCGGCTGGCGGTCATCACCCAGCGGGACATCGCGAGCTCTGCCGACTCCCCCACCTCGAGCCGCTCTTGGTAAGCACGTTCCTGTCGCCGGCCCGCCCTGCCGGGTCGACGAATATCGAGTTGACGGGCGGCCTGCCGGAACGCTGGTATGGCGGTCCATGGGCAAAATGCATGACGACGAGGTGGAGACCGACGAGATCCTCGTGCGCCGGTTGCTGGCCGCGCAGTTCCCCCAGTGGGCGGACCTGCCGATCGAGCGCTTCCCCTCGCCGGGCACGGTCAACGCCGTCTACCGCCTCGGCGACAACCTGTCCGTACGGCTGCCGCTCGCAGAGTGGGGCGTCGGCGACGTGGAGAAGGAGCATCTGTGGCTGCCGCGACTGGCCCCGCTGCTGCCGCTCGCCATTCCGGAGGTGCTCGGCGCGGGCGTGCCCGGTGAGGGCTTCCCCTGGCCGTGGTCGGTGTGCCGATGGCTGCCCGGCGCCAACCCCGAGGCCGGGGACGAGCCTCTCGCCAAGGATCTGGCGGCGTTCGTGGCCGCGTTCCGGCAGGTGGATCTGCCGGACGGGCCGAGGGCGTACCGGGCGGGGCCGCTCAGCCGGCTGGACAAGGCGACCCGGCACGCGATCGGCGAGCTGGACGGGCTGATCGACACGGCGGCGGCGACGGCGATCTGGGAGGCGGCGGCACGCACGCCGGAGTGGCCGGGCCCGCCCGTGTGGACGCACTCCGACCTGATGCCCGGCAACCTGCTCGTCGAGAACGGCCGGCTCACCGGCGTGATCGACTTCGCCACGGCCGGCGTGGGCGACCCGGCCTGCGACCTGATCCCCGCGTGGAACCTGCTCACCCCGGACGCCAGAGACGTCTTCCGCGCCGGGCTGGACGTGGACGACGACACCTGGGCGCGGGGCCGTGGCTGGGCGCTGTCCATGGCGGCCGGCCAGCTGGACTACTACCGGCACACGAACCACGCGATGGCGTCCAACGCACGGCACACGATCCAGGCGGTGATCATGGAATGTGCCTGAGGTAACGTCGGCACTCTCCCCGTCGCTCGATCAAGGAGAGTCGCATGGTCCGCAAAGCCGTGATCCCGGTGGCCGGCCTGGGCACCCGGCTGCTGCCGCTGACGAAGGCCCTGCCGAAGGAGATGCTGCCGATCGGCGACAAACCCGTCATCGAGCACACTATCCGGGAGCTCGTGGACTCCGGCATCGACGAGATCACCATCGTCACCTCGGCCCGCAAGGACCTGGTGCAGCGGCACTTCGCCCTGGACGCCGATCTGGAGCTGCAGCTGCGCGCCGACGGCAAGGACGACCTGGCCGACGCGGTGGCGGAGCTGTCGTCCCTGGCCCACATCACCTACCTGTACCAGAACGGCCCCTACGGCAACGGCACGCCCGTGCTCAACGCCGCCCGCGTCATCGGCGACGAGCCGTTCATGGTGCTCTGGGCCGATGACGTGTTCGTGGCCGAGGTGCCGCGGGCCAAGCAGCTCAAGAGCGCGTACGAGGCCACGAAGGCCCCCGTCCTGGCCCTGATGCCGATGGCGGTCGAGGACGCCTCCCGCTACGGCGTGCCCGTCGTCGAGGAGGACCTGGGCGGCGGCCGGTTGCGGATCTCGGGCCTGGTGGAGAAGCCGTCACCGGAGCGGGCCCCGTCCCGGTACGCCGCCATCGGCGGCTATGTCGTCACCCCCGGCGTCGTGGAGGAGCTGGAGGCCGCCACGCGTAAGTGGCACGAGAACCCTGAGGGCGAGATCTACCTCACCGACGCGCTGGACCGCCACGCCGCCACCCACCCGGTGTACGGGCAGGTCATCGACGGCACCTGGTGGGACACGGGCTCGCCGCTCAACTACCTCAAGGCCCAGTTCGCCGCGGCCCTCGCCGATCCGGCCTACGGCCCGGAGCTGCGTAGGCTGGCTCAGGAGAGCGGCTGAAAGTTGGGATTCTTGCGGCGGGATGATTGTCTGTCCGCAGAACCTATGAGGAGGGCCCCGGTGAGCCGACAAATCGTTTCCCTCGTGGGTGGCAAGGAAGCCGCCGCCACGAGCACGTACGAATCGACCAACCCCGCCCGGCCGCGCGAGGTCGTGGCCCGAGTCGGCATGGCCGACGCCGGCACGTTCGCCGCCGCCTGCCGCACCGCCAAGGAAGCCCAGCGCGAGTGGGCCAGGGTGCCCGCCCCGGTGCGCGGCCGGGTGATCGCCTCCATCGGGCGGCTGGTCGAGGCCAACGCCGAGCGGCTGGCCCGGCTGGTCACCGAGGAGATCGGCAAGCCGTACGCCGAGGCGCTCGGCGAGGTGCGGGAGATCGTGGACACGTGCGACTTCTTCCTCGGCGAGGGCCGCAGGCTCTACGGGCAGACGGTGCCGTCGGAGATGCCGGACAAAAACCTCTTCACCTTCCGCAACCCGGTGGGTGTGGCGGCGGTCGTCACCGCGGGCAACTTCCCCGTGGCCGTGCCGTCGTGGTATCTGGTCCCGGCCCTGCTGTGCGGCAACGCCGTCGTCTGGAAGCCCGCCGAATACGCCGCCGCCTCCGCGCACGCGATGTTCCAGCTCTTCGTGGCGGCCGGGCTGCCCGACGGCGTGCTGAACGTCGTCTTCGCCGACGGTGCCGAAACCTTCCGCGGCCTGGAGCTGGCTCTGGAGGAGGGCAGCGTCAACAAGGTCGGGTTCACCGGCTCCAGCGAGGTGGGCAGGAAGATCGGCGAGCTGACCGGGCGGCACCTGCAGTCGGCCTGCCTGGAGCTGGGCGGCAAGAACCCGATGGTGATCATGCCGGACGCCGACCTGGACCTGGCCGTCGAGGGCGCCTTGTTCTCCGGCTTCGGCACCGCCGGCCAGCGCTGCACCAGCCTCGGCACGGTCATCGTGCATGAGAGCGTGCACGACGCGTTCGTCGAACGGTTCGCGCGGGCGGTGGGCGAGGCCAGGATCGGCGACCCCGCGCAGGACGTGCTGGCCGGTCCGCTGCTGGACCAGAAGTTCGCCGACCGGTACGAGGAGTATCTGACCTGGATCGAGCCCCATCACAGGGTCGTGTCCGGAAATACCGGCAAAATCACCAAAGACAACCCGCGCGGCGACTTCGACGGTCAGGGCGGCCTCTACTACCACCCGGTCGTCGTGGACGGCGTCAAGCCCGGCGACCGCCTCTTCATGGAGGAGACGTTCGGCCCGATCGTGGGCGTGACCACATTCGCGACTCTCGACGAGGCCGTCGAGCTGGCCAACCTGCCCGGCTACGGCCTGTCGAGCTCGATCTACACCACGAACCCGAAGAGCGCCTTCCGCTTCCGCGAGGGCATCTCGGCCGGCATGGTCAGCGTCAACAACTCCACCTCGGGAGCGGAGGCGCACCTGCCCTTCGGCGGCAACGGCAAGTCCGGCAACGGCAGCCGCCAGTCCGGCGTGTGGGTGCTCGACCAGTTCACCCGCTGGCAGGCCATGAACTGGGACCACTCGGGCCGGCTGCAGAAGGCGCAGATGGATGTCGCGGAGATCGTTCCCGACCTCGACTTCCGCCTCCCGTGAACGGAAAACGGGGCCCCCACCCGGGGGCCCCGTTTCACGAGGAAGGTCAGACCAGGCCCTTCTTCTCCAGGGCCGCGCAGACGGTGTTCACCAGCAGGCGGGTGACGACGTACGGGTCCATGTTGGCGTTCGGGCGACGGTCCTCGATGTAGCCCTTCTTGTCGACCTCGACCTGCCACGGGATACGCACGGACGCACCACGGTTGGAGACGCCGTAGCTGTACTTGTTCCACGGGGCGGTCTCGTGGGCACCGGTGAGGCGGGACTCGACGCCGGAGCCGTACTGCGAGATGTGCTCCATCGGCTTGTCACCCTCGCCGAGCGACTCGCAGGCGGCGACGATGGCGTCGTAGCCCTCGCGCATGGCCTTGGTGGAGAAGTTGGTGTGCGCGCCGGCGCCGTTCCAGTCGCCGCGGGCGGGCTTGGGGTCGAGGGTGGCCTCGACGCCGAACTCCTCGGCCGTCCTGTAGAGCAGGTAGCGGGCGATCCACATGTGGTCGGAGACCTCGACGGGGCCCGCCGGGCCGACCTGGAACTCCCACTGGCCGGGCATGACCTCGGCGTTGATGCCGGAGATCGCCAGGCCGGCGGCGAGGCAGCGGTCGAGGTGGAGCTCGACGATCTCGCGGCCGAAGATGGCGTCGGCGCCGACACCGCAGTAGTAGGGGCCCTGCGGGGCGGGGAAACCACCCTCGGGGAAGCCGAGCGGACGGCTACCCTTGAAGAAGGTGTATTCCTGCTCGATGCCGAACCAGGACTCCTGGTCGGCGAACTGCTCGGCGATCGGGCGCAGCAGGGCGCGGGTGTTGCTGACGTGCGGGTCCCCGTTGATCTCCTCGACCTCGGACAGGACGAGGACGTTGTCCCCGCCGCGGATCGGGTCGGGACAGACGAACACCGGGCGGAGCACGCGGTCCGACGAGTGCCCTTCAGCCTGGTTGGTGCTGGAGCCGTCGAAGCCCCAGACCGGAGGCTCGGCCCCATCGGCAAGGATCTTGGTCTTCGAGCGCAGCAGAGCCGTGGGCTCGGTGCCGTCGATCCAGATGTACTCAGCCTTGTAGCTCACGGCGGTCCTTTCAGGGTTCCTTCCAGCCACGCCGAGTCTTATGGACAGCCGTTTCCCCGTTTTTGCCCGCATGTGAACGCCGTGTTAATCAGCACAAGTTTTACCAAGCCAAACGCCTGCCCCCGTCATGAAGCCGTCACGATTGCCCCCTTGGCGTCCTGCAGCGCCAGCCGGTGAGCAGGGCGGGCCGGACGAGCCGACGCATAACCCGTAAGGCGCGGGTCATACGTATCGGGTTCGCCTCACCGTACGATCATCAGAGGTTTTTGCTCATGCACGTTCTGTCTTGCGGGGTGCGCGGCTGATGGGCGTCTCGCCGCTGGTGTGGTGGCTGACGATCGCGGGGATCGTCGGGCTGCTGCTGTTCGACTTCGTCTTCCACGTCCGCCGTGCGCACGTCCCCTCGCTGCGCGAGGCCACGATCTGGTCGGCGCTGTACATCGGCATCGCCCTGGTGTTCGGCGCCGGCGTGTGGATCTTCGGCGGCCCCGATCCGGGGACGGAGTATTTCGCCGGCTACATCACGGAGAAGGCGCTGTCGGTCGACAACCTCTTCGTGTTCCTCGTCATCATGTCCAGCTTCAAGGTGCCGCGGGCCAACCAGCAGAAGGCACTGCTGTTCGGCATCGTGTTCTCGCTGCTGGCCAGGACCGGGTTCATCCTGATCGGCGCGGCGCTGATCAACACCTTCGCCTGGGCGTTCTACGCGTTCGGCCTGATCCTGCTGGTCACGGCCGGAAACCTGCTCAAGCCGGAGAGCGAGGAGAGCCACGACACCGACAACGTCATGGTCCGCCTGGCCCGCAGGCTCTTCGCGGCCACCGAGGTCTACGACGGGGACCGCCTGTTCACCGTCCAGGACGGCAAGCGGGTCATGACCCCGATGGTGCTCGTCATGATCGCCATCGGGGGGACGGACATCATGTTCGCCCTCGACTCCATCCCGGCCATCTTCGGCCTCACCCAGAACATCTACATCGTCTTCACCGCCACCGCGTTCTCCCTGCTGGGGCTGCGGCAGCTCTACTTCCTCCTCGACGACCTGCTCGACCGGCTGATCTACCTCGCCATCGGCCTGGCCGCCATCCTGGGCTTCATCGGGGTCAAGCTCGTCCTGCACGCGCTGCACGAGAACAACGTGCCGTTCATCAACGACGGCGAGCCCGTGCCGGTCACCGAGATCAGCACCGGTCTGTCCCTGTCGGTGATCGTGGGTGTGCTGGTGATCACCGTGGTCGCCTCGCTGACCAGCGCGAAGGGCCGCGCGCAGAACGCCGTCTCGGCGGCGCGGCGGCACGCCCAGGCGTACCTGGAGGTCGAGCACGACCCGGAGCTGCGCGAGGAGCTGTTCGGGAAGCTGTGCCACGAGGAGGAGCAGCTCAAGAAGCTGCCGGAGAAATACCGCAGGCGCATCCGCGAAGAGGAGAAGCTGATGGCGCTGCTGCGCAGGGTCCACGAGGAGCACGACCGGCGCTGAGCGCGCGCCGGTCGTGCGCCACGCTCAGGTACGGCCGTCGCGCCCGTTGCCGTCGTAGCCGAGCAGCCGCATGGCGGTGTCCGGGTCCATGGCCGCGGCCAGGAGCTGGGCCCGGGCGTGGGCCTCGTCGCGCTCGCGTTCGGCCTTGGCCTGCGCCGCGCGTACCCCCTTGATCGCCACCAGTGCGAGGCCGGCGCCCACGATCACCGCGACGATCACGATGAACAGCAGGAACAGCAGGCCCGGCGAGGCCACCAGGGAGGAGCCCGCCCCGTTGGCGCCGTTGCCCGTCACCGCCAGTGCGGCGATGGCGGACAGCGCCACGAGCCCGAGCAGGCTGGCGATGACCAGCCAGACCCGGCCGGGGCTCCGCCGCCGCGGTGGCGGCGGCGCGGCGGCCGGCTGGACCATGACGGGCACCGGTGGGTGCGCCGAGGTCGACTCGGGCGCCCACGGCACGAACTCCGGCCGATCGACCTGATCGGCGGTGGAGGCCTGTCTGGCGTCGCCGGCGATCCGGTAGCCGGGCGCGGTCGCGGCCGGCGGCGCGATCACCGGCGGCTGAATGGTCGTGACCGGCGGCGAGGACGGAGGCGCCGGCGGGATGACCGTGACGCCGTGCCCGCCGAGGGCGACCGACACGGGCTCGGCCTCCCGCTCGACGGCCCCGGGCAGGTCGCGATCGATGCGGCTGTGCTCCTTGTGCGCCCTGGCCGCGTCGCGGTGGTATTCCTCCAGCTCCTGGTAGAGCTCGTCGGAGGCGTAGATCGTGCCGTCGATGAGCGGCCCCGGCTCCCGCCGGATGATCGCCACCACGTCGTCGCCGTTGAGCGTCTTGTGCGTCTCCAGCGCGTGTGCCACGCAGAGCACGTCCCTGCGGTGCTCCTGCAGCAGCTCCCCGGTCTTCTCCAGCAGCCGTACCAGGTTGAACTCGATCCGCTCCCCCAGCACGTCGGGGGTGAGATCGGGCTCCTTTTTGCTGGGCTCCCTTTCGGTGATGCCGATCGAGCCGCCGCCGGGGAGGGGCTTGCGCACGGCCTTGCCACCCATGATCTCCAGCTCCTGGAGCGCGGGCAGCGAGGTGACGCCCGAGCCCATGCCCCAGTACGACTCCATCATCGCGGTGAGGTAGGTCGCGGAGAACAGGTCGCCGGACACGCCGGAGGAGTTGTCCTCGCCGAAGAACATCCGCTCCCCGGCCAGCGACGCCAGCGAGACCATGATGTCGGCCTCGTGCTCCGACTTCCACCGGGTGAACTGGTCCTCGGGCTTGATCGAGGCGACCATGCCCAGGTAGTCGGCGCCCTTCTCGATGGTGGCGATGTCGATCTCGAGGTGGAAGCGGGTCACGTACGCCACGACGGCGTGGCAGGCCTCGTGCACGGCCACGGCGTGCCGCTCGCGCTCGATGTATTCGACGTCCTCGGGCGGGCCGAGCTGCTTGAGCCGCTTGGCGCGCAGCACGTCCGACCAGGTGATGATCTCGCGCCCGTCCCTGATGGCGGTGATCAGCGACTCGTTGACCAGGTCCTTGATCGTGGCGCCGGTGGCGTACGGGGTGATCGTGGCCAGCTTGTCGACCTGCTCGGGGGTGAGCTCGTGGTCGACCTTGTCGAAGTAGCCCTGGTAGGTGCGCACCCGCCCGGCCTTGGACGGGTAGCCGACCTTGTAGATGCGGTCGATGCGGCCCGGCCGCAGCAGCGCCTCGTCCAGCGCGTCGGGCCGGTTCGTGGCCATCATGACGAGGATGCGGTATTTGGGCGGCGGCTTGGGGCGCATCCCGAGTAGCCGCCTGACGAGCCGGTTGAAGAACCCGCGCGGTTTCTTGAGCCCGGACAGCTCCGTGAGCAGCGCCTGCAGCGTGCCGGGGTCGCCGCTGCCCATCATGCCGCCGCCCATCATGAAGCGGTTACGCCGGCCCGGCTCCTCTTCCTCGCGCCGGGCGCGGAAGGCCAGCACCTGGCGGGTCTCCTCGGACAGGTAGTTGAGCCCGTGGCAGCCGGCGTACCCGGACAGCCCGGAGAAGCCGCCGCCCGGCACGTTCGGGCCCTGCTGGGCGAGCCGGCCGCGCTTGCCGAGCGAGTCGGCCTCGTCGAAGAAGACGATCACGCCGCCGTACCGGAGGGCCAGCTTGCGCAGCTTCCTGAACAGCCCCTTCACCTTCAGGATGCCGATGCCCATGAACATGTTCGTGAACGCACCCGGATCCACGAACACGTACGGCTTGCCGGTCTCACCGGCCACGGCCTCGGCCATGAGGGTCTTGCCGGTGCCCGGCGGGCCCCACAGCAGCAGGCCGCTGGGGACGTACCCGCCGCGCTTCTCGATCTCGTCGGGCCGCTCCAGGAAGACGATGTTCTCCCTGACGCGCTCGACCACATGGTCCTGCCCCCACACGTCGTGGAAGCGGGTCTTGATGTCGTCGGGGAAGTAGGTCTCGACGCCGCCCCTGGACAGGAACCAGAACAGGCCCACGAACTGGATGATGACGAAGAAGAACAGGAAAACGATCTGCAGGAAGAACGGCAGCGCCTGCCAGATCAGCGCGGGCACCTGGAACAGCGCCTGGAACGGGCTGATGTCCAGCACCGCCCCCAGCACCAGGGCGATCAGCACGACAAAGAAAGTGATCTTCAGTGCCCGCGAGAGCCGGTAACGCGTCCAGTCGTCGAAGCGGCGGTGCGTCCAGCGGTCGAAGCCGCCGAAGACCTTCTGGCTCCAGAAGCGGTGGTAGGCCGACCAGCGCTCGCTGATGAAGAAGTGCAGCTGGCGGATGACCTCCGCGCCGAGCAACCAGAAGATCCACTGGTATTCCTGCGCGATGGCCCGCGCCGCCTCAGGGAAGGTGACGACGCCCTCGTAGTCGGCCATCACCTTCCAGGTGAGGATGAGATAGGCCGCCACCAGAACGATGAGGAACTTGCTCCGATCCCAGAACTGCATTTTCTTCCTGGTCACGGATTCGGGATCGGAAGGCCCGCTGCCGGGGGCACGCAGCCCTTCATGGTGAATGGTCGTGGTCAATGGTGCTCCCTCATCCAGGCAGCCGGAGCAGCTTGAAAGAACTCGCGATCTTGTCGAACTCGCCGGCGCGCTTCCTGAAGCAGAGCGACTGGCAGCCGATGAGCATGACGGAGACCGTGGAACCCTTCTCGTCGAGAATGGCGGTGTGGTCGAACGTCTGGACGTCGTTGCCGATCTGGTAGTTGAAGCGGACCCGGACGCCCCGGGCGCCGGCGTCCAGGGTCAGCACCTCGTCGTTGAGAAGCTCGAAGTTGTTGAGGGTCGGCGGCTGGCCGGTCGCGATCGACTGCTGGAGGTAGGCCTCGCGCACCTGCTCGGTGACCGGCAGGACGAAGTCGCGCAGCCTGTTGAGCGAGATCGCGTCCCGCTGCTCCTCGGTCAGCTGGTGCACGGTGGCGTAGACGAAAGGATCCGCCGAGCCCAGGATGTGGTCGACCGACGGTTGCGTGGACTGGTCGAAGGCCGTCGACCAGACCCGCTGCGCCCGCAGCTGCGCCGCCTGTGAGTTGGGATGGTCGCCGGACAGATACATCTCGATGGCGCTGGCGTTGAGCTGCGTGAACGAGGCCGGCACCTTGAAGTACGTGGTGCCCGTCCGGTCCCGGACATAGGTGAATTCCGGCTGCCCGCACGCCGACAGCATGAAGATCGCGGCTAGGAGCGCGATCAAAGCCCGTGTCTTTTTCACCAGGGCTTACCTCCGCATTTACGGACCAACGGAGTTGTTGTGCCCGCTTTCAGGCGGAATGAGCCCCTTGCAGGGTGAGAAATCTTGACCAAATCTTGGCCGAAGGTTGGCTTTACTTGTTACAGATCAAAAAGCCGCACGTCGTGGGGTCCTCGCTCCATGACTCGCGGATCCGTACAACGTTCATGCAACCCCCATTGGTTCAACTCAGGAAGTAGCTAAAGATATGAGGATCCGTATCGACATCGGAGCATGGGATGACAGAACCCGCTATGGAGACCGTGGACTCCTTCGGCATGTCGGCCGAACGCCAGTTCGCCGACGTCTGGTCGAGGACGGTCCTGTCGGTCAGGGAGCGCCGCCTGCTCCTGCTCGGGCTGCTCGTCGGCCAGGGCCTCGACCAGTTGACGGACGTTCAGCTCGACCTCGCCCTGCGGGCCGGCGACCTCAGCGAGACGGAGTTGCGGGAGGTGGTGGTCTTCCTCGCGCACTACGCGGGCTGGGCCCGCGGGGCGATGCTGAACGACCAGGTGGAGAGCTTGATCGAGCGCGTCAGGCAGGCTCGATCCGATAGACCGGGCCCCGGAGGCTGAGCGCGTAGAGTTCGCCGTCGTGCCCTTGGCCGAACGATGACAGTTGCTCCACCTCTCCGACCTCGGCCGCCTTCTCCACCTCGTCGACGGGGGCGGCTTTGATCCATCCGGCGCAGAAGTCGCCGTACAAGAATTGGCCCTGCAGCCACGGGATCTTCTCGCCCCGGTAGACGTATCCGGCGATCACCGAGCAGTTGCCGTCCTGGTTGAGCGGGTAGACGAGCACCGGTTCGACCAGCTCGCGCTCCTTCCCGCCCTTGAAGGACTTGTCGCCTTCGCGCAGGCTCCAGCCGTAGTTCTCGCCGCCTTCCGAACCCGCCGGCTGATAGTCGACCTCCTCCCACGCGTTCTGCCCGACGTCGCCGATCCACAGGTCGCCGGTCTCGCGGTCGAAGGAGAACCGCCACGGGTTGCGCAGCCCGTACGCCCAGATCTCGGTCTTCGCGCCGTCCTTGCCGACGAACGGGTTGTCCTCGGGCACCTTGTAGGGCCGGCCCGCCCGGGGGTCGATCCGCAGGATCTTGCCGAGCAGCGTGCCGAGATCCTGTCCATTGCCCTCGGGGTCGCCCGCGCCGCCCCCGTCGCCGAGCGCGATATAGAGGTGGCCGTCGGGGCCGAAGGCGAGCTGGCCGCCGTTGTGGTTGGGGAAGGGCTGGTCCTGGGTGAGCACGTCGCGCCGGCCCGTCGCCTCGGAGCCGTCGTAGGCCCACTCGGTGACGTGGGTGCGGCCCTGGGTGTCGGTCCAGTCGAGGTAGACCCACCGGCCGGACGGGTGGAACGCGACGCCCAGCAGGCCCTGCTCGTTGCCGCCGCTCACCTCGCCCGACAGGTCGATCACCGTCTTGCGGTCGGAGGTCCGCAGCCGGCCTGTCTGCTCGGCGACGTAGAGGCGATCATCGCCCTCGCGCACGGCGAACGCCACCGGCTTGTCGAACTCTCCGATCTTCCTGAATCGCAACTCGCCCCGCTCGGCCGGGGTCGTCTCCTGGCTCTGCGGGGCCTGCGGGGCGGCGGTCGTCGTCCCGGCACGGGGAGTGAGCGTCCCGGCAGGCGGCGAAGCCTCAGGCGAGCAGGCGGTGACAGCTACGGCGAAAAGGAGCACAGCCAGGACGAGGCGCACGCCGTTCATCCTGTCACGGACGCTAGGGTTCAGGCATGCCCACCGCATTGATCACCGGCGCCACCGCCGGCCTCGGCGCCGCCTTCGCCCGGCGCCTGGCCGCCGAGGCCTACTCGCTCGTCCTGGTGTCGCGGGACGAGAGCCGGCTGGCCGAGGCCGCCGGCCAGCTCAAGCTCAGGTACGGCGTGAGCGTCGAGGTGCTGCCCGCCGACCTCGCCACCGACGACGGGATCGCCGCGGTCGAATCCCGCCTGCGCGACGGCGTCGACCTGCTGATCAACAACGCCGGGTTCGGTCACCCGGGCAGCTTCCCCGACGTGCCGGTCGCCGACGAGGTGCGCATGCTCAAGGTGCACTGCGAGGCCGTGCTGCGGCTCACGCTGGCCGCGCTGCCCGGGATGCGCGAGCGCGACCGCGGGGCCGTGATCAACGTGGCGTCCGTGGCGGCGTTCTTCACGCGCGGCACCTACAGCGCCTCCAAGGCATGGGTGGTGAACTTCAGCGAGTCCGCCGCAGCCGAGGCCGGCAATCCGCGCATCAAGATCATGGCGCTGTGCCCCGGGTTCGTGCGGACCGAGTTCCACCAGCGGGCCTCCATGGACACCTCCGGCATTCCCGGCTTCCTCTGGTTGAAGGCCGACAACGTGGTACGGGAAGCGCTGCGCGATCTGGCGCTCGGCAAGCGGGTGTCGGTGCCGGACATCCGTTACAAGGCCATCGTGGCGGTCGGCAGGCTGGTGCCGCGCAGCTTGCAGAGCCTCGTGTCGGGCAAGATCGGACGCTGAGGATCGAACGCCGGCGGGATTCCGCCGGCGGACATGGAAGGGCCCCCGCCGCGGGAGGGGGTCGCGGTGGGGGCCCAGCGATCGTGAGCTGGGCTCACGATCGAGAACTGCGGCTCGCGGTCAGCGGTTGGCCTCGTGGCCGATCGCCAGACCGGAGGCCGGGTCGAAGAAGTGCATGTTGTGCGTGTCGATGACCAGGTCGATGTTCTGGCCGGGGCGGACGTGGCTGCGGGCGTTGACGCGGGCGGTCCACAGGGACTTGTCGCCCACCAGCGGCAGTGCCGCCTCCTCGTCGTCGCCCGTGTCGGCGGCGGCGACGGTGTCCTTGTGCTCGACCGGCGGGGCGTCGATCAGGAACAGCACGTTGATCTCGGAGCCCAGCTCCTCGGTGACCTCCGCCTTGACCGGCAGCGTGGCCCAGCCGTTGGCGTGGGTGCCGGCGGAGCTGGCGTCCTCGAAGTCGGACGGGCGGATGCCGAGGATGATCTTCTTGCCGATGTACTGGTCGAGGCCCGGCTTGTCAGAGAAGGTCGAGTCGGGGATCGGCAGCTTGACGTCGGCGAAGGTGACCGCGGCACCGCCGTCGCGGACCAGCTCGGCGGTGACGAAGTTCATCGAGGGCGAGCCCATGAACCCGGCCACGAACAGGTTGACCGGCTTGTCGAACAGGTTCTGAGGAGTGTCGACCTGCTGGAGCAGACCGTCGCGGAGCACGCAGACGCGGTCGCCGAGGGTCATGGCCTCGACCTGGTCGTGGGTGACGTAGACCGTCGTGACGCCGAGGCGCTCGTGCAGCGTGTTGAGCGAGGCGCGCATCGAGACGCGGAGCTTGGCGTCGAGGTTGGACAGCGGCTCGTCCATGAGGAAGGCCTGCGGCTCACGCACGATGGCGCGGCCCATGGCGACACGCTGGCGCTGACCACCGGACAGAGCGGCCGGCTTGCGCTTGAGGTAGGTGTCCAGGCCGAGCATCTTGGCGGCCTCGCCGACGCGCTTCTGGATCTCCGCCTTGGGCATCTTGCGGAGCTTGAGGCCGAAGGCGAGGTTCTCCTCGACCGTCATGTGCGGGTAGAGCGCGTAGTTCTGGAAGACCATCGCGATGTCGCGGTCCTTGGGCGGCAGGTGGTTGACCACCTTGTCGCCGATGGAGATCTCACCGCCGCTGATGTCCTCCAGGCCCGCGATCATCCGGAGCGCGGTCGACTTACCGCAACCGGACGGACCGACCAGCACCATGAACTCGCCATCCTTGATCTCAAGGTTGAGCCCGTTCACGGCCTTTACGCCACCGGCGTAGATCTTGTCGACGTTCGTCAGAACGATGGATGCCATGACATTCCTTCGCGCTCCAGGGCGGTAGCCCGGATGTTTGTACCGTGTGCCCACTTCCGTGGATACGTTTTCAAGCATCTCACCCGAAAGAGGACATCGGTGTCAAGGGTTCCCGTGTGACCAGCCTTTGTCGCTGCGTGAGTCTTCCCCTTGGGTGAAAACCATGATGGAATCGTTTCCATGGAGAGGCGGGCGACGATCAAAGATGTGGCCGAGGCGGCCGGCGTCGGCGTCGCGACCGTGTCCAGAGTTCTGTCGGGCGGCTCGGCCAGCCCGCAGACCAGGGAACGTGTCCTGGCCGTCGCCGCGCAGCTCGACTACCGCCCCAGTGCGCTCGGGCGCAACCTGCGCCAGCGCCGTACCGGCGGCATGGGCCTGCTCGTCCCCGACCTGACCGACACCTTCTACGGCCAGCTGGCGGAGGGCGTGCTCGCCTGCGCCCGCTCGGCCGGCGAGCCGGTCGTGCTCGGCTCGACCGGCGGCGACCCCGAGCAGGAGTCCGAGCTGATCGGCATGCTGCTGGAGCAGAGCGTGGACCGCCTGATCGCGGTGCCGTCAGGCGACGCCGAGACCTGGACTCCGGCGATCCGCGCGGGCATGACCGTCGTCTTCGCCGACCGCCTTCCCTCCCATGCCGCCGACGAGGACCTCGGGCCGGCGGTCCTGGCGGACCTCATGGCCCTGGACGGCCTGTCCGCCGCCGCGCAGGCCCGCCCGCTGGACGTGCCGGCCGTGGTGGCCGACGACCGGGCCGGCATCCGCACGGCCGTCCGCTACCTGCGGGGCCTGGGCCATAAGCGCATCGCCTTCCTCGGCGGGCCGGGCCACGATCGCCGGGCGGCGGCCTTCAGGGACGCGGTGGGGGCGCCGGTGGACGAGGAGCTGGTGGTGTTCGGCACCGGCAGCCGCGACTCCGCCTACGCCGCCGCCTCCGGCCTGCTCCAGAGCCGCCCCGACCTGTCGGCGGTGGTGGCCGGGGGGAACGTCCTCGGGGAGGCGGCGGTGCTGGCGGCCCGAGAGCTGGATCTGCGGGTGCCGCGGGACGTGTCCCTGGTGATGTACGACGACGTGCCCTGGGCCGAGCTGTGCGCCCCGCCGCTGACGGTGATCGCCCAGCCGGGACGGGACATGGGCTATCGGGCGGCGGAGCTGGTGCTGCGCGCCGCAAGCAGGAAACCGCGCAGCGTGGTCCTGCCGACCGAGCTGATCATCAGGGGGAGCTGCGGCCCACACCGCTGACGCTCTTGGGCGCGCCGGTGTAGCGGCGAGGCAGGATCATGACGGGGTTGTCGTCGAGGATCACCTCCGGTGGCCCGAACGCGGCGGCGACCTCGCGGATCTCCGGCTCATCGAGCATCAGCAGCCGCCCACGCTCGACGAACACCTCGCCGTCTACCAGCACGGTGGGCCGGTCGACCTGGCAGTCGCAGTGTGCGAACCCGGGTCCCGTCGTGACCGGCACCCCGTCCGTCAGCCCGTCGAGGCCGCAGTAGAAGGCCCCTGCGTGCTTCTCCCGCTCGAACTGCGTCCCGCCGGACACCCGGACCTTCGGGTTGAGCCCGAACAGAGCGTGCCGCATGTAGTAGCCGCCGGGTGCGTACCGCCGCAGTTGCTCGGCGGCGGCGCCGCCTTCGATCTTGCGGACCAGGTTGCCCTCCAAGGTGAGCCGGACGGGCTCCTCGGGCACGCCGGTGACGGTGGAGTCCTCGACGACGAGGACGCCCTCGGTGTCGGTCGGCCAGAAGTTGGCGCCCCCGTAGGGGAAGGGCCGCCAGTCGCCGGGCCGCAACGCGCCACCCGGATTGGACTCGAACGTCAGCCCGGAGAACGTCACGTCGGTTCCCCGCTCGGAGATCACCCGGATCGACCGGGCTGCCGACAACTGCCGCAGCGCGCGGCCCAGCAGCGCATAGAAGACCTCGGTGGGCAGCCGCGCTCCGGTGAGCAGTGCTCCGGCCGTGGCGGTCATGTGCAGGGACAGGAACCGGGCGGAGCGGGACGCGATCTGGTCGAAGAAGAGCGGCGCTGTGTGCACCTCGCCCCACCACGTCCCGCTGATCACGACGTCGGACTCCCGGAACGCGGCCGCCTCGATCTCCAGCGGCGCCTCCCGGTCCCACCCCCCGGGGCTGAACGGCGCCACCGACAGGATCCGCACGTCGGCGTCCCGGTAGGCGGCCGCCGCGGCGATCGCCTGGACGACGACCGGGTCGACGGTGTGCTCCATGAGCAGCAGCACCCGCTCGCCGGCCCGCAGCCCGACGTAATCCAGCAGGTTGCGGACCCCGGGCATCAGCTCGACGATCGAGTATGGCGCCGCGGCCGGCTCGGCGACGTAGCTGAAAGGCGATCCTGCGTATGGATTGATCGTCACGCCGGACCTGATACCCAGCATCACGCAGCATATGCGACCGATTACTCCTTGGTCGTCAGTCCCATGGACCGGGCAGTACCGGCGACGATCTTGACCGCCTGGTCCAGATCCGTGGTGTTGAGGTCGGCCAGCTTGGCCGCCGCCACCTCTTTGAGTTGTGCCATGGTCACGACACCGCCACTCTGGTGCCCCGGCCGCGGACTGCCACCGTTCAGCCCCGCCACCCTGCGGATGAGGGATGCCGTCGTCGGCTGCTTGACCCGGACCTCGAAGGACCGGTCCTCGAAGACGGTCACCACAGCGGGGACCACGTGCCCGCGCAAATTCGCGCTGAGCGCGTTGTACTGCTTGCAGAACTCCATGAGGTTGATGCCGAGTGGGCCGAGGTCCTTGCCGACGTTCGCCGGGTTCGCCTCGCCGGCGGACAGGTGCAGCGTGACGGCCCTGGTGATCTTGTTCTTAGCCATGCGCGGTACGCTAAAGTCTCCTGTTACTGGAGACTCAAGTGCATTATTCGATCGGGCAGCTGGCCGCCCTCACCGGGCTGCCGATCAAGACGATCCGCTTCTACTCCGACGAGGGGGTCCTGCCCACCCCGGGCCGCACCGCGTCCGGCTATCGCCGTTACACCGAGGAGCACCGTGCCCATCTGGAGCTGATACGCACTCTTCGCGAGATCGGCCTCGACCTGGCGACGATCCGCTCACTGGGACACCGCCGACTCAAGGAGGTGCTGGCCCTTCACCTGGACGTGGTCGAGACGCAGATCACCGCACTCCAGCGGACCAGGGCCGTGCTCCGCGCCACCTTGGACAAGGACGACCCCACCGACGAGGACCTGCGCAGGCTGCACGCGCTCGGCCGGGTGGGCAAGGCCGAGATGGCAGGGCTGCTCGAGACGTTCATCGACGAGGTCGGCGGCGACATCACGGCCCGCCGCGAATGGCTGGCCGGCATGCGCGAGGCCATCCTGCCCGACCTCCCCGAAGAGCCCACCACCGCGCAACTCGACGCGTGGCTGGAGCTCGCCGGCCTGCTGGCCGACCCCGGCTTCCAGGAGAACCTTCGCACCACGAGCGAGGACTTCTGGGCGCGACCGCCCGAGGATCTTGACGCCTGGCGACGCGCCACGGCCACACTCTTCGACGAGGTCGGCGCCACCCTCACCGCAGGCATCGCCCCCGGCTCCCCCGAGGCCGGCCCCATGCTCGACCGCGTTTTGGAACTGACCGGGCAGAGCGGTGAGGAGATGCTGCGCGGGTTCGACGAGCATGATCCGCGGTCGGAGCGGTTGTGGGAGCTGGTGGCGATCGTCCGGGGCATCGACCGGCCATGGCCTCAGACGGCGGCCTACCGCTGGATCGAACAGGCGTTGCGTGCCCGCTCCACATCAGCCGATGTACGGCTCCCGCCGACCCGAGTCAATAGCGCGGACGAGACGTAGGCGCTGCGTCGGATGCATGGCCATCGCGTCGAACTCCTCAGCAGAAACCCGACCAGCCCAGCTTCTTGAAGTTCCACTGGAAGCGAATCTCATGTAACGATCGGGACGGCATGGTAGATCACGAACGGTGCCCCGGCGGCGAGGGCGGCGAATGTGGAGACACAACCTGTCGCGCACGGGGGGCACAGCCGCGATGCTGGCCGGGGCACCGCGTTACCGCGCGCGGAGGTGAGCGGAACGGCTCGCCTGCACGGGAAACCAAGCCATCGCTCGCAGCAGCATGTCACGGCACCGCCGGTCTGCAAGGCGAGCTGTTCTTGCTCGGCGACCCGGTGGGCAAGCTGCTCTGCCAGGTCTGCATCTACTGTCCTGGCGCACCCGGCGCCCTCTTGAGCGGGCGTGAATGGCTGCTTGCGCGTGGCCCACCAGCGACCAGCGTCCGAGCGCCACACCAACCAGCTGTCTGTACGGAAATGGGTCATACAGAGACGCTAGAAGCGACCGTTTCGGCGTCTCAATCAACTTGCACAAACTTCTATGGCGAATCAAGATCGGCAATCGCGGATGTGATGAGGTCGCGGGCCTGAGCGCCGTAGACGGCCGATTCAGCCAGTTCTGCGAAGCCCTTCACGTAGACAGCAATCTCTCGGGGCTGTGTTACGGCCACAGCCGCTGATAGCAGTTCAACATGGACTCGCGTGTCATCGAAGATGTTGAAGCCTTCCAGCGTCCACATGCGGCGCTGTGCAGTGAAAGGAATCACTCCGAGCGAGACGGACGGCAGGGAGGTCACGGCCAGCAAGTGACCGAGCTGGCCGGCCATGACCTCGGCATCACCGATGCGGTAGCGCAGGACGGATTCCTCAACCAGTACGGCAAACATGTGGTCGCCCTCGTACAGGACGCGAGAACGAGCGATGCGAGCGGCAACGGCTGCTTCGACGTCGTCGGGGGTCTCGTGAAATCTCGCGATCGCTTCCAACAGCGCCGCGGCGTAGGCCGGTGTTTGGAGCAAACCAGGCACGACTTGAGAGCAGTAGATGCGAAAGTGCCGAGTTGCCTCGTAGAGAGGCATCCGCGCTTCCTGCAACTGGCGTAGCCCGGTCGGGTGAACACGCCGCCATTCGACGTACATCGAATCGGCGGCACGGGACAGAGCGATGAGATCTTGCGCTTGATCTTCCGCGCCGCAGATCCGGCACCACTCGCGGATATCCATGTCAGAGGGTGGTGTGCGAGCGTGTTCGATGCGAGAGCATTTGCTCTCATGCCAACCAGCCGATGCGGCCAGCGCTCTCGCGGTCAGTCCGGCGTCGAGGCGGATCTCGCGGAGACGCTGGGCAACACCTTTGCGGACATGCTCAACGCTGGAGTGCGGAGACGTGGTCATAATCGGAACGTGCGTTAGGAGGGGCGGTACTCTGCGTGAGGGACAGCGCGGTCCCAGACCGCCTCAAACGCAGACGAACAGAGCTTGATCACATCCGGATCTTCCGAGACTTCGTCGCCCAGGTAGACACCGTCACCGGAGAACAGGCCGAATCGCACTAGCCGATCATCGAACAGCCAGAAGTCATTGCCCGGGAGGGCCAGGGCCGAGGCCTGCCGACGTGGCAGCCATCGGACGGCTTCCCCAACTCCAACATTCAAGGCGTCAGTGAGTTCGTATTCGTAGCGAATGAAGTCAGTGATCGGTTCCGAGATGACCCGCGCACGGCGGATGGTCACCCCGCGCTTGATCGTTTTGGTCGCCAGTTCGACCCATTCGGACCAGTGTGCTAGAGCGTCGATCGGGTGACCAGCCTGCCAGTCAAGATAGACCGGATCGTCGGGCGTGTAGGTGTCGCGCATCTCCAGATGCACAGCAGTATGCCGACACTGCCTGATGAGCTCAACGAATGTCGCCTGAGGTGCTGGCACGGCAAGCCTCCATGAGCAACGACGCCATGCGCCGTGGAATCCTGACTACCCTCTCATGATCCGGGATTGGGCTACGCGCGGCGACTTGCGCAAGTTCGCTGATGTCCGTGACCGCCCAACCCTGAATCACGATGCTCCCGTCTCGCTCGTCCACCCATACTGACGGGCAGTTGTCGCCGTTCGTGTTGGGGTCGATACCGATGAACCGGAGTGTCATGGCCGCCTCCCGGCTGCGGATGTGCGCGAACTTGCACGCTCCAGCCTGAGCCGAGTTCCTGGGCGCGTCAAGAGGCGATCCGATGACATGGTGAACCACGTTTCCGATGTCATGGATGCGCCTGCGGGGGGCTCGCGAGGCCAAGCCATAGCTGCGAGTTTCCTGTGAATTGCTCAAACGGTCAGCCGGTGACTGGCCGGACCGACCTGCTGTGTTTACCGACAGTTATGTTGACCGTCTGTCGGTGGAATCGTTGTGGCAAGGGAATCTTCGCAGGCTGGAGCCCCAGGCAGGGATTTCGCAGACATATTCGAGAAGTTTGGTTCGTCACGTTGCGTGACTCTTGACCACATATGCCGGTTTGTGGCCTGATTCGGGTGTTTTTGCTCAGAGGATCTTTAGATCCTCCTTACCTGCGGCCCCGCGAGGGGTCGCGTGAGTTGGAGTGTGCCCGTGTCGGAATTACCCGTCCCTCGACCGCAACCGGCTAGACGCCCCCGCCGTCGACGTCACACACGGTTACGTCATCCTGCCGTCCTCATCACTTCGCTGGCGTTGCTGGCCTCGCTGCTGTCGGCGCCGCCCGCCGCGGCGCAGAGCAGTGGCCCGGCTCAGCCCGGATTCCTGTCCCGCGCCGCGAGTTGGCTGACCGGCCAGGTGGCGGGTTGGTTCGCCGTCGAGCCGGAGGGCAAGACACCGCCGAACGCCGGGAAAGTCACCTTGCCGGGCCGGGACACGCGTCCGGCGGCGGGGTGGCAGGCGGTCCCACCCGGCAAACGCGTCAAGGAGGTGGCTGGTAAGCGGTGGCGGTATGGCACCGTGTACGAGTTGGAGGACGGCCGTTCGCAGGCGGAGATCTCGACGCGGCCGGTGCACTATCAGGACGCCTCGGGCGCCTGGGAGAAGATCGACACGACCGTCGCGACGACGTCGGGGGACGGGTTCGTTCACGGCAACGACAAGACCGGTTTCCAGGCCCGTTTCGGCGACAAAACCGACAAGCTGGTCCGGGTCGGCGTCGGTAAGCGGCAGGTCACGTTCGGCCTGCCGGGTGAGGCGCGGCAGATCGTCCCGACGGTGGAGGGTTCGACGGTCACCTTTCCGGGTGTGTGGGACGGCGCCGACCTGGTCTACACCGTGACCGGCTCGGGAGTGACCGAGCACCTGCGGCTCACGAAAGCGCCCGCGGCGGGGACGGTGTTCGCGTTCACCGTCAAGACCGGCGGCGGGATGCAGGCGACGCAGAATGCGGACGGGTCGATCGTGTTCGCGGGCGAGGACGGTGATCGGACGTTCACCATTCCGCGCCCGTTCATGATCGACTCAGCTGCGGATGCGGCCTCGCCGTTCGGCAAAAGGGCCGGCGCCATCACCCAGGAGCTGACGCAGGGTCAGGGTGGTGAGGCGACGATCACGCTGAAGCCGGATGCGGCGTGGCTGGCCGCTCCCGAGCGGAAGTGGCCGGTGGTGATCGATCCCACCCTGAAGATCAACGACTGGCGGGCCGACCTCTATGACACCTACGTCAGCAACGCCGCGACCTCTTCCAACTTCGCCGACTCGTGGAAGCTGCCGGTGGGCAAGAGCGCGGCGGGGCTGAACCGGGCGCTGCTGTACTTCGGCCCTCCTGGTTATGACGAGGACGTGCTGCCGATCGGCACCCGCATCGACCAGGCCAAGCTGGAGGTGTACTTCGACCAGGCGCTGGGGGAGAGCGCGGCGGTGACGCTGGCCGCCCACGAGATCACCGATGACTCCTGGTTCTGGGATCCGCAGGGTGTGACCTGGAACAACCAGCCCTCTTTCGCCTCCACCGCGGCTTCGACGGTGACCCGCCAGCCGGGGGAGTTGTCGCGCTGGCACGCCTTCGATGTGACCGCGATGGTCAACGCCTGGTATTCCACTGCCACCGCGCCGATCGGCGGCATCCTGCTCAAGGCCGCCAACGAGGCCAGGACCGCGCCGGTGGGCGGGGTGGCCTACCAGGCGATGGACGACTTCACCGGGGTCGACCCGCTGACCGTGGATCCGGCGACGCATCCGCGGCTGCTGGTGACGTTCGGCAAGCCGTCGGTGACGCTGGCGCAGCCGACCCGGGCGACGTCGGTGGGCGCGTCGCTGTCCTGGTCCGCCTACGCCGACCCCACCCCCGGCGACGCCTCCGACGATCTGGTGGAGTACCGGCTGCGGCGGGTCTGCCCGACGGCATGCGCCATCACCACCAACACCACCGGCGGCGATGCGACCGATCTGGTCGCGACGCTGGCGCCGGAGGTCACCTCCTACGTCGACACCAGCAGTGGCGCCGAACCGGCACCCGCGGCCAGCCCTGACTACACCCACAGTGCGGACTACTGGGTGGAGGCGGTGCTGGCCAACGGCGAGGTGGTGCCGTCGCAGATGGTGCGGGCGTTCCTGCCCAAGCCCGGCTACATCACCGAGACCCTGTACGGGACGGCCGACACCACCCTCGCCTCGGGCGAACCGACCACCGGGCACGATCAGGTGGGGCAGCAGAAGCGGCTGCAGGTTGGCAACACCGCCACCAGCCTGGCCAACACCCGCGCCGTGGTGCGCTTCGACGACTACGCCACCGATATCCCGGCCGACGCTCAGATCGCCGACGCCCGGCTGTCGCTGTGGCAGGCCACCGCCACCGGCACCGGTGCCTCCTTCACCGCGCACAAGCTCACCACATCCTTCGACGAGGCAGCGACCTGGACCAGCCCCTGGGCCACGCCCGGCGGCGACGTCGAGGCCGCCGCGCTGGCCACCCTGGACGGGTTGTCCGACACTGCGGGCTGGCGGCAGTGGACGGTCACCGATGCCGCCAAGGCCTGGACCGCCACCCCGAGCACGAACCACGGCCTGCTGGTCAAGGTCGGCGACGAGGCCGGCGCGGCCAAGCAGTCGGCGCAGTTCCTGGCCAGCGAAACCGGCGAGCCGCTGCTGCGGCCGAAGCTGGCCGTCACCTACGCCGACCCGGCCGCGGTCACCTCCTTCTACGCCCCCGGCACCCCCGAGCGGCTGGACACCGGCGCCACCGCCACGGTCAGGGTGATGGTGAAGAACACCACCAGCCAGCCCTGGCCGGCCACCTCGACCAAGCTGTCCTACCACTGGAAGCTGCCCGACGGCACCGACATCTCCACCGCCGACACCCAGCTCAAGACCGACCTGCCCGATCTGGAGCCGGGCGCCGCCGCCACGGTGGGTGCCGCGGTCAAGGCACCGGCGGCGGTCGGGAACCTGGCCGAGGGCGCCCAACTGGTGTGGGACGTGCAAGACACCGTCACCAACAACTGGAAGTCGGCCACCCACCAGCTGCCGCAGCTGCCGCAGCAGATCCGCCTCGACTCCCCCACCTCGGATCTGCTCGGGCTGGAGAAGTTCTACGCCTACACCGGCAAGAACACCGGCGCCGGCGGCACCGCCCTGACCAACCTGTACGCCGGCAACGCGGTGTGGGGCTACAACGCCTTCTCCAACCCCTCCCGCGGCCCGCAGACATTCGCCCGGATGACCTACAACAGCCTGGACACCAGCACCGCCTCCCTCGGCTACGGCTGGTCCCTGCAGACCTCCACCCTGGCCAAGCTCGGCTCGCAGCTGCAGTTCCACCCGCCCGGCCAGAAATGGCCCGAGCAGGTCCGGCTCGTCGACGGCGACGGCACCACCCACGTGTGGACCATCGACCGCCACGGCAACACCGGCTGCCTGCCCAACACCTGCGACTACGTCCACCCCCGCGGCGTGCACCTGTACCTGCAACGCGTCCCGGAGTCGGCCAGCCTGCCGGACCGCTACTCGCGTGACCCGGCCCGGCAGTGGGTGTTCACCAAACCGGACCGCACCCAGTTCTTCTTCGACGAGGAGGGCTTCCAGTCCGCGATCGTCGACAAGAACGGCAACACCATGGCGTTCACCTATGAGCGCCGTCACTCCAACAACAAGCCCACCAAGTTCCTGCAGTACATCACCGACGCCGCCGGCCGCCAGACGCTGACCTTCGACTACTTCAAGAAGGGTCAGGACTACACCTACATCAACGACGCCGGGCAGGAGGTCAGTGATACCAAGCTGACCAACCCGCACATCATCGACAACGTCGAGTCGATCACCGACATCGCCGGCCGCAAGGTCACTTTCGCCTACACCGACAAGGGCCTGATGGCCAAGATGGTCGATGGCGCGGGCGACGATGGCGCAAAGACGTTCGGGTTCACCTACGACGCCACCCAGGGCACCAAGAACGTCAAACTCGTCAACGTCACCGACCCGCGCGGCAACAGCACCAAGCTGGCCTACTACGAGGCGACGACCGACCCCAAGGACAAGTGGGAGCTCGAAACCCTCACCGACCGGCTCGACGGCATCACCCACTTCGACTACGTCGACCCCGACGGCCCGCAAGGCGGCGTGATCCACGCCACCGTCACCGACCCGCTCCAGAACGCCACGAAGTACGTGCTGGACGCCTACGGCCGCCCCGAGCAGATCACCAACGCCAAGCAGGAGACCACCCGCCTGCAATGGGACCCCGACCACAACGTCACCGACCTGATCGAGGCCAGCGGGCAGCCGAACCAGGCGGTCACCAGCTGGACGTATGACCAGAAGACCGGCTACCCGCTGACGATCAAGGACGCCGAGGCCAACAAGAACGGCACCAACCCCACGGTGCTGGACTACTATCGCGGCCTGGGCGGCTATGTCGCCGATCTGAAGACCAAGATCAGCCCGGAGGGCCGCAGCTGGGCCTTCGGCTATGACGCCAACGGCAACCTCAAGACGGTCACCGACCCGCTCGGCGTCCCGACGCCGGACGCGAACGACTACACGACCTTCTACGAGTATGACCCCGTCGGCCAGCTGACCAAGGTCATCGACGCCGAAGACAACCCCACCACGTTCACCGACTACCACCCCACTGGATACCCCGAGAAGATCACCGACGCCGACAACAACGTCACCACCACCGGCTACGACGTGCGCGGCAACGTGCTGTCGGTGACCGACGCGCTGGGCAAGACCACCAGCCAGACCTACGACATCTTCAAACGTCCGCTGGAGTCCAAGGTCCCCAAGGACCAGGACGCCTCCCCGCCGGTGTTCATCACCACGCCCGCCCCGGTCTACGACCGCAACGACAACATCACCAAGACCACCGCCCCCAACGGCGCCGTCGCCACCGCCACCTACGACAAGGCCGACCAACTGCTCGAGTCGGTGCTGCCCAAGGACACCGAGACTGGGCCCGAACGCAAGGCCACCTTCACCTGGGACCTGGCCGGCAACCTCGCAACCCAGACCGAGCCCAAGGGCAACCTGACCGGCGCGAACCCGGCCGACTTCACTACCACGTACAAGTACAACGAGATCTACCAGCTGACCAACGTCCTCAACGCCGACGTCGCCAACGGCAACCGCCAGAACAAGATCTCCTACGAGTACGACAACGTCGGCAACACCATCAAGGTGATCGACCCGCGCAAGAACGCCACCACCGACAGCGCCGACTACACCGCGTTCTACACCTACGACCTCAACCACCGCGTCAAGACCGTCAAGGACGCCGCGGGCTTCGAGACGTCCACCGAGTATGACCTGGACGGGCTAGTCGTCGGCCAGACCGACCAGGACAACAACAAGACGATCACCGCCTACAACGCACGCGGCGACGTCACCGAGACCAAGGTGCCGCATTCGGAGACCGGCGGCGTCATCAAGTACGTCACCACCCAGTTCGCCTACGACGAAGTCGGCAACCGAACCAAGGTCATCACCCCCCGCGGCGTGGAAACCGCCGACGACCCCACCGACTTCATCGCCGAAACCGTCTACGACAAGCTGAACCGCCCCGCCGAGGAGATCTACCCCTACGACACCGACGACCCGGTCTACAACACCCCCGACAGCGTCCGCTACACCTACGACGCCGTCTCAAGGCTGAAGACGATCTCCCACCCGCCCTCGCACGGGCAGACCATCCGCAACATCTCGACGATGAGCTACTGGGACAACGGCTGGTCCAAGACCACCACCGACCCGTGGGACATCAAGACCACCTACGACTACAACGAGCTCGGCCTGCAGACCAACCGCACCATCACATCCGCGGGCGGCTCCAGCCAGCGGGCGCTGGACTGGTCGTACTACCCCGACGGCAAACTCAAGACCCACTCCGACGACGGCACCCCGCTCGGCCTCGACGTCGTCATGAACGACAACTCCGACACCGGCCAGGTCACCACCACCGGCACCTGGACGCTGGGCTCAGGCGGCACCTCGTCCTCGAACATCGTCGGCCCCCAGGTGGCAGCGGCCGAGGGCTTCGTCGGCTACGACTACGCCACCGCCCCCGCCGGCACCGGCCAGTCCGCCTTCACCTGGTACCTCACCACCCCATCGGATGGCACCTACAAGGTGCAGGTGCAGTACCCGACCGGCGCCACGGCCACCAACGCCAAGTACACGGTCAAGCACCAGGGCGGCGAGGCCGGCGTCACCGTCGACCAGACCCAGAGCCCCGGCACCTGGGTCGAGCTGGGCAGCTACACCTTCACCGCCGGAACCGCCCACAGCGTCACCCTCACCGACGCCGCCAACGGCACCGTCGCGGCCGACGCGATCAAGCTGGTGCGTGACAACAGCGGTGACACTGATGGCGAGAAGAAGGATTTCTCCTATACCTACGACCCGAACGCCAACCTCACGAAGATCGAGGACAGGTCTCCGACCGCCAAGATCGGCGTGTGGGACGTCGCCTACACCAATCTGAACCAGATCGACACGATCAAGGAGTTCCTCGACGGCGCGCTGAAGAACACCACCAGCTACGCCTACAACGAAAACAGCGCCGTCACCACCCGCACCCACGACAAGACCATGGCCACCTACGGCTACGACGTGCGCGACCTGGTCAACGAGGTCGTCAACAAGAAGTCCGCCACCGACACCGCTCCGAAAACCACCCGCTACACCTACACCAAGCGCGGTGAACGCTTCACCGAGATCAAGGCCAACGGCAACACCGTCACCTACGACTACTTCCTGTCCGGCGTCCTACGCCACAGCCTGGAGAAGAAGCCCAACGCCACCGTCGTCTCCGAGCACACCGTCGGCTACCAGGGCAACCTGCACCGCTCAAGCGACCACGCCAAGATCCAGAACGCCGATAACCCCGGCGCCTACCTCGACCACACCTACGCCTACACCTACGACCCCCGCGACCGCATCGCCAAAACGGTGAAGAGTCCGACCGGCGGCGGCCCAGTCGAGACCGAGACCTACTCCCACGACGCCAACAGCAACGTCTGGGAGGAGGAGGTGCTCGGCAAGAAAACCACCTTCACCTACGACCGCAACCGCCTGATGACCTCCGTCACCGGCGGACAGACCTCCACCTACACCTACGACCCCTACGGGCGGCTGCGCACCATCCAAGGCGGCGGAAAGACGTGGGAGAAGTACACCTACGACGGCTTCGACCACGTCACCAAGCACGAAAAACTCGGCACCGACGGCACCACCAACACAGTCACCACCTACACCTACGACCCGCTCGACCGCACCACCGGCAAGACCGAAAAGGAAGGCACCGCCTCAGCGAAGACCACCACCTACTCCTACCTCGGCCTGTCCGCCGAGGTCCTGGACGAGGAGGTGGCCGGCAAACTCACCAGGTCCTTCCAGTACTCGCCGTGGGGCGAGCGCCTATCCCAGGTAAAGGTCAAGGCCGACGGAACTGAGGAGTCCTCCTACTACGGCTACAACCCGCACACAGACGTCGAGCAGGTCACCTCAGAGGCGGGCGACACCCGCGCCACGTACGGCTACACCGCCTACGGCAAGAACGACGACAAACTCTTCACCGGCGTCGACAAACCCAACCCGGTCGACCCCACCGCTAAGGAGGAGTACAACCCTTACCGCTTCAACTCCAAGCGGTGGGACAACTCCACCGGCATGTACGACATGGGGTTCCGCGACTACAACCCCGGGCTCAACCGATTTCTCAATCTCGACACCTACAGCGGCGCCCTCGACGACCTGAACCTCGGCCTCGACCCCTGGACCAGTAACCGCTACGCCTTCACCGGCGGCAACCCCATCAGCAACATCGAAATCGATGGGCATGCACCGGAGCCGACGGACATGACGCCGGGAGAGTGGGCGGCCAGGCAGCGAGGCGGATACGAGGAGCAGAAGAAATATCGGCTCCGAAATGGTCTCATGTCATGGCAGGAAGAGTTTGCCTGGACTTACAAGAAGTCCACGGGAAAGGATCCATCGAAGCTACTTCAGACCAATAGGACAATGCTCGGCGCGGCCGCTGTGTATGACTCTGACGGCAAACTACTAGCTTTCGAGTCCGGCTTCTTCAGCGGTAAGCAGAACGAGGGCTTGGGAGAAGGCTCAAGCTGGGACACTCACCTAGAAAAGCGGATAACTGCTTACTTTGAGAAGAAAGGCCTACTCAAGCCGGGTAACGTCTTGGTTATCGTCGCCAACGGGGATCAAGGTCCATGTCCAGGAGAAAGCGGGTGCGATCAATTCATTAAGAACTACACTGTCAAGAAAGGTGTCGGTGTCATCTTCAAGTGGCGCGGCGGCACGTACGCGGAAGGAAGCCTCGGGAGCTTTCCTGGCGCTGAACTGACCCCCGACACCGTTTTTGAGGCGGATGGGTCTTGGCGGAGCAACCATCCGACCGGACCCAGAGGGCCGCGCATCCGAGTGCCGACGGGTCGACCAGGTACCCCACTGCTGTTCCGCGGCGTCGGTCGCGCCTTCGGGATTCTCGACGTCCTGGGTCTTGCGCAAATGGGGCATGCGTCAGGCAAGCTATTTGAGGGAGACCCGAGTTATGTTCAAGAGATCCTAAAAGGATGGGGTATGTATAAGGACCCCGCGATGATCTAGGTTCCGCGACTTCGGCTCCGCATCCCAGTGGAATGCGGAGCCGAAGTCGCGGTATGCACATAATCTTGCTAGGATTCCACAACTATGAGACCTGACTGGGCAAAGCTAACTGACGCCAGCGGATCCGCTGCAAACATCCCGCACGCCATCCAGGCGCTCGCCGCCGACCGCGCTGAAGACCGGGCTCTTGCTCGGGAGAATCTATGGTCCAGGCTGGGTGCACAAGGCTCGCGCTATCAAGCCACGCCGTACGCCATCCCGTTTCTTATTGATGCTCTCAAACGCGTTGGCTCGGATGAACGTGTAAAGCTGCTAGAAATGATCGCCTTCTTTGCTATCGGGGATGATCAGGATTATCTCTTCAGCGAGTTTATTCCAGAAGATCTTCGCACCGAGGTAGCGCGCAAGCTGCGCATGGATAGCTCTCAGTTGCATGCGGAACTCGAAGACTGGGTGGACGATGCCGCCAGCGAGAGGGAGAAGTTCGGTCGTCAGTTCACATCGGAGTGGACCGGTGGTGAGGCACTCCTGGAGGATCAGTGGATCGCCCTCCAGTGCTATGACGCAGTCGGCGATCGAATCGGCGACATAATCGACCTATTGTCGGTGAGTACACCTGGCGAGCGCAAGTGGCTGCTCACCATCCTTGGTTACTATCCGGAGAAGGCGTCGATCAGCAAGTCCGCCGTACTCGAGCTCGTGGAGGGTGAAGATGATGCCGAAGTACTCGCGACAGCGTTCATCACGCTCGGTTTGATAGGCGCATCCAGAGATGGCGAATGCGAGGCAATTCTGCGGGCATATCTCGGGAGCTCTGTGCCCCTCGTTCAGTGGGGAGCGGCGATCGGCCTCGGCTGGAAGGCAGAGCGAGAGCTGGCGCTGGCGCGGATTCTTGCGAAATGTGTTGAAGCGCTAGAGGAAACTCCAACGGGCGTCCCGTACAACATGGGTAGAATTGATCTGCTGGCGGATGCGATTCTGGAGAGCTGGCAGTAGGAGATCAGACAGGTCAGCTAAACCAACTGCCAGCGTGTATGTGGCTGTACGTCAGCAGCCGTAACGGTTGCAGATGTTCGTGATGCAAACCATCCCGAGTACGGCAGTCACCATTCGCAGCGTGGCCAGCGCGGATGGGCGATAGGCTGTTGCGATCTTGTGATCGGAAGCTGGCTCAATGAGAGCAGTCGCTCTTGATCGAATCACGCGGCCACCGAGCCTCAATCTTTCACGATCTTGGTCGATCCTGCCCGGCGGCCAGCCGCTGACGCGCGATGGCCTTGAGCGTCTCCAGCTCGGCGTCGTCGTGTGCGGATCCGATGTGCTCGATCTCCCGGGACCCGCGGCGCGAGGAGTACACGATCTGCACCGCCCGCGCACCCGAGGCCGTTTTCACCGTCCGCACGTACGGGGACACGGCCTACAACGTAGAGACGCCGCCGGTTTAGTGCGCACTTTTCGCCGCTCCGACGGCAAACCTCCAGGTCAGCGCTTCACAGCCAATCGTGATCACGAAACGTGAGCCAAGTCAGGTTCAAGGCCATCGCGCGTCAGCGGCTGGCCGCCGGGCAGGAAGCTGGATCTCGGGCTGGATGACCGCCCGGCTGCGGGCGGGCCGCTGGAAATCGTCAGCTCGCGGATGGAGCACCTGGCCGATGCCCTGTCTCGCGCTTACACCGCGCTCGGGTTCGACGCCGCGGCCGGGAGCGATGAGGTGTTCCGGCAGTTGGTGCTCGCCCGGGTGATCGAACCGACGAGCAAACAGGACAGCCTGCGTGTGCTGGGCGAAGCGGGCATCGATCCGGCTCGCTCGATCTCCCGCATCGCCCCGGTCACCGAGGTGGCGCCCAAGGCCAGGCCGATGGCGACATCCACCAGCGCCTGGCCACGATCGTGGCCGGGCACGAAACCGGTCCGGGTCAGGGTCGTCGATAACCGTCCACGCAGCCCTGAGCACTCGGCCAGCAGTCGGAGCAAGGGCGCCCCGGCCGCGCCCACCAGTCCGAACGCCCCCGTGCTCATGTCCAGCGACACCGACCATGCTGACGTGCGTCTTTCCGGCTTGCGACGCCGCCGTTCGGCTCTAGCACGCTTGATCTTTCGCCGCAACCCGGCGGGTGTCGTACGCTTCGCTTTCGAGGTGCCGTTCCCCTGCATGGACTTGATCTAGGAAATCCAGATCATGCCAGGTCGGAGCGGCACCTTCTGCGCGATGTGACCCTATGTGACGGTCAGCCTGTCACTCGTGAATTCATGAGGCTGAAGATCTTGTCCGCCGCCTCCCCCGAAAGGCCCGGTTTCATTCCGGCGTCCCACTTGGAAGGACGCGCTTCTCGGTTAGAGGATTTTTTCGATGGCCGAGGTGATGGAGGGGTCCTCGGGGGTGGTGCGGGGACGGAAGCGGCCCACCACGTTGCCCTCCCCGTCCACCAGGAACTTCTCGAAGTTCCACTGGATGTCACCGGCCTCGCCGTCCGCGTCGGGGACGCTCGTCAGCTCGGCGTACAGCGGGTGCCGGTCCGGGCCGTTGACGTCGGTCTTCTCCAGGAGCGGGAAGTCCACGCCGTACGTCGCCGAGCAGAAGTCCTGAATCTCCTCCGGCGAACCGGGCTCCTGGCCGGCGAACTGGTTGCACGGGACGCCGATCACCGTGAAGCCGCGCGGGCCGTACTGTTCCTGCAGCTTGACCAGGCCTGCGTACTGCGGGGTGAGGCCGCAGCGAGAGGCGACGTTCACGATGAGGGCGGCCTTGCCGACCGACAGCTCGGCCAGGGTGGTCGGGGCGTCCGTGAGGGTGCGGAGAGGGATCTCGCTAAGGGTCATGAGAAGACCTTACAGAACGAGTTGCGCCGAAAATGAGACGCAGACCACATTTATCGGGCAAAACCCCTGAAACAGCTATATATCGGGATCTTTACTGACGATCTTCGTTTGAGACGTCAATTCCCTGTCAAGCGATTCTGTCGGGCACGGTGGCGCGGTCCATGTCCCCCTTCGAAAGGGAACCCGCATGCCCATGCTCCGCCGTACCGGCGTCCTGGTCCTGACCGCCACCCTCGTGGCGGCAGGGGGCGCCTCGGCCGCACAGGCACAGAGCTCCCAGACGAGCGCGAGCAGCAGGAACAAGTCGATCGCCAAGCCCCTCGTGGCGGCGCGCGGCTGGAACAAGGCCCAGTTCAGGTGCTTGGAGAAGCTCTGGGCCCGTGAGAGCGGCTGGAATCACCGGGCGGGCAACCGCTCGTCCGGCGCCTACGGCATCCCGCAGGCGCTCCCCGCCCACAAGATGGCCTCATCGGGCCGCGACTGGCGGACCAACCCCCGCACCCAGATCAAGTGGGGCCTGACGTACATCAAGAAGCGGTACGGCACGCCGTGTCGCGCGTGGGCACACTTCCAATCCCACCATTGGTACTGAGCCAAACCCCAGGCTTGCCCGATTCTTGTGGCAAGGGCAGACCATAGGCGCGACGGGCCGGGCAATCCCGTCCCAGCGAGCCGGCCGTTTATCCGCAACGATCACACAAACACCTGTCCTTCGCGTGTCGAGAAGTATGACCCGCGGTGACGGCGCGTAATAGGAATCGTGCTAAAGGACACGTCGCGGTGCCCTCCGGGCCGCCCAGCAGGATCGGGCGGAGCAAGATCCCGGAGGGCCGGGCGGACCCTCCACGTCCGAGCCACGGACGCGGACGAGCAGGGCGCGAAAGCTTGTGCGCCTGTCCGCACGCGACCCGACAGCAAGGATCGTCTTGGACAGCAAACGTGTACTGAGCAGCACCCTCATCTCCGTCACCGCGTTCACCGCGTTCGGCGCCACCACGACCGCTTGGGCGGAGTCGGTGCCGCAGGTCCGGACCAGGACCTGGACCACATCGGCGGAGCCGGACATCCCGGCCATCCGGCCGGAAAGCAGGAACAAGAAGATCGCCCTGGACCACGTCGTCCAGCGATCGTGGAACCTTCAGGAGTTCCGCTGCCTGGACAACCTGTGGACCAGGGAGAGCAACTGGAACCACCGCGCGCGCAACAGCTCATCGGGCGCGTACGGCATCCCACAGGCCCTGCCTGCGGGCAAGATGAGCGGCGCGGGCCGCGACTGGAGGTCCAACCCGGAGACGCAGATCCGGTGGGGCCTGACCTACATCAAGGGAAGATACGGCAGGCCGTGCGGCGCATGGGGCCACTTCAGGTCGCACAACTGGTATTGAGTCTCACCGGCTGCGCGCCGAGTGCGCCACGATGGCCTGGATCAGCAGCTCGAGCCCGAATTCGAACTCGGCCTCGTGGTCGCACTCGTCCAGCAGCGGCGCCAGCGAACTGACCTCGGGGAACAGAGCGGCATCGACACTGTCGGCTTTGATCGTCCTGGTGTGGACGGGCGCGAACGTCGGCGTCACCCCGACCTCGCGCAGCAGCGAGCCCACGATGTAGGCGATGAACATCCGCAAGGTCCTGACCGCGTCCGCCCCGTCGAACCCGGCGCTGCGCAACGTGGCCAGCGCCCGCTCGACGGGTAGCAGGCCGGCCGCGGAGTGGAGCTGGCGGCTGACCACGACCATGGTCGAGCGCGGGTAATGGTGGGCGATCTGCCGGAACGCCCGTGCCTGCATCCGCACGCGGTCGGTCCAGTGCGCGTCAGGATCGTCGGTGAACTCGATCTTGCTGAGCACCGCCTCGGCCACGCCGTCGAGCAGCACGTCCTTGCTGGGCACGTGGTTGTAGAGGGACATCACGCCGACGCCCAGGTCGGCGGCGATGCGCCGCATGGAGATCGCGTCGGCGCCCTCGCGCTCGATGAGGCCGATGGCCGCGGCGACGATGCGGCTGCGCGAGAGAGGCTCCGTGGGCATAGCTCATTCTATTGACGGACGTACGCCGTACGTGCAAGCTCGAACCATGGACGTACGGTGTACGTAACCCCCCCGGAGGTCCCATGTCGACGCACGATCTCTACACCATCCCCGCCGAGCTCTCCACCTGGGACGTGCAGATGGCCGGCAGCAGCCGGTTCACCTGGGAGTACGACGACGGCCGAGATCGCATGCTGGCCCTGTACCAGAAGGGCAAGGACAAGCAGTGGGACTCGACCAAGCGCATCGACTGGGACCTCGAGGTCGACCCGTACAACGTGCTCGGGATCCCCGACCAGACGATCGCCATCTACGGCACCCCGCTGTGGGAGCGGATGAGCGAGCAGACCCGCCAGGAGGTGCGCCTGCACGGCGCGGCATGGCAGTTCTCCCAGTTCCTGCACGGCGAGCAGGGCGCGATGATCTGCTCGGCCAAGATCGTGGAGTCGGTCCCCGACCTGGACTCCAAGTTCTACGCGGCCACGCAGACCATGGACGAGGCCCGCCACGCCGAGACGTACGCCCGGTTCCTGCAGGAGAAGGTGGGGCTGGCGTACCCGATCAACGAGCATCTCAAGGCGCTGCTGGACAGCACGCTGACCGACTCGCGCTGGGACATGCCGTATCTGGGCATGCAGGTCCTCATCGAGGGGCTGGCCTTAGCCGCGTTCGGGGTGATGCGCGACATCACGACCAAGCCGCTGCCCAAGCAGATCCTCGCGTACGTGATGCAGGACGAGGCCAGGCACGTCGCCTTCGGCCGGATGGCGCTGCGCGACTACTACAGGAGCCTGTCGGAGAGCGAGCTGCGCGAGCGCGAGGACTTCGTCATCGAGGGTTGTTACCTGATGCGCGACCGGCTGCGCGGCAAGGAGACCTGGGAGTACCTGGGCCTGTCGACATCCGAGGTCGACGAGGCCATGGAGGCCACCGAGCACTCGGAGTACCTGAGGTTGTTCCGGTCGCTGCTGTTCAGCAGGATCGTGCCGTGCGTCAAGGACATCGGGCTGTGGAGCCCGCGGCTGCAGCAGGCGTACGCGGAGATGGGCGTGCTGGAGATGGCCGGCCAGTCGCTCGAGGCGCTGATGAACCAGGACGAGGAGATCGCCGACAAGCTCGACGCGGAGCGCTTCGCGCAGGAGGAGACCGAGCGGCACACCGAGGTCGCCGAGACGATCGCGCTCGGCCAGGAGTCCTAGCCACGTGGCCCGCGGCTCGAAGCCGGTCAGCCGCCGCTGTGGAAGCGGCGGTGCAGGTCGCGTACCTCATCCGCCAGGTCGGGCACAGGTCCCTCCACCTCCACGCCGGGCGCGACGTCGTTGATCGGCAACGTACGGACCGGTGGCGCCGGCACGCCGAGCTCGGACAGCCAGGCGGCGAGCTGCTCCGACGACGCCACGTACACGATCCGCCCCAGCCCCACCCAGGCGTGGGCGGCCGCGCACATCGGGCAGTGCTCGCCGGAGGTGTAGACGGTGGCCGCAGCCCGCTCCTGCGGCGTCAGGTGCGCCGCAGACCATCGGGCCAGCGCGAACTCCGGATGCTGGGTGCGATCCCCGGACGCCACGTGGTTGTGGTCCTCGGCCAGGACGGCGCCGTCGCCGGAGACGAGCACAGAGCCGAACGGCTCGTCGCCCACCTCCAGGGCCCGCGTGGCCAGCTCGACGCAGCGGCGCAGGTGCGGCAGGTCTGATTCGTTGATCACGAGTCCCTCATCCTACGCCTCATCACCATGAGCGTAACGGCCCGCCCGAAAGTGCATGATTCCTCGCGTTTTCCCACGTCAGGCACAGGAAACGCACCTCCGCGCCACCAAAAATGGGTTGATCTCGCGTACTAACCTAGAAGTGATGCCTCCCGATACGCACACACCTCGCCGTCCCCTGCTGTCCTCCAACTCCCTGTGGCGGATGAAGTCCTACCTCCGCCCCTACGTCACCAGATTGGTCTTCATCTGGCTGGCCGCGATCGTCGGCATCGGAGCCGGCATCGCCCTCCCCCTCATCAGCGAGAGGGTCATCGACGGTCCCATCGCCCACGGCGACTCCGGCGGGCTGCTCCCGCTCGGGTTGCTCGCGATCGGCGTCGGCGTCGTCGAGGCCCTGCTGATCTTGCTCAGGCGGTGGGCCCAGGTCAAACCGGTGCTCGGCCTGGAGACCGCCATCCGCGACGACCTCTACGAGCACCTGCAGCGCCTGCCCATGGGCTTCCACGGGGAGTGGCAGTCCGGCCAGCTTTTATCCCGGGCGACGACCGACCTGTCCACGATCCGCCGCTTCCTCGGCTTCGGGATGTTGTTCCTGGTCATGAACATCCTGCAGCTGATCACGGTGACCGTGCTGCTGCTGAACAAATACTGGCCGCTCGGGCTGCTGGTGCTGGCCTCATCCGTGCCGATCGTCTGGACGTCGCTGCGTTTCGAGAAGCGCTACATCAGGATCTCCCGCCAGGTGCAGGACGAGCAGGGCGACCTCGCCACGCTCGTCGAGGAATCCGCGCTCGGCATCCGCACCATCAAGGCGTTCGGCCGCCGCCACCACGTCTACGACCGTTATGACGACGCCGCGCTCAAGGTCTACGGCACGTCGATGGACAAGGCGCGCCTGTCGGCGAAGTTCTTCGCCTTCCTCGAGGTGATCCCCAACATCACGCTGGCCATGGTGCTGCTGCTCGGCGCGCTGGCCGTCGGTTCCGGCGCGCTGACGCTGGGCGCGCTGGTCGCGTTCACCACGCTGATGCTGCAGCTGGTGTGGCCGATCGCCAGCCTCGGCTACATCCTGGCCATGGGCCAGGAGGCCATGACCTCGGCCGACCGGCTCATGGAGGTCATGGACACCGTCCCGGCCATCGAAGGCGGAACGGACACGATCGCCAGGCCGCGCGGCCACTTGCGCTTCGAAGGCGTCGGGTTCCGCTTCCCCGGCGCGGACCGGCCGGTGCTGCACGACGTCTGGCTGGACGTGCGCCCCGGCGAGACGGTGGCGATCGTGGGCGCGACCGGCGCGGGCAAGACGACGCTGACCGCACTGGTGCCCCGGCTGATCGACCCCACCGACGGCCGGGTCACGATCGACGGGTACGACGTGCGCGACCTGGAGCTCACCACGCTGCGGTCGGTGGTGGCCACCGCGTTCGAAGAGCCGACGCTGTTCTCGATGAGCGTGCGCGAGAATCTCACGCTCGGCCGGCTGGACGCCACCGAGGAGGAGCTGGCCAACGCCATCCAGACGGCGCAGGCCATGTTCGTGTACGACCTGCCATGGGGCCTCGATACCCGCATCGGCGAGCAGGGCCTGTCCCTGTCCGGCGGCCAGCGGCAGCGCCTGGCCCTGGCCAGGGCGGTGCTCAGCAAGCCGCGGATTCTCGTGCTCGACGACACGTTGTCCGCGCTCGACGTGGAGACCGAGGCGCTGGTGGAGGAGGCGCTGCGGCATGTGCTGCGCGACGCCACCGGCATCGTGGTCGCCCACCGCGCCTCCACCGTGCTGCTGGCCGACAAGGTGGCGCTGCTGCGCGACGGCACGATCACGCACGTCGGGCAGCACCACGAGCTGCTGGCCGACGTGCCCGAATACCGGCAGCTGCTGGCCCAGGACGCCGACCTGGACGACGCGTCGGAAGGAGCGCTGCGATGACGACGACGACTACGCCGACCTCGGCGTCCTGGCGCGGCGTCGCCTCCGAGGAGCAGGACGAGCTCTCGGAGAAAGTCTCCATCCTGCTGCGGGCGCGCTCCCGCCGGCTCCTCGGCGACCTGCTCAAGCCGTACCGGAAGCAGATCGCGCTGCTCGTGGCGATCATCGTGGTGTCCAACGCGGCCGGGCTCGCCATCCCCTTCCTGGTCTCGGTCGGCATCGACGAGGGCATTCCGCCGATCACCCGCGGGTCGGGCGCGGCGATCCTGCTGACCGTGGTCGGGGTGATCCTGGTCGCGGCCGTGACGCAGGCCCTGACCCGGCAGGCGTTCCTGCGGCTGTCGGGCAAGATCGGCCAGAGCGTCCTGCTGGAGCTGCGCAGGAGGGTGTTCGACCACTTCCAGCGGCTGTCGTTGAGCTTCCACGAGCAATACACCTCCGGACGTGTCATCTCGCGGCTGACCTCGGACATCGAGGCCATCGCCGAGTTGCTGCAGTCCGGGTTCGACGCGCTGGTCAAGGCCGTGCTGACCATGGTGGGCACGGCCGTGCTGCTGCTGATCCTGGACGTGCACCTGGGCCTGGTCGCGCTGATCCCGCTGCCGCTGCTGGTGTTGTTCACGCGGTGGTTCCGGCGGCAGTCGGCGCTCGTCTACCGGCGTACGCGGGAGACGGTGGCGCTGGTGATCGTGCACTTCGTGGAGTCGATGACCGGCATCCGTGCCGTGCAGGCCTTTCGCCGCGAGCCCCGCAACCAGGAGATCTTCCAGCAGCTGAACGACGACTACCGGGGCGCCAACGCCAGCAGCATGCGGCTCGGCGCGACGTTCATGACCGGCATCAAGCTGATCGGCAACCTGACGATCGGCGGGGTGCTGCTCTACGGCGGCTGGCTGGCGCTCCAGGGTGAGGTCAAGGTCGGCGTGCTGGCCGCGTTCCTGCTGTATCTGCGCCAGTTCTACGAGCCGATGCAGGAGGTCAGCCAGTTCTACAACACGCTGCAGTCGGCGGGCGCGGCGCTGGAGAAGTTGTCCGGCGTGCTGGAGGAGGAGCCGTCGGTGCCCGAGCCGCGCAAGCCGCAGCCGCTGCCGCAGGGCAGGGCGCGCGGCAAGGTGCGCTTCGAGGGCGTCAGGTTCGCCTACGTCGAGGAGATGCCGATCCTGCCGGGGCTCGACCTGACGGTCCCGGCCGGGCAGAGCGTGGCGCTGGTCGGGGCGACGGGCGCGGGCAAGACGACGCTGGCCAAGCTGATCTCCCGCTTCTACGACCCGACCGAGGGCCGGGTGCTGCTGGACGGCGTTGATCTGCGGACGCTGGACGAGCCGACGCTGCGCCAGGCCGTGGTCATGGTGACGCAGGAGAACTTCCTGTTCAGCGGCACGGTCGCGGACAACATCAGGTTCGGCCGGCCGGAGGCGACCGATCGTCAGGTGCGCGAGGCGGCCAAGGCGATCGGCGCCCACGAGTTCATTTCCGGCCTGCCCGACGGATACGACACCGAGGTCGGCAAGCGCGGCGGCCGCATGTCCGCCGGCCAGCGGCAGCTCGTCGCGTTCGCCCGGGCGTTCCTGGCCGATCCGGCCGTGCTGATCCTGGACGAGGCGACCTCCAGCCTGGACGTGCCGAGCGAGCGCCTGGTGCAGCGCGCGCTGCGGACGATCCTGGCCGACCGCACGGCGCTGATCATCGCGCACCGGCTGTCCACCGTGGAGATCGCCGACCGGGTCCTGGTCATGGAGCGAGGCGAGATCGTCGAGGACGGGCCGCCTGCCCGGCTCATCGCCGCCTCGGGCCGCTTCGCCGGCCTGCATCAGGCCTGGCTGGACAGTCTCAGCAGCTAGTGGCGACCAGTGGCCGGACAGCGGCGTCCACTCAGCGGACGCCGCTGTCCGGCTCGGCCGCCTCCCGCACGTGCCTGCGACACTCGCCGTCAGGCAATCCTCACCGTGTGTCAGGTTGCCAGTAGAGTGGACGCGGCACCGGGCTGAGCAGCGGGGTCGGATCGGGCGCCGCCGGTTTCTCCGGCGGGATCAGATCCGGATGACGCGACAGGTAGCCCTCAGGGAAGGTGGTGCTGTCCTGGCGACGGCACCGCGGGCAGATGGCGCCCGGCGACGGCGGCGGCACGGGCAGCCTATTGCGCAACCAGATCTCCGCTTCGTTGCCGTGCTGATCCTCGACGTGCCTGACCAGGTATTCCTCTTCCCAGACGTGCCAGCAACTGCGGCACTCGAACGGCACGATCCTGCGTTCTTCTTCCAACGAGGTCACCCCCTTGCTTCGAGTTTCCGCCCGCTCGCCGGAATCTCGCAAGCGGACTCACCGAATGGTGAACACAAAGGTCAGGGCACCCGCGACCACGCTGAGCGTGCCCAGCCAGGCGAAGACCACGTCCAGTCCGGGGTCCAGCGGCCTGCCACCGTGCAGTGCCGCCTGCACCCGCCGGAACCGGGTCCTGGTCCTGATGAGCAGCACGCCGCCGCACAGCGCGGCCAGCGCGAAGACCACCACCGCGAGGGCCGGCAGGCCGCTCCTGGCCGCCAGCCCGGTCGCGCCGAGCCCGCCGGTGGCCAGAGCCACGGCCGTGCGCACCCACGCGAGCCTGGTGCGCTCGCTCTGTAGCCCACGATCCCAGACCTCCTCTTCGGGAGTCATCCTCGCCGCCTCATGCTGAGAGGATGATGAGAATCAGGGCGATCACGGCCACGGCGGCCACGCCGTAGCCGAAGACGGCGGCGAGCGCGGGTGGCGGCAGCGGCGCCTGATTGCGCAGCGCCCGCTGGATGTTGCGCCAGCGCGGGTAGGCCATGCCCGCGGCCAGCGCGGAGAGCGTGACGAGCACGACGGCGAGTGCGGTGCGGATCCATGGCACGAACACGTCGGCAGGCACCGCCGCCATGGCCACCCCACCCGCACTGAGCGCCAGCGCCGTGCTCAGCCAGGTGAGGAAGGTCCGTTCATTGGCCAAGGTAAAACGCGGGTCGGGTTCCATAGGAAAAACGATATTTCGTCCCCATTTCCCCTAGAGAAGCCGGGATTCAGCTCTCAGCCGGTGCAGGCCTTGGTCACCTTCTCCACGTACGCGGCTCCCTCGGTGGCGACCTTCTGCGTCGCGTCGACGGCGTCGTTGACGTCATTGACGGTGATGCCGCTCAGGGTCTTGGCGAGGTCGTCGGAGGCTTGCTTGATCGTGGTGTTGGTGGCCTTGTCCGCCACGTCGTTGAGCTTGGCCGCGGCGTCGTCCAGGGCCTTGTCCATGGCTTGGGGGTCGTTCGTGAGGTTGGCGATCTGGGCGCCCAGCTCGCTGACGATCTTCGGTGCCTCCAGGCACGCCTGAGCCTTGTCGATGGTCTGATTGACCTCGCCGCAACCGGCGGCGGCGATGCAGAGGGCGAAGGCGGCGAGGGGCACGAACCGGCTCTTGTGGAGTCGCATACTTCGACCCTACCCAAGCACCCCAGATCAGCGGCTGACTCCGCCCACACGGGCCTCCACCAGCTTGCATATCGGAATGACTATGGTTGGGTGTCCGATATCGCTATTAGACATACGGAGATCTCATCTGCTTTGCTCCTGCCCTCTGACAGGCGAGAGCAAGGACACGTGACATGCGAAACCTCCGCACCCATCGGCTGGCGGCGGCCACCGCCCTGGCGATCTCCCTCGTGGCAGGCCTCGGCGCAGGTCCGGCCTCGGCCGCGAGCCTGGCGACCGCGCCGGTGGTGTCCAGCGAGGCCCAGGTCAGCGTCAGGAAGGAGCTGAGCGCGCTGGAGAAGGCCTTCAACGGCCGCATCGGCGCGTACGCCCTCGACACCGCCACAGGCAAGACCGTGACGTACCGGGCGGGTGAACGCTTCCCGCTGTTGTCCACGTTCAAGGCCATGGCCTGCGCGGCCGTCTTGCACAAGGCCCGCACCTCGGACCCCGGGTTGATGAGCAAGGTGATCCACTGGACGGCCGACGAGGTGCTGGACTACTCACCGGTCACCGCGAAGCACGTCAAGGACGGGCTGACCGTGGCCCAGCTGTGTGAGGCGACCATCACGGTGAGCGACAACACCGCGGGCAACCTGATCCTCAAGCAGATCGGCGGCCCCGCCGGTCTGACCGCGTACTTCCGTTCGCTCAAGGACCCGATCTCCCGCCTGGACCGCTACGAGCCCGGGTTGAACGACTGGACGCCGAAGGACAAGCGCGACACCACCACCCCCGCGGCGATCGGTCGCGACCTGCGCGTGCTGACCAGCGGCAGCGCGTTGCACGCCAAGGATCGGGAGCAGCTCAACGCCTGGCTGATCGCCACCAAGACCGGCGACGCGCGAATCCGGGCGGGCCTGCCCAAGACCTGGACGATCGGCGACAAGACCGGCACCAACTCCACGGGATTCGGCGGTGGGAACGACATCGCCGTCATCTGGCCGGAGAAGGGCGCCGCTCCCATCATCATGGCGATCTACACCAACCGCTCCCCCGGTCTCGCCACCGACGACAAGACGATCGCGAAGACCGCGACGATTCTGGCCCGCGGGCTGGGCAAGCTCTGACGTCCGGTGGCCATCTCCGTCGAGGGATCGATCACCGGCTGAATGACGATCTCGTTGACCCCGGCTCGTTCCAGGTTGGCTCGTGCCGTGGATGGCCTCGCCGCTTGCTGACCGCGTGCACCTTGTCCTGGGGCTGGGGATCCGCAGATCCCCAGCCTGGGGTGTGGGGGCGGGGCCCCCGGACCCTGAGCACCGGTTTAGAGCTTGGTGAAGCAGGGCCCGTCGAAGGTGTACGACTTCGCGGTCTCACCCGTGAAGAAGTCCTTGACGATCGAGACGCCGGTCGGCGCCTGGTCGTCCACCTTGTTGATCAAGGTCTGGCGGAAGGTCGCCGTGTTGGCGTCGTCGGCGAAGTTCCCGGCCTCCGGGGGCAGCATGCCCTCGTAGTCCACCGTCTTCAGCGTCTTCACGGCCGCCAGCAGGCCTTTCCTGCTCACGTCGCCGCCGGCCACCATCTTGTCCAGCGCCGCCTTCAGCGGGTACGCCCATGCCCACCCCGAGGTGTAGCCCTCATTGGCGGACACGTTCGGGAACGCCTCACGTACGGCCTGATGGCCGGGTGTGTCGGCGTTCCAGGGCTTGCCGGGCGCCGACTGCTCGTACAACGCCTTCAGGGCCGGTGCGGCGGGTGACTTCAGCAAGGCGGGGTTCCAGGTCGGGCCGGTGCCGATGAATCGGCCCTTGAAGCCGGCCGCGGCGGCCTGGCCGATGATGGTCGCGGCGTCTGCCGGGCCCGTGGTGAGGATCACCAGGTCCGGCTTGTTCTTGGTGATCTCGGTGATGGCGCGGCCCTGCTCGTTCGCGCCGCTCGGGGTCTCGACGCTGGTGAACGTCAGGCCGTTGCGCTCAGCGGCGATCTTGGCGCCGGCGGCGGCGTCCGCGCCGTAGTCGCCGGCCAGGTGCACGGCCATGACCGACTTCGGCTTGTACGTCTCCATCGCGTAGTCCACGGAGTTCATGGCCTCGACACAGTAGTTGGACCCGCTCTCGATGATCACGTCCTCGAACTCCCACGCCGAGGTCCACGAGGCGGGAGCGGCGACGATGCTGTTGGCCTTGAGGTCGCCGATGATGGCGGCGGTCGTGGGCGAGCCGAGCGTCTGGGCCAGGCCGAGCACCTGGTCCTTGATCTCGTTGTAGACCTGCCGGTGCACCTCTGGGTTGTACTTGTTGTCGCGGACGAAGCGGGTCACGTCCACCTCGTACTTGCCGCCGACGCCGCCGGCCTTGTTGACGCGGGCCCAGAAGGCCTTCTGCGCGTCGGTGATGGGCACCGCGAGCGCGGCGAACGGGCCCGAGGTGAGGTCGGAGATCGTGCCGAGGTAGATGCAGCCCTTGTTGCGGTCGACCGCATTCGGGCAGGGCTCCGCGGTGACACCTGGAGCCTGGGCTCCGGCCTTGCTGCCCTCGTCGTCCCCCCGGATGACGCCGCATGCGGACAGAAGTGCCACCACCGCGGTGAACGCCACCACACAGCGACTCTTCATGAAAAATCCCTTCTCAGTATGAAAAAGGCCAGGATTTCCAGTAGTTGCGGATCCGGATCCACAGACCGAACAGGCCGCGCGGTTCGAAGATGAGGAACAGCACGATCAGCAGCCCGTACAGGACGGTCTCGACCTGGAACACGTTGGGGGTCTGCGTGGTGTCGCCGCTGACGAACGGCACCAGCGAGGGCAGCGCCCTGGTGAGAGGCTGCAACAGCGAGATGAACAACGCGCCCGCGATCGCCCCGGACACGGTGGCCACGCCGCCGATCAGGACCATCGCGATGAACTGCACCGACATGAGCAGGCTGAACGAGCCCGGCTCGACGTACCCGGAGATCGTGTAGAGCAGGCCGCCCGCGCACCCGGCGTAGAAGGAGGAGATCCCGAACGCCAGCACCTTGTTGCGCGTCAGCGGCACCCCGATGACCGCGGCCGCGATGTCCCGGTCGCGGATGGCGGCGAAGGCGCGGCCGATGCGCGAGCGGGCCAGGTTACGGGCGGCGATGGCGAAGACGATGAGCAGCACCAGCATGAGGACATACAGGGTCTGCTCCTTGGTACCGAGCGGGCCGTCCTGGTCCAGGCGGGTGCCGAAGAGCTGCGGGATCGCCGCCTCGCGCCCCACCCCGGGGCCGCCGGTGAGCTCCTTCCACTCCTTGAAGACGTGCTCGCCGAGGAAGACCAGGCCGAGCGTGACGACGGCCAGGTAGAGGCCGCGCAGGCGGGTGGCCAGCGGCGCGACGAGCACCCCGGCCGCGGCGGCGACCAGTCCGGCGGCCGGCAGCCAGATCCAGATCTCCGCGATCCCGTAGCCGAGCCGCTCGCCGTCGACAGGTCCGGACAGGGCGGCCGCCGTGTAAGCGCCGATGGCGACGAAGAAGGCGTGGCCGAGGGAGACCTGGCCGGCGTACCCGGTGACGATGTTGAGCCCGATCGCGCCGATGGCCAGCACGTAGGCCCCCGCCAGCACCTCCAGTGACCGGTCCTGCAGCAGCACCGCCAGCGCGAACGCGAGCAGCACCAGCACGCCCGTCCACACCCGTTTGGCCCGGGTGTCGAGCAGCGCCATGTCCTGGGCGTAGGAGGTATAGAGCAGCGGCCGGCCGCGTACCCGGCGAGACCGGCCGGTCGGTATGTCAGGGGCGGTCTGCGCCGCCGCGGAGCGCGTGTCGGTCATACCCGCTCGACCTCCCGGGTCCCGAACAGGCCGTACGGCCTGACCAGCAGCACGATCAGCATCACCACGTACGGCGAGACGACCGCGAAGTTCTGTCCCAGCCAGGGCGCGAAATCCCCTTGGTACGACTGGAAGAGCGACTCCACGACGCCGACCACCAGCCCGCCCACGACGGCGCCGCCGAGGGAGTCGAGCCCGCCCACGATGATCGCCGGCAGCGCCTTCAACGCGATCACCCACGTCAGCTGCTCGATGCCCTGACCGGTGCCGACGAACATTCCGGCGATCGCCGCCAGGAACCCGGCCAGGCCCCACGACAGCGCGAACACCATGCCGACCGACACGCCCTGCGCCAGCGCGGTCTCCTGGTCGAAGGCCGCCGCCCGCATGGCCAGGCCGTACCTGGTGAAGCGGAAGAACGCGAACAGCAGTCCGACCAGCACCGCGGTGACCACCAGCATGGCCAGCCAGCGTGACTGCACGACCAGCGGCCCGAGCGAGACCTGCGTGAACCCCCACGGATCGCCCATCTGCCGCACGTCCCTGCCGATGAAGGCGTTGACCACCACCCGCACGACCACGTCGATGCCGAGCGTGATGATCGCCACGACGAAGACGGGCCGCCCCACCATGGGCCGGATCGCCACCCGCTCGATGCCCAGCGCCACGCCGGCGATGAGCAGCGCCGACAGCAGCACGGCCGCGTAGAACCCGGTCACCTCGGCCAGGTAGCTCACCGCGACGGCCCCGGCCAGCATCAGCGCGGGCTGCGCGAAGCTGATGACCCGCGTCGCCTTGTAGATGATCACGAACCCCAGCGCGAGCAACGCGTACACCGACCCGTTGCCCAGGCCCCTGATGACCGTCTCCAGCAGCCCCTTCACCGGGCGTACATCCCTTCCACCAGGTCCTCGAACAGCTTGGCGATGGCACTGCGCTTGACCTTCTGCGTGGCGGTCAGCTCGCCGTCCTCGTGGTCGAGCTCCTTCGGCAGGAACGCGAACCGCTTGACCTGCTCGACCGACGCGAACCGTTCGTTCACCTCGTTGACGATCCCCCGGACGAGCTCCCGCGTCTCCGGCTTCTCCGACAGGTCCCGGTAGGTGGTGTACGGCAGGCCGCGCCGCCGCGCCCACTCCCCCACCGTGTCCGGCTCGATCCCGATCAGCGCCACCAGGTACGGCCGCTGGTCCCCGATGACGACGGCCTCCTTCAGGTACGGCGATGCCTTCAGCGCGTTCTCGATCTCGCTGGGCGCGACGTTCTTGCCGCCGGCCGTGATGATGATGTCCTTCATCCGGTCGGTGATCCGCACGTGCGTGCCGTCCACCCATTCGCCCACGTCGCCGGTGTGCAGCCAGCCGTCGGGATCGAGCACGTCGGCGGTGGCGCGCGGGTTGCGCCAGTAGCCGGCGAAGTTGCCGGGATGCCGGGTCATGATCTCGCCGGTGGCCTCGTCGATCTTCAGCTCGATGCCGGGGTGCGGCTCCCCGACCGTGCCGAGCCGGACCCGGCCGGGGCGGTTGGCGGTGGCGATGGCGGTGTTCTCGCTCATCCCGTACACCTCGTGCATGGGGATGCCGATCCCCATGTAGAACTTGAGCACGTCGGGCGCAATGGGCGCGGCGCCGGAGGCGGCGTAGCGCACCCGCCGCATGCCGAGCCGCTCGCGCAGCGCGCGGTAGCAGAACACCCAGCCGACCCCGTACGCCGCCCGCGTCCGCAAGGTGTGCCGGCCGCCGGTGCGTACCAGGGTGTCGCCGATCCGGTCGGCCGTCCGCAGCCAGAACCGGGTCATCGCCCGCTTGACCGGCGAGGCCGACTCCAGCCTGATGGTGACCTGGGCGAGCACCTTCTCCCAGATGCGCGGCACCCCGAACAGGATCGTGGGCTGCACCTCGCGCAGGTTGGCCTGGACGGTGTCGATGGATTCGGCGAAGTTCACCTGCACGCCGGCCGCCGAGTTGAACCACACGGTGAACGCCCGCTCGGCGACGTGGCACAGCGGCAGGTACGACAGCGCGAGGTCGCGTTCCGACGGCGGTGGCGAGGTGAAGCCGCCGCCCGTGACAAGGGTGTCGACGGCGAACTCGACGTTGCCGATGGTGAGCATGACGCCCTTGGGCGGTCCGGTGGTGCCGGAGGTGTAGATGAGCGTCGCCACGTCGTCGCGCGCCGCTTCCGCCATGCGGCGCTCCACCGCGTCCGGGTGCGCGGCCCGGTGCTCGGCGCCCAGCGCGAGCAGCTCCGGCCAGGACATCAGGACCTCGTCGTCGTAGCGGCCGCGGATGCCGCGCGGCTCGAGGTAGACGATGCGCCGCAGGTCGGGGCATTCGTCGAGGACGGCCAGGGCCTTGTCGACCTGCTCCTGGTCCTCGGCGATGAGGATCTTCGCACCGGAGTCGGCCAGCAGGTAGGCGACCTCGGCGGGCGGGTTGGTGGGGTAGAGGCCGACCGTGATGCCGCGCACGGCGACCGTGCCGAGGTCGCCGTAGAGCCATTCCGGGCGGTTGTCCGCGTGGACGGCCACCCGGTCGCCGGGCTCGACGCCGAGCGCGAGCAGGGCGTGCGCGACCAGTTCGACGTGCGTCCAGTACGCCGCCCAGGTGACCTCCTGCCAGATGCCGAAGTCCTTGTGCCGCATCGCGACCGCGTCGGGCGTGGTCCTGGCCCGCTCCCGCACCCTGTCCACGATGGTCATGAGGCCTCCTTCGTCGGCCTCATGACCAAGGTGCTGTGTCTACTGATGGCCTCACTCCGTTCGGCCATGTGTGCCTCCCAGGTACGCCTCGATCACCTTGGGGTCCTGCTGCACCTCGGCCGGGCGGCCGAGCGCGACGGGGCGGCCGAAGTCCAGCACGAGCACCCGGTCCGCCAGGTCCATGACGAGCCCCATGTCGTGCTCCACGAGCACGAGCGGGATGCCCAGCTCGTCACGGATGTCCAGGACGAACCTGGCCATGTCCTCGGTCTCCTCCAGGTTCATGCCGGCCACCGGCTCGTCGAGCAGCAGCAGGCGCGGCTCCATGGCGAGGGCCCGGCCCAGCTCGACCCGCTTCTGGATCCCGTACGGCAGCAGCCGCACGGGATGGCGGCGCCAGGCCTCCAGCTCGAGGAAGTCGATGATGTCCTCGATCTTGGCGCGGGCGGCCAGCTCGGCCCGCCGGGCGCGTCCGTACCACAGGAGGGCGGAGAACGCGCCGTAGCGGAAGTGGTGGTGGCGGCCGAGCATGAGGTTGTCCAGGACGGTGAGGTTGTGGAACAGCTCCACGTTCTGGAACGTCCTGGCCAGGCCCATCGCGGCGATCTCGTGCGGCCGCCTGAGCAGCAGATCCTCGCCGAGGAAGGTGACCCGGCCGCGCTGGGGCCGGTAGACGCCGGACAGCACGTTGAAGATCGAGGTCTTGCCCGCGCCGTTCGGCCCGATGACCGCCAGGAGCTCCGCCTGTCCCACCTCGAAGCTGACGCCGTCGACGGCCTTGACGCCGGCGAAGCTCAGGTGCACGTCCTCGAACGTCAGGAGAGCCATCGTTTCCTCCGCTTGTAGTGCTTGACCTCGCGGAAGGACCGGACGGCCCCGAGGTAGAACTCCTTGATGTCCTCGTCGGCTAGCAGCTCCTGCGCCGGCTTGTCCATGACGATCTTCCCGGTCTCCATGACGTAGCCGTGGGAGGCGATGGACAGGGCCATGGTGGCGTTCTGCTCGACCAGCAGGACTGTGGTGCCCTGCCGGTTGATCTCGACGATGAGGTCGCGCACCTGGCCGACCAGGGACGGGGCCAGGCCCAGGCTGGGCTCGTCGAGCAGCAGGTACTTCGGGCCGGCCATGAGGGCGCGGCCGACGGCCAGCATCTGCTGCTCGCCGCCCGACAGGTAGCCGGCCACGCTCTTGCGGCGCTCGGCCAGCAGTGGGAACAGACCATACACGCGGTCCAGGTGGGAGGTGGTGGCGGTGTGGCCGCCGACCTTGAGATTCTCCTCGACGGTCAGTTCGGACAGGATGCGGCGGCCCTCCATCACCTGACTCACCCCGCGCCGGACGATCTGGGCGGGTTTGAGGTGGTGGATGGGCTCGCCCTCCAGCGTGACGGCACCCTTGGTGATCTCGCCGTCGTGGACGTCGAGCAGCCCGGACAGGGCCCGCAGCAGCGTGGTCTTGCCCGCGCCGTTCGCGCCGAGCAGGGCCACGATCGAGCCAGGGGGGACATTGAGGCTCACGCCGCGCAGCACGAGCATCACGTCGTCGTAGACGACCTCGAGGTTGCGTACCTCCAGCAAGGGCGGCTCCTCGGGACAGTGTGGCCTATGTCACTCCCCCGTTGAGCACAATGTCTACGCTTGTCCGCCAGCCGACAAGGGGCCTGGCCGAAATTAGATCGAACACTGGCCCTAAGATTTCTGTTATGGCAATGTGCGAGCATCTTTCCCAGGCCGACGACCCGGCGGCGAAGACGCCTGAGGGTTGCGAGGAGTGCCTGGCCGACGGTGGCCGCTGGGTGCACCTGCGGCGCTGTTTGGAGTGCGGCCACATCGGGTGCTGCGACTCCTCGCCCGCCAAGCACGCCACCGCCCACTTCCACGCGACGGGGCATCCGGTGATCCAGTCGTTCGAGCGCGGCGAGGAGTGGCGGTGGTGCTTCGTGGACAGCCAGATGGGTTAGCGGCCGGGGACGGCTCCGCTAACGCTCCAGGATGGCCTCCTCGAAGTCGAGCTGGGCCATCACCTCGCGCAGCACCTCGTCGTCGAGGCGGCGCTCATCGCGCAGGCGCACGAAGACCTGGCGCTCGGCCTGCAGCATGTCGCGGCGCAACCGCCGGTAGAGCGCGCTCGGGGTCTCCGCGCCGCCGTGCCCGGTGCCGCCGCCCAGGCGCTCCCACGCGGTCAGCGACCGCCGCCATGACTTCTCCCTGAGCTGGTCGATGACCTGCTTCTGGATCTCGTCGGGCTCGCCGTCCTGCTCGGCGACCAGCCGCTCCAGCTCGGCCAATCCTGCCTCCAGCGCCGCCTGCTGGGCGGCCGCCTCGGCCAGGCGGTCCTCGTATTGCTCCTGCGTGCTCGTCACGCCCAGCCGCCTGATCAGCGCGGGGAACGTCATGCCCTGGATGAGCAGGGTGCCGATCACGGTCGTGAACGTCAGGAACAGCAGCATCGCCCGGTCGCGCGGCGGGACCTCCGGCGGGATCGCGAACGCCGCCGCCAGCGACACCACGCCCCGCATCCCCGCCCAGCTCAGGATCACCGCCTGCTTCGGCGTGGGCGCCGGCTGCCTGGCGTTCCTGACCAGCGCCCTGGTCAGGAAGGTGGCGGTGAACACCCAGACGAACCTGCTGAGGATCGTCACCGCGAGCACCGCCGCCGCGTAACCCGCGACCGCCCACGCGCTGTAGCCGCCGATGCCCTGGATGACGGTCACGAGCTGCAGCCCGATCAGGGCGAACACGATCGTCTCGAGGAAGAAGTCGGTGACCTTCCACACCGCGTCGGACACCAGCCGGGTGCCGAACCCGCGCAGGTGCATGCGGTAGCCCAGGTAAAGGCCCACGATCACGACCGCGATCACGCCGGAGGCGTGCACGGTCTCGGCCGCGAAGAAGGCGGCGAACGGGATCAGCAGCATGAGCGTGTTCTCGACCAGCGAGTCTCGCGTGTGCTGGAACACCCAGGCGAACAGGAACGCCAGAGCCAGCCCGATCGCCACCCCGCCCGCCGCCGCGATGAAGAACGCTCCGATGCTCTCCACCAGGTCCACGGTGCCGCCCACGGCCGCCCCGATCGCCACCCGGTAGGCCGTCAGCGCCGTGGCGTCGTTGAACAGGCTCTCGCCGATCAGGATCGTCAGCGTCCTGCGCGGCAGGCCGAGCCGCCGGCCGACCGCGACCGCGGCCACCGCGTCGGGCGGCGCGATGATGGCGCCGAGCGCGAACGCCAGCGCCAGCGGCAGATCCGGCAGCAGCAGGTGGACGAGCAGCCCGACCACGGCCGTCGTGAACAGCACCAGCCCGATCGACAGCAGCAGCACGGCCCGCTTGACGTCACGCAGGCGCAGGTAGGAGCTGTCGAGCGCGGCCGAGTAGAGCAGCGGCGGCAGGAACACGAACAGCACCAGCTCGGGATCCAGCGGCACCGCGGGCACCAGCGGCGAGGCCAGCAACCCAGCGGCCACCAGCAGCAGCGGAGCCGGCCAGCCCTTACGCCGCGCCATGGCGGAGACCGCGATAGCACCGGCGGCCACCAGCAGCAGTTGCAAGCCCAGGATGGGACTCACCGACGCTCCTTCTACCTCGGCCCGATCGCCTCGCGCAGAGCGTACCTGGACGGGGCCGGGTGAATCACCACTCCCTGCGGTCGCTCCGCTGGTGGTAGTCCGGGTGCTGCTGCTCCGGACGCAGGCGCTCGCCGGTAGAGAACATGGGATCCCCGGCGTACGGACGGACCATGCCCGCATCCGGCTGCTGGGGCTCCTGCCTGCCGAGGGCCAGCAGCGGGTCCACCGGGTTGGCCTGCGGGGCCTGCTGGTAGGCGGCGTAGTCGTCGCGGGCGGGCGGGGGCGCCGCCCGGCGCCGGCCCGCGCCCGGAATGCCGTGCATGGGCGTGCCCAGGCCGGCGGCGCTCTGGCTCTGCGGCTGGGGCTGGGGCTGCTGGTAGGCCTCCTGACGCCGCCCAAAGGAGTCGGACGCGTACGGATCTGACGGGTACGGGTCGGAGTGGTACGGCTCGGACCGGTGCTGGGGGGCCGCCGCGTAGGGGTCGGCGGCCTGGGAGGGGAAGCCCAGGGGGTCGGTGCTCAGCGGCGACGGGCGGCGCTGCTCCTCGGGCAGCTGGTAGACGGGTTGGTTGTCCACGTACTGAGACCCGCTGAAGCGATCAGGCTGCGGCTGGTACTGCGGAGCCTCGGCGGTGTACTGAGGGCCGCTGAAAGGGTCGCCGGTGTGCTGAGGGCCGCTGAAGGGATCGCCGGTGTACTGGGGGCCACTGAAGGGGTCGCCGGCGTACTGGGGCTGGGGTGCGGTGGAGTCGACGTACTGGGGGCCGGTGAAGGGCGCCGCCGTCTGCTCGCCATAGGCGGGGGTCGTGTCCCTGGGCCCCGTGGTCTCGCTGTAGGAGGCGACCAGCTTGTCCTGAGGCGCCGGCCCCCTGGCCACGAGGACGTCGTTGGGCGACAACGCGGCCGTGGGACGCTCGTCGAGCTGGGGGTGGGCCGGCTGCTGGAGATGGTGCTGGGGAGCGGGCTGCGACGGCCGCTGGTATTGGCCTGTGCCCGGCATGACTTCGGTGCCCGGATCGTGCGCGGGCACGGCGGGCTGCTCGCCCGTGGCCTCGGCAAAGCCCTCGTCAAGGGTGTCGAGCAGCCGGCCGACGTCCTCCATCGGCATGCGGAAGCTCGCTGTGCACATCTCCCCCCGCCACAGGCTGAGCACCAAGGTGCCCTCGTGCCACGTGACCCGGAGACACCGCTCCTGACCTCGTGCATCGAAGAAGACTTCGCCGAACGACGGCAACGGGACAACTTCCGACATGGCAGACATACTGCTTTAACCAGCCTTTATTCGTCCACTCAACCCCGGAAAACCCTACGGAACCGGCCTTCCCATATACACCGCGAATCCCTCCGATCACACACGGGAAGATCGTGTTTGACCAGTTGGAGTCCCGATCGCCCAGTGTGCCATGCGCGCCGGCGAAAGGATTCAGGAATGTCGGGATGCGCATGGCCGATCACACCGCGTTCGGCACGGCGACCCGGAAAATGCGGGTAGCGTTTAGTGCCGTGCCGGACTCCCATCTCCCGCCAGTGGACCAACTCCTCAGCATCGCGGTCGGCGCTCTCGGAGGGAGCGAACGGCAGGGCCAGATCACGATGGTCCGCGCCGTGCAGCAGGCCATCGACGACGAGGAGCATCTGGCGGTCCAGGCCGGCACGGGCACCGGGAAGTCGCTGGCCTACCTCGTGCCGTCGATCCGCCACGCGATGGACAGCGACAAGCCGGTCGTGGTGTCCACGGCCACGATCGCGCTGCAGCGCCAGCTCGTGGACCGCGACCTGCCCAGGCTGGCCGAGACGCTGAGCAAGGAGCTGCCGCACGAGCCCACGTTCGCGATCTTGAAGGGCCGCCGCAACTACCTGTGCCGCTACAAGGCCACGGCGGGCTGGCCCGAGGAGGACGAGCAGGACCAGCTGTTCGACCCCCGCGAGGTGAGCGCCACGGGCCGCATGGTGCAGCGCATCCAGGAGTGGGCCGAGGAGACCGAGACCGGCGACCGCGACGAGCTGGTGCCGGGGGTGAGCGAGCAGGCGTGGCGGCAGTTCTCGGTGAGCGCGCAGGAGTGCCTGGGCGCCAACCGCTGCCCGAGTGGCGCCGAATGCTTCGCCGAGCTGGCCAGGGCCCGCGCGGGCGAGGTCGACGTGGTGGTGACCAACCACGCGCTGCTGGCCATCGACGCCATGGGCGACCTGCCGGTGCTGCCCGAGCACGAGGTCGTGGTCGTGGACGAGGCGCACGAGCTGGTCGACCGCGTGACGTCGGTGGTGACGGGCGAGCTGTCGGAGCTGATCGTGTCGCTGGCGGTCCGCCGGGTGGGCAGGCTGATCGAGCAGACGGTCGCCGACCAGCTCCAGGAGGCGGGCGAGGACCTCAAGGCGCTGCTGGCCGCCGCCCCGCCCGGCCGCATCGACGACATGCCGCAGGTGCTCGGCCTGACACTGCAGCTGATCCGCGACACCGCCTGGCGCTGCATCACGGCCATGGGTCCGCGCGGCGCCGACAAGGACGACCCGGACAAGGCCGGGCAGCGCAAGGCCGCGTTCACGGCCCTGGACGAGGTGCACGACACGGCCGTACGCATGCTGGAGGCCTACGGACACGACTCCGAGGCCGACCGGGCGGAGGTCGTGTGGCTCGACGCGGGCACCGACCGGCGGCCACCCGCGCTGCGGGTGGCGCCGCTGACCGTCAGCGGCATGCTGCGTGACAAACTGTTCGGCGAGCGCACGGTGATCCTCACCTCCGCCACCCTGGCGCTGGGCGGCACCTTCGACGGGCTGGCCGCGCAGTGGGGGCTCGGCGACGCCAAGGGCTGGCAGGGCATCGACGTCGGCTCGCCGTTCGACCACCCGCGCGCAGGGATCCTCTACGTCGCCAAGCACCTGCCCCAGCCGGGCCGCGACGGGCTGCCGCAGCAATATTTGGATGAGATCGCCGAGCTGATCGAGGCGGCCGGGGGACGCACCCTGGGGCTGTTCTCGTCGATGCGCGCGGCCAAGGCGGCCACGGAAGCGCTGCGGGAGCGGCTGGAGGTGCCGCTGCTGTGCCAGGGTGACGACTCGACGATGCTGCTGGTCAAGCAGTTCGCCGAGGACGAGCCGACTTGCCTGTTCGGCACGCTGTCGCTGTGGCAGGGCGTGGACGTGCCCGGGCCGTCGCTGCGGCTGGTCATCATCGACCGGGTGCCGTTCCCCCGCCCCGACGACCCGCTGACGTCGGCCAGGCAGCGCCACGTGGCGGCGCGAGGCGGCAACGGCTTCATGGCGGTGGCCGCCAACCACGCCGCCCTGCTGCTGGCCCAGGGCGCCGGCCGCCTCCTGCGCGCCCAGAACGACAAGGGCGTGATCGCCGTCCTCGACCCCCGCCTCGCCACGGCCCGCTACAGCAGCTTCCTCCTGGGCTCCCTCCCCCCGTTCTGGCGCACGACGGACCCCTCCATCCCCCGCGCCGCCCTGAAACGCCTATCAGCCGAACCAACCACGTAACGCCCCTTGCGAGCCCCGTGGGCCTCGCGTGAGCTGCTCCAGGCTGGGGCGTGCCGGGCGTGCCAGGCGTGCCGAGGCGGGTCCTGCAGCCGTCGCGCCTTCCGAGCGCCGGCGCGGCGAGAGGCGGAGCTTGGCGCAACATCCATGGCCGACGCGCACGCGACCGATCTAGCCTGGACCACGTAGCCGGTCCAGAAAACGCTCGCGTAACGGCGGCCCGCCGGTGAAGGGTCAGAGGCCGTTCCCTGGAGTGCCCTCAGCCAACGTACGGCGAGTGGCAAACCACGACACCGCGTAAAAGAAGATTATCCGAATGGGGTGAGGTCGGGGCGTTTGGGGGAGAGACCATCGCCGGAGGAGACGCCGCGCAGGCGGCGAGCCACCCACGGGACGAGATGCTCACGCATCCATTGGGCGTCCTCGCGCCGCCGCACCCGCGGATCCACCGCCCGCGCCTGCCAGTCCTTGCGCCAGTCCTCGAACGGCACGCCCAGCACGTCCAGCACCCGCGCCGCCACCAGCCGATGCCCGTCCTCGTTCATGTGCAGCCGGTCGGCGCTCCACGCTCGCCAGTCCCGCAGCCCCTGCATCGACCACTGGTCGACGAGCCGGCACCCGTAGAGGTCGGCGATGGACCGCACGTGCAGGTAGAAGATCGCGAACCGCCCCCGCAGCCGCCGCATCAGCGGCGTGTCCCGCGGGTCCACGCCCGTGAACAGCAGCACGTCGGCACCGCCGGCCCGCAGGTCCCGCACGGCCCGCGCGACCTTCTTGGCCATCTCGTCCGGGTCGCTGCCCGGCCGGAGCAGGTCGTTGCCCCCGGCGCAGAAGCTGACCAGGTCCGGGGCCATCTCGATGGCCGGCGGCACCTGCTCGGCGACGATCTGGTCGATGAGCTTGCCGCGGACGGCCAGGTTGGCGTACCGGAAGGACGGGTCGTCGGCGGCGAGCCGCTCGGCCACCCGGTCGGCCCAGCCGCGGTAGTGCCCGTTGACGCCGGGGTCGTTCAGTCCTTCCGTGAAGCTGTCGCCGAGGGCGACGAAGGACTTGTAGTGCCTCATGAGGTGGTGTTCATCTCCGCGATAGCCTGCAGCGCAAGGACGTACGACTGTAGCCCGAACCCCGCGATGGTGCCCGTCGCCACCCCGGCGACGACGGAGGTATGGCGAAACTCTTCCCTGGCGGCGGGATTGCTGAGGTGCACCTCGACGAGCGGGGCGGTGCGCTGGGCGATGGCGTCGCGCAGAGCGTAGGAGTAGTGGGTGAACGCGGCGGGGTTGAGCACGACGGGGATGCGGCCGTCGCAGGCCTCGTGGATCCAGCCGATCATCTCGGCCTCGTCGTCGGTCTGGCGCACCTCGACGTGCTCGCCGAGCTTGCGCCCGGTGTCGCGGCAGAGCTGGGCGAGGTCCTCGAACGTCTCGGCGCCGTAGACGTCGGGCTCGCGGGTGCCGAGCCTGCGCAGGTTGGGGCCGTTGAGCACGAGGATCATGCCGAGATCTCCTTGTAGGCGGCGGCGAGCAGCTCTTCCGAGGGGTCTTCGAGGCGGCCCGGCTTGGCCAGCTCGTCCAGGACGACGAACCGCTGCTTGGCACCGCGGTTCTTCTTGTCCAGCCGCATGTGGTCGCGCAGCTGCGGCCACGCGTCGGCGCGGTAGGAGATGGGCAGGCCCACGCTGGTGAGGATGGCGCGGGTCCGATCGACCAGGTCGGCGCGGCCGGAGAGGCGGGACAGCTCGGCGGCGTAGACCATGCCGATGGCGACGGCCTCGCCGTGGCGGATGCCGTAGTGCTCGTTGCGCTCGATGGCGTGGGCGAGCGTGTGGCCGTAGTTGAGGATCTCGCGCAGCCCCGCCTCGCGCAGGTCGGTGCCCACGACGTCGGCCTTGACCTGGATCTTGCGCTCGATCAGCTCGCGCGTGTGGGGGCCGTCGGGACGGGTGGCGGCCTCGGGGTCTTCTTCGATGAGCCGGAGGATCTCCGGGTCGGCGATGAAGCCGCCCTTGATGATCTCGGCCAGGCCCGCCACGTAGTCCGGTTTCGGCATGCCGTCCAGCGTGGACAGCTCGCACAACACGCCCGCGGGCGGAAGGAACGTGCCGACGAGGTTTTTGCCCTCGGGTGTGTCGATGCCGTTCTTGCCGCCGACCGCCGCGTCGACCATGGCCAGCAGGGTCGTGGGCACGAGCACCACCTGGACGCCGCGCAGCCACGTGCCGGCGACGAACCCGGCCAGGTCGGTCGTCGCGCCCCCGCCCACACCGACGACGGCGTCCGACCGGGTCACGCCATGACGGCCGAGCGCCGACCACAGCCCCGCGGCCACCTCGATGGTCTTGGCCTGCTCGCCGTCCGGCACGGGCAGCTCGACCACGTCGTAGCCGGCCTCGGACAGCGCCGCGCAGACCGGCCGGGAGATGTCGGGCAGGGTCTCCGGGCAGATCACGGCGACCGTGCGCACGCCCGGCTTGAGCAGCGTGGTCAGCTCGGCCAGCACGCCGGTGCCGACCACCACGTCGTAGGGGCTGTCGCCGCGTACGGTGATCCTGGTGGCGGCGGTCATGCGGGCAGCCCCTTCACGATCTCGTCGGCGAGCTCTGCCGGCTCGCGCTTGTCCGTCACCACGGTCGCCACGGCGAGCCGCTCGTAGATCGGCCGCCGCTCCTCCATGAGCTTCTTCAGCTGGCTGCGCGGGTTGAGCACGAGCAGCGGCCGGGCGGAGGCGAGCCCGACCCGCTGGACCGCGTCCGACAGCCCGACCTGCAGGTAGACCACGTGGTGGCCGGCGAGCAGCGCCTGGGTCTCCTCGTTGAGCACGGCGCCGCCGCCCAGCGACAGGATGCCGTCGTGCTCGGCCAGCGCCCGGCGCACGGCCTCGTGCTCCAGCTCGCGGAAGCGGGCCTCCCCGTCCTCGACGAAGATGTCGGCGACGGGCTTGCCCGCCACGGCCTCCACGTCGGCGTCGGTGTCACGGAACGCGACGCCGAGCCGCTCGGCGAGCAGCCGCCCGATGGTCGTCTTCCCGGACCCGGGAGGCCCGATCAGAACTACTGTCGTCATTTCACCCCTCCTCGTACGCTCCACCGTGTCATTTGATCACCATGGAGGAGAGGTAGCCGGACAGGTTGCGGGCGACTTCCTCGACCGAGTCGCCGCCGAACTTCTCCAGTGCCGCGTCGGCCAGCACCAGCGCGACCATGGCCTCGGCCACGACGCCGGCCGCCGGCACGGCGCACACGTCGGAGCGCTCGTGGTGCGCCTTGGCCGCCTCGCCGGTCTTGACGTCGATCGTGGCCAGTGCCCTCGGCACGGTGGAGATCGGCTTCATGGCGGCGCTGACCCGCAGGATCTCGCCGTTGGTCATGCCTCCTTCGACGCCGCCCGCGCGGTTGGTGATGCGCTTGACGCCGTCCTCGGCGGTGTATTCGATCTCGTCGTGGGCTTGGGATCCGGGCCTGCGCGCGGTCTCGAAACCGTCGCCGACCGCGACGCCCTTGATCGCCTGGATGCCCATGAGCGCCGCGGCGAGCCGGGAGTCGAGCCTGCGGTCCCAGTGGGTGTAGCTGCCCAGGCCCGGCGGCAGGCCGTAGGCGAGCACCTCGACGACGCCGCCGAGCGTGTCGCCGTCCTTGTGGGCCTTGTCGATCACCTCGACCATGGCGGCGCTGCCCTCGGGGTCCGAGCACCTGACCGGGTCCTCATCGATCCTGGCCAGGTCGTTCGGCCCCGGCAGGATCTCGGACGGGGTCTGGGCGCCGCCGATGGAGGTCACGTGGCTGACGATGTCGACGCCGAGCGCCTGCTTGAGGAAACGCCTGGCGACCTCACCGAGCGCGACGCGGGCCGCGGTCTCGCGGGCGCTGGCCCGGTCGAGCACCTGCCTGGCGTCGTCGAACCCGTATTTCTGCATGCCCGCCAGGTCGGCGTGCCCCGGGCGGGGGCGCGACCTGGGCGCGTTGCGTGCCAGGCCCTCCAGCTCGGCCGCATCGACCGGGTCGGCCGCCATGACCTTCTCCCACTTGGGCCATTCGGTGTTGCCGATGCGGATCGCGACCGGGCTGCCCATGGTCCGCCCGTGGCGGACGCCGCCGACGATCGTGACCTGGTCCTGCTCGAACTTCATCCGGGCGCCGCGGCCATAGCCGAGCCTGCGGCGGCGCAGGGCCTCGTCGATCGCGGCCGTGGTCACCTCCACCCCGGCCGGGAGGCCTTCCATGACGGCGACGAGTTCGGGCCCGTGGGACTCTCCGGCGGTCAACCAGCGCAACATGCGTACAAGTCTTCCATGTGCGGCCTAGTGAGATGTCCCACGTTCACGTGTCGAGACACAGCACCGTAAACGCCCCCAACAGCATGAACGGCCCGAACGGGAACTGCGTGTGCCTGGTGCCGCGCCCGGTCGCGAGCAGCGCCAGAGCGTAGAGCGCGCCGAGCAGCTGCCCGCCGAACGCCGCCACCACCCACGCCTGCCAGCCCAGCGCCGCGCCCGCCATGCCGATGAGCCCGGCCAGCTTGACGTCGCCCAGTCCCAGCGCGTCCGGTCTGATGACCCACAGCAGCCCGTAGATCGCTGCCAGCGCCGCTCCTCCGGCCAGCGCTCGCGGCAGCTCGCCGGTGGGCAGGAGGGCCAGGGCCGTGATCGGGTACGCGGGGAGCGTGATCGCGTCGGGCAGAAGCGTGGTGCGCCAGTCGATGACGGCCAGAGCGACGCCGATCACGGCGAACGGCACGTAAGGGAGGCCGAGGCGCCAGGTGACGAGCGCGATGACGGCGGCGGTCACCAGCTCGGCCTTCGGCGGCCAGGCGGGCTCCGGGAGGCCGTCGTAGGAGTCGGCCAGCGCCCTGATGCGGTGTCCGCAAAGTAATCCGGCCAGCGCCATGAGTGCGACCACGAGCCGACCCTATTGCGGGCCCCGGCCCTCCCGCGGCCGATCAACGGAGCCGGCATGGACCCGCTGGCCGGCGCGCGAGCCAGCATGGACCGCCGGCGGGCGCGGCGTTCGCCTTCCGCGGCCCGATCGAAGCGGACTGCGCCGTACGGTTCGAAAGCGGTGCTATTGCGGCGAGGGCCGACGATCACGGACACTTCCCGCGTGGACAGGGATCGGTTCGCCAGGATCGCGGTCGTCATCGCGACGTTCGTGCTCGCCCCCGTGTTACTGGAGATGCTGGCCTGGTACATCGAGGGTGAGGATTACAACCTGTCCCGCGCGCTCACCGTCCTCGCCGTGGTGGGCGGGCTGGCGGTGATCGCGCTCGTGGCCGGCCGGATCCGCGGCAAGCTGCCGGTCATGCTGGTCGGCGCGATGACGGTGGCCTCAGTGGGCGGGCTGGCGCTGGGGTTCGTCGCCGGATTCGGCCCCGTCCTGTGGAACCGGAGCATCTCCGGCGAGCTGCTGGGTCTATCGCTGATCGGAATCGCCGCGTTCACCGCGCTGACCGGCTCGTACCTGCTGTTACAGTTTCGGCGCGGTCTTTACGTGCCGCACCTCGAGGCCACGGCCGTGCCGTCTCCGACGACCACGAAACGTAAGGTCATCGGCGAGTCCGAAATCCTCATCCGCACCCAGCCGGAGATCAGCAACGCCCTGGAGAAGGCACTCGGCAGCTGCGTGTCTGTGATCGACCAGGAGGACCTGCACTTCGTGGCCTACTTCGGGCCGGAGGGCTGCGCGTTCTACACCGACGTGCTCGACGACGCCGACCTGCGGCACTTCTTCCACGCGACCACGCCCGAGAAGCGGCGGATCACGTACCTCCGGCTGGGCCGCCAACTCGACTGGCTCGGTCACCGGCTCGACACGCACCTGCGGTTCCTGGAGAGCGGCACGGTGATCAGGACGGTGCTGGACGTCGAGCGCGGCGCTCTCTTCCACTACTGGGTCGACCACGGCCGCTACCTCATCGGCGTCACCCTGGACCAGCGCAAGGTCGATATCGCCGACGACAAGATGGCCAAGCTGGTGGACCTGATCCGCGGCCATTTCACGCTTCCGCCGATCAACCAGCGAGCCCGCCCCGAACCCGGAGCCGGCAACATCCGGGCGATCAAGAAAGACGAGCCGTGGCCCGAGTCTGGCTCCTGATTCTCGTCCTGCTCGCAGGATGGGGCACCGCACGGCTCACCGGCATCGGCGATCTGGAGACGTCCGAGACGTACCTGCTGGCCAGTCAGCTGCTGCTGGCCATCGGCCTGTACGGGAGCACGCACGACATCGACAGAGCCGTGGCACGCGCCCATGCCCGGCTGATCGTGGCGGCGGTCACGGTCGGGGTGGTGCTGAAGGCGGCGTTCATCGCGAGCGTCCTCTACCTGTTCACCGGCGATCCACTCGCGGTGGTGCTCGCGGTGGCGGTGGCGCAGATCGACCCGCTGTCCGTGGCGTCCGTCATGGGCGACTCGCGGCTCTCGCCCAAGGCCCGCACGATCCTGGCGGCGTGGGCATCGTTCGACGATCCGGTGACGGTGGTCCTGTCGGTGTACGCGGCCACGCTGGCGTTCTCGTCCGACGGGATCTCCGTGTCCCATCTGGCCGATCTGGGATGGAACGCGTTGTTCGCCGCAGTGGCGTACGTGGTGTGGCGGCTGGTGCGGCACGGCCCGGCCTGGCTGATCAACACGGCGGCCGTCGCCGCCGTGTTTGTGGGCGCGTGGACGTTCCTGATGCTGGCGGTGGCGATCATCGGGCTGTTCCTGCGGCTGCCCGACGGGCGGCGGCTGGCGCAGGCGGTGGGCGTGGCGTTCCCGCTGGCGGCCTTCCTCATGGGGATGCTGCTGGTGAACGGGATGGCCCCGGCCGAGGGCATGCTGCTGGGGGCGGTGGCGTTCTGCGCCCAGGTGCTCGCTGCCGCGGTGCTGACTTGGAGACTGCCGGTGATCGACCGGGTGCGCCTGGCGCTTGCGCAGCAGAACGGGGTCACGGCCGTGATCCTGGCGCTGGTGTTCGAGCGGTCGCTGGACGGATTCGTGGCAGTGGTGGCACCGGCGGTCGTGACCGTCAATCTCCTGCACGCTCTGGCGAACCGCGCGGCAGACACCTGGGAACGGCGCCGCTCGTCCGTGCCCTGACCCGGTCCATCGCCGGGAGAACCAGCGCGTCCCCGGTTCAGCGCCGGGAGAACCAGCGGCGCCTGCGTACCGGCTCCACTTTGACCACGGTCGCGCTCTCGAGCCGGTCGGCGGTGCCGGACTCGATCGCCGCCAGGGCCTCCAGCACCGCGCCCTCGATCACGAACTGCACGGGCCCGGCCACGTCCACCACGACCGCCGCCGCCTGCTCCTGCACGGCGGCCCGGCACACCTGCAGCGTGGTCGCCTGGATCGGCCGCGCGTCCGGCCGCCACCTGGCCAGCGCCTCCGCCCCGGTGAACGCCAGCACCGCCTGCCTGCCGTCCTGCCCGACGAGCTTGGGCAGGGCCATCTCGCTCTCCTTCTCCTGCCGCAGCCCGTGCGCGCCGACCTCGGACTCGGTCAGCAGGGCAACCACAGGCACCAGGAGCCTGGCCCCACTGAGGGCGTTGAGCACGTCGGTGGGGTCGGCCGTGCCCGCCTGGACGGCGGCCAGGGCCGCGGTCACCGCGGGCGCGGCGCGGCCGTCGTCCTCGGGGTCGAGTGGCTGCGGGATGCTGGGCACAGCGTACGAGCTTACCTGCGCCGAGCTTCGGCCCTGAGGGTGCGGGCCAGGCGCGGCATGCCAGCGATCAGCCGGACCGCGAACACCAGCCTGGCCCGCCGTCCCGGCAACGCGTGGAGCTCCCCCAGCCACTCCTCCAGCCACCGGCCCCGAGCCTCGGCAGGGAGCATGATCGCACCGGCGGTGATGACGCCGAAGGACGCTCGGATCCCGCTCCGCCCGGACAGCGTCGCGGTGGACAGGCGCCGCAGTTCCTCCTCGACCTGCACCAGACCCAGCCGACCGGCGATGGGCACGACGACGTCCAGCGTCTCGCGGGACTTGCGCCGCTGCTTCTCCTCGGGCAGGAAGCGCATTGTCCGCTGGTTGTGCAGACGGTCTGCTAGCTTCAGCGTCAGCACACGCTCGTCGGTCGAGGTCTCCCAGTCCGGGGCCCGGCGCTCGGGGTCGTCGAGCGTCAGGAAAGCGCGCAGCAGCTCCACGACCGGCTCCCCGAATTCGGCGAGCAGATCCTCCTCCGTGCAGGCGGTGTCTTCCAGCACGTCATGCAGCAGCCCCGCGCAGATCAGCTCGTGGTCCATGCCGAGCTCGGCCAGGATCGTGGCGACGGCCACCGGGTGGGTGATGTACGGGTCGCCGCTCTGCCGCAGCTGGTCGCGATGCCAGTAGGCGGCCACCAGGTGGGCGCGCTGGACCAGGTCCAGTCGCTCGCCGGAGAGCCTCTCGCCGGCGGCGTCCAGCACTGGCTGGAGCCGGCCGTACAGGTTCGGTCCCCTGTCGTCGGCCCCGTTCATGACGCGACCTCGGGAGGCGGCAGCCAGGCAGGGACGGGCTGACGGCGTGAGCGGTAGGCGCGGGCGATCGCGTCACGGGCCTGCTCCGCGCCGTCCGCGGTAATCAGGTAGTAGCGGCGGCGCGGGCGCCCCTCCGCCACATGCGTCTCAGGGTTCTCCCACCGGCTCTCCACCCAGCCGATCTGCTCCAGCCTGGCCAGGATCGGGTAAAGGGTGCCGCTCGGCATCCCAGCCAGCTCGCACAGCTCCAGCCCGTAGCGTTCTCGCCCGGGGTCGTGGAGGAGGGCACGGAGAACCGCCTGGGTCGGCATGGTCATCCGCGGGCCATTACTCTTCATATCTCGTACTCTATATAGCTAGAGATGTGGCCTGGCGGCCACATCCCCGCTACCCGAGGTCGGAGATGGCGGCCACCGGGCCGCCGCCCGACGGGCCCTGGTGCACGGCGGCGACCGAGACGAACACTGCAGGGTCACCCGTGACCGAGGCCGCCACCCCCCCGACGGCCGCCTTGATCTGACGGTGCCAGTGCACGTCGGAGTCATCCAGCATGATGTTGCGCCGGCCCCGCACCCGCCCGGACGGGTCTGCTTCGCACTTCATGAAGACGTTCACCAGCCGGCCGCCAAGGTCCGACGGGCGGGGCCGCTCGGGCAGCGGCAGCCCCGAGTCCCTGATGGCCTCCCAGATGCCGTCGGCGTCCAGGGCGTCCTTCATGACGCTGTGGCCGATGCGGTAGCGCCCGCCGATCCCCCGTACGTTGCCCACCAGCACGATCTGCGCCCGGTCCAGCTCCACCCCGGACGAGCAGGACGCCACGGACGAGTAGAGCGACAGGTCCTTGTGGATCTGGTCGGCGCTGGGCATGTCGATCTCGCCGAGCGCCACGGCGATGCCGAGGGCGGTGGTGGAGTTCGACAGGTCCATGGAGGGGCCGGTCTCCTCGATGGCAGTGTCCTGGCCGCGGCTCTTGGCGTCGGTAATGGTGGCCAGGGTGAGCAGCGGCGTCTTGGTCTGCACGTAGTGGACGTCACGCGGATCATCGATGCCGGCGATCTTCATGGCCTCGCGGACCCCGGCGGCGACCTTCTCCACCATGGCCGGACGGCCGATGTCCTCGGGCAGGATGACCTCGCTCATCGCCACGCCGACCGACAGGCGCGGCTCCTCGGAGGCGGGAGCGTTCGCGGTGGTGGCGAAGATCGTGGCGTGCGGACTGAGCACGCCGTCGGTGCCGCCCGACCACACCAGGGGCACGCTCTCCGGCGCCGGATGCCCGTGCGCGGCCAGCACCTCGCGGAAGGCGCGGTCGGCCAGGATACGGGTGTAGTCGTTGACGCCGCCGTTGCCCTCGGTCTTGCCGATGACGGCCAGCACCCGCTCCGCCTCGATGACGCCGTCGGCGATGAGCCGCGACAACCCGGCCGCGTCGGTGACACTCTCGATCGGCACCTTGCGCACTTCGATCGGCTCCGGCATGCGACGCCCCTTCCCTCGTGCCCCTTGGTGACGCTAACCGAGCCGGTCAGCGGGGTTCATGGGCAATGTCTGCCCATAAACTCACCGGTCATCGTGAGTCTCCGTGGGTACTCCAGCCTTCGGCCCGGAGAGGGAACGTCCCCATACAGAACAGAGCGGAAACCGGCGATTGGCGGCCAAGCGAAGCGTCATCAAAACGGCCGGAGCGGCACATCAGTTTCTCCCTGCCGGTGGTAGGCATAACCATCGCCGCGTTGCAGCAGGCGAAGGTTCTTCCACGACGTCTGGACCCGGCCACCGGTGCCGAGCTGGACGTCATGGCTACCGCTGGTACGCACCGCGACCCGTCCAGTCCAGGATCCGGCGTGTTTTCCGGCCGGGATCGTGGCGCGGACCAGATCCCCGGTCTGATATCCGCGCACCTGTTTGATGCGCGGCAGCCGGCACCTGGGGAAGCCGAAACGGTCGGGACGCGTGCGGCTATAGACGCCGCGACCGGTGGCCGTCGCTACGAGCACATCGCCCGGCCAGCCCAGTACGTAGTCGAGCCGACCGACGTGCAACGCGTCCAGCGTGTGCGACTTGGGCGCCTCAGTGCGAGACCGGTTCCACTTGGTCCGGCCGCCGCTTGCAGCCTGCACCGGCAACCCGGTCGCGGCCAGCGCCCTCCACAAAGCCCACCGGGTGGCGTTGACGGCTGCGGCGTCCCGCAGCGGCGCCTTGGCCTGCGCCAGCACTCGGGCCAGGGCCTTTGGCCGCGCAGCCAAGAACTCTTCGACCGGCCGCGCGTTCTTGGCCACGTTACACGGCACACATGCCACCGCCAGATTCGCGATCCGGTCAGACCCACCTCGCGAACGGGGATGGATGTGATCGATATTCAACGGCACGTCCATGGCATCGCAGTAGGCGCACCGGCGACGCCACTTGGCCAGCAGGTATTCGCGCACCTCGAACCCGTGGAGCGTGCCCCGCTGGTACTCCACTCCCTCCAGCGGGCGGCCTGCCCCCAGAGACGCGATGTCGAACGCCGCACGCTCCACGTGTAGCGCCCGCAGCGGAGCCCACCGGGTCAGCCGCGCCACCCACGAGATGGTGGTGTCCACCCGGTGTCGCAGCGATGGGGCCAGCCACCCCTTCGGTTTGGCGCGGTTGAGGAAACGTGGCGCGCGATAGCGCAGATTCGCGCTGCGCCGACGCCTACGGTAGGCGGCACGCGCCGCCAGCCTGTCGCGGATCCGCCCGCCCCGATGATCGAGCTGGAGCGCGAACAACCCAGTGCGAACCCCGGCATCGTTGCGGAAGAGGGCGATGCCCGTGTGCTTACTGCCCGGGTCGATCCCCGCCTCCGCACCGGGCACCCGGCACGACGCGGCTTCGCGGTCCTTCAGGCGGATGACGAACGGGGTGTGCCGGTGCACCACCGCACGCCCGGCCTTTAGGAGTTTGCGCGCCATCGCCGGTCGAGTTGGTTGCAGCGGCTGTCCGTGTTTGTCGAGAACGAACACGCATGCGGCGGAAATGCCGCGGCCTCCCTTGGGCGCTCGCGCGCCGTCGGGGTGACGCCCGCCGCCTGGTGCGCTGCGACAGGTCTCCCCTCGCCCATGTTCCATGCCGGATGCGGATACTGCGCGTCGGTGTCCCGTTTCGTCCCTGCTCCCGGGGGTGTCTGCTGACACCGATTCCAGAGCGTGCCGCTGAGGAAGCACGGCACGGTGGGTCTGCTGTCCTACGTGAAACGTAGCCATCAAGGATGCACCTCCTGTTCGTGATGGCTCAGGCTGATCAAACAAGGCCCGCCCGTCTAAGACGGCCGTCTACGCCGCGCGGACACCCGGCCTCCGGCCGGGGAGCGTCTGATTCCAATCGTGGTGGTTCGGGGACAGCCGTGCGGCGCGTTCCATCCCTATAGATCCGGGCCACTCCACGAACCTGCAGCGTGGCGACCGATCGAAGGCGGAGCAGCACGCCCGCATTTCTGCACTCCTTCTCGCCCAAAGTTACACACTGAGTGACCGCTAGATTACCACTAGCTGACCCGCAAGTAGAACACTTGAACGATCCACCAGGGTCAGCACTCACCACCAACCCACATCACCACAACCCACGTCTGGGCAAATTCCTACGGCGATAGGGTGCAGACGTGATTCGCGAAGCACCCGTCAACGGGATCAAGCTCGTCTACCGGGAGGAGGGTACTTCCGCCCTTCCCCCGCTGCTCCTGCTCCACGGCCGCACCGCCGATCACAATGATTGGAACGGCATCACCCAGCACTTCGCGGCCCGGTACCACGTGCTCGTCCCCGACCTGCGGGGGCACGGGGCCAGCGACTACCCGGGCGCGTACGCGCTGCCGGACATGGCCGAGGACATCGCGGGTCTGCTCGATCACCTGAGGATGGAACGGGCCACGGTGATCGGGCACTCGCTGGGCGGCATGGTGGCCTATCAGCTGGCCATGCGCCATCCCGGCCGCGTCGAGCGCCTCGTGCTGGAGGACGTGGCGCCGCCGCTGCCGTTCAAGAACCGGCCGCCCATCGTGGAGGACGGCTCCACCGGGTTCGACTGGCGGATGATGCACGACACCGAGCGTCAGTTCCTCGATCCCGATCCGGGCTGGCTGGAGGGGCTGGCCAGGATCACCGCGCCGACGCTGGTGATCTCGGGCGGGGCGGCGAGTCCGTTCGACGCCGCGGGGACGGCGGGCCGGATCCCGGGGGCCAGGCTGGTGACGATCGAGGCCGGGCATCTCGTCCACGTGACGGAGCGCCGGGCGTTCCTGCGGGCGGTCGACGACTTCGTGAACGACCGGCTCACCACGCCGTAACCCGCGTGTGACGCGGGGGAGCAAGGGTAGGGGCGTGGTCGAGATGCACGTACACGAGCGCCTGAGCCGGCTGCGGCTGATGGCGCCGCCGATCCTGCAGTGCGCCATCGCGGCCGCCCTCGCCTGGCTCGTGGCCAAGGACCTGCTCGGGCACAGCCGCCCGTTCTTCGCGCCGATCGCGGTCGTCGTGTGCATCGGCGTGGGGCTCGGTCAGCGGCTGCGGCGGGTGGTGGAGCTGGTCGTCGGGGTCAGCCTCGGCGTCGGCGTGGGCGACCTGCTCGTGTCCTGGATCGGCTCAGGGGCGTGGCAGATCGCGCTGGTGGTGGCGTTGGCGATGGCGGTCGCGGTGCTGCTCGACAGCGGCTCGCTGATCGTGCTCCAGGCCGGCTCCTCGGCGGTGCTCGTGGCGACCTTGCTGCCGCCGAGCGGCACAGGCGGAATCGACCGGATGGTCGACGCTCTGGTGGGCGGCCTCATGGGGCTGGCCGCGGTGGCGTTGCTGCCGTCCAGCCCGTCGGCGCTGGCGCACCGGCACGCGGCCGGGATGTTCGACGCGCTCGGCGACGCCCTGCGCGGGATCGCGGAGGCCATCGAGAAGTCCCGGTCGAGCCTGGCCGCCGAGGCGCTCGAGGCAGCGCGGGGCAGCCAGGCGAACGTGGAGGAGTTCAAGCAGGCGCTGGAGACCAGCCGGGAGATCGCCACCATCTCGCCGCTGCACCGGCACCGCCGCAGCAGGCTCGAGGGGTACGAAAAGGCCGCCGTGCCGCTCGACCACGCGCTGCGCAACGCCAGGGTGCTGGCCAGGCGGGCCATCGTGGCGCTCGACGGCTCCAGCGCGCTGCCGCCCTGGCTGCCCGGGACGCTGCGCGCGCTGGCCGACGCCACGCTGCTGCTCAGGGAGGAGCTGGCCGACGGGCGCACGCCGGAAGAGGCCCGTGAGGCGATCCTGGCGGTGGCGTCGGGGCAGGACGCCGACCGCTGGGGGTTCTCGGCGGACGTGATGATCGCGCAGGTCCGGTCGATCACCGTGGACCTGTTGCAGGCCACCGGCACCGATCGCGAGGAGGCCGTGGCCGCGCTGCCACCGCTGGACACCGTCCCCGAAAAGGACGTTTCCGGGGGAATGTGACCTTAATGTCACAAAGATCCGCCAAGGTAGAAGGGTGCGAACCCGGCTCAGCGATCACGTGAAGGACCGACTGGGCACGTTCGGCCTCATCGTGCCGTCCATCGCGCAGTGCGCGGTCGGCGCCGCGCTGGCCTGGGTCATCGCCAGGGAACTGCTCGGCCACCCGGCGCCGTTCTTCGCGCCCATCTCCGTGCTGATCTGCGTGGGCATCGGGCTGGGGCAGCGGCTGCGGCGCGTCGTCGAGTTGGTCGTGGGCGTCAGCCTCGGCGTCGGCGTGGGCGACCTGCTCGTGTCCTGGATCGGCTCGGGGGCGTGGCAGATCGCGCTGGTGGTGGCGCTGGCGATGACCATCGCGGGGCTGCTGGACAGCGGGGCGCTCTTCGTGGCCCAGGCCGGGTCGTCGGCGGTGCTGGTGGTCACCCTGGTGCCCGGCGCGGGCGTGGGCGGGCTGGACCGCACGCTCGACGCGCTGACCGGCGGCCTCATCGGCATCGCGGCCGTCGCGCTGCTGCCCGCGAGCCCGTTCGCGATCGCGGCCAAGCATCTGTCCGGGGTGCTCGACGCGCTGTCTACGGTGCTGGAGCGGGCCGCGGAGGCCATCGAGAAGCGGGACGTGGACCTGGCGGCGGAGGCGCTGGAGGAGGCGCGCGGCACGCAGGCGGCGGTTGAGGAGTTCGAGCAGGCGCTGGAGACCAGCAAGGAGATCACCATGATCTCGCCGCTGCACTGGCACCGGCGGGCCCGCCTGGCCCGGTACGAGACCGCCGCCGTGCCCGTCGATCTGGCCCTGCGCAACGCCCGGGTGCTCAGCAGGCGCACGCTGTCCTCGCTCGGAGAGGCGAGCCCGCCACCGGCCACGCTGGCCGAAGCGATGCGCGAGGTGTCGGAGGCGGCCCTGCTGCTGCAGCTGGAGCTGGGGGCGGGGCGGGAGCCGACGCTGGCGCAGCAGGCGCTGCTGGCGGTGGCGGCACGGGAGCGGCCCGAACAGCTGGGCTTCTCGGCCCATGTGATCATCGCGCAGCTGCGGTCCGTGGTCGTGGATCTGCTGCAGGCGACCGGGATGGAGCACGAGGAGGCCACGGCGGCGCTGACGCCGCTCGACAGGCCCGACGAGGCGTGAGGCCGTTCAGGAGGGCGGGCTCTCGAGAGGGCGGAGTCGCGGGCCGAGGGGTCTGACGGGGTCTCAGGATGACGGGACGAAGGTGCGCAGGACGTCGGCGATCTCGTCGACCTCGGTGAGTTTGCCCGAGGCGACGGCGATGACGAGGTCATATGCCGAGTCGTCGTCGGTGTCGAGCACGACGCCGTTGAAGCGGAGGAAGACGTCCGTCGCCAGCCAGGACAGCCGTTTGTTGCCGTCGATGAGCGGGTGATTGACCGCCAACGACTGGAGCAGCGCCGCGGCCTTCGTCATGAGGTCGGGGTAGGCCTCGTGGCCGAACATGGCAGTGGTCGGCCGATGGACCGCCGAGTCGAGCAGGCCGAGGTCCCGAACCGCGAGCGCGTCGCCCAGCTCCGCCTCGGCCAGCTCGAGGACCTGCTCCAGCGTGAGATATCTGGTCATTCGCCCAGCCGATCGAGCACATTCCGCCAGCGCTCCCTGGACTTCGCGCCCAGGCGGCGGACCTCCTCGTCGGCGCTGTGCCTGGCCAGATAGTCGTCGACGGCCGCGAGCACCACTTGCTGCATGCTTCGCCCCTCCGCCTCCGCACGCTTGCGAAGGGCCTCGGTCTGCTCGTCACTCAAGCGAAGGGTCATAGCCATGCCCTCATCGTAGGCACGAGGCGGTATCACCGCGATACCGCATGCTGCGTTTACCCTACGTGACGATGTGATGACCAACCGCAAAGACTAGCGGCCTCAGGCCCCCGACAGACGCTTGAGCCGGGTCACGGCCTCGTCGATAACCTCCTCTTTCTTGCAGAAGGCGAACCTGACGAAGTGCCGGCCGCGCTCGGGATGCTCGTAGAAGACCTGGGTGGGGATCGCCACCACCCCGGCCAGCTCCGGCAGCCTCCTCGTCAGGTCCAGCCCGTCGGCGAACCCGAGCGGCCTGATGTCGGTCTGCACGAAATAGGTGCCCGCCGGCTTGAGCACCTCGAACCCGGCCGCCGCCAGCCCCTCCATGAGCCGGTCGCGCTTGTCCTGAAGCCCGGCGCGCAGCGCGGTCACCCATTCCAGCTCCTGCCGCAGCCCGTACGCGACCGCCAGCTGCCACGGCGCGCTCGCGGTGAACGTGAGGAACTGCTTGACCGTCTGCACCGCCGTGACGAGCGGCGCCGGTGCGCACACCCACCCGGTCTTCCAGCCGGTCACCGAGAACGTCTTGCCCGCCGAGGAGATCATTACAGTGCGCTCCCGCATGCCGGGCAGGGTGGCCGGCGGAATGTGCTCGACTCCGTCGAACGTCAGGTGCTCGTAGACCTCGTCGGTGATCGCCACGAGATCCCGCTCCTGGCAGAGCTCGGCGATGACGGTCAGCTCGGCGCGGGTGAACACGGTCCCCGTAGGGTTGTGCGGCGAGTTGACCAGGATGGCGCGGGTGCGCGGCGTGACGGCGGCACGCAGCTCGTCGGGGTCGAACGTGAAGCGGCCCGCGACCGGCCGCAGCGTGACGGCCACCAGCCGGGCCTGGGCCAGCGCGATCGAGGCGGCGTAGGAGTCGTAGTAGGGCTCGAACGCGATCACCTCGTCGCCCGGCTCGCACAGTGCCAGCACGCTCGCCGCGATGGCCTCGGTGGCGCCCACGGTGACGAGGATCTCGCCGGCCGGATCGTAGGACAGCCCGTAATGCTCCGCCCGGTGCTCGGAGACGGCACGGCGCAGCTCGGGCATCCCGGGCCCCGGAGGATATTGGTTGGCGCCCGACGTGATCGCCTGGACCGCGCGATCGAGCATCGCCGCCGGCCCGTCGGTGTCGGGGAAGCCCTGACCGAGGTTGATCGACCCGGTCTGAACGGCGAGCGCGCTCATCTCGGCGAAAATCGTCGTCCCGAAGGCGCGCATCCTGGCCACAAGAGGTTCCGTCACAACGCCAGACTATTAGTCTTCCTTCCGTGATCACTCGGGTCGTGCTCGCCCTCGCCCTGTCCGTGCCTGCCGTCATGACCTTCACCCCACCGTCCGCCGCGCCCCGGCCAGGCGGCTGCCCGGTCGCCATGCCACCCCGCACCACCTGCGGGTTCCTCGTCGTCCCGGAGCGCAGGGACGCCCCGGACAGGAAGATCAAGGTTGGCTACGCCGTGCGCTCTTCGACCGCGAAGGGGCGCAAACCGGACCCGGTCGTGTACATGAGCGGCGGCCCGGGATCGGCGTCGATCCAGCTCACCGGTTTCCTGAGCGCGATGTTCCCGGACCGTGACGTGGTGACGATCGAGCAGCGGGGCGGCCCGCACTCCGAGCCGGTGCTGGGCTGCCCCGAGACGGCCGCGGCGCTGCTCGGGCAGCTGCGCACGCCGCCCGCCGACGTGGGCGCGGCCGCCGTCGAGTGCCGGGACCGGCTCCGCGAACAGGGCATCGACCTGCGGGGATACAACACGAAGGAGATGGTGGCCGACGTCGTCGCGTTACGTCGGGAGCTCGGCTACGCGTCGTGGAACCTGTTCGGCGTCAGCTATTCGACGAGGGTCATGCTGGACGTGGCCGCGGCCGACCCGGAGGGCACCCGCACCGTGGTGCTGGACTCGTTCCTGCCGGAGCGCGTCGCCTGGTACGACGACGCCGAACGCAACCTCGCGGACACGATGACCCTGCTCGGCGTCCGGGACGAGTCCGCGGCCATGACCGCCAGGCTGAACGCCGCACCGGCGCGGGTGCCGGTCGCCGACCCGGTGCTCGGCAGGGGGTTCACGGCGCGGATGACCGGTGACGACGTGGCCACGATCATGGCGGAGGCGCTGCACGAGGCCGACGTCGCCGCGGTGGCGCCGACGCTGGTCCCGGCGCTGGCCGGCGGGCACGACGAGCTGCTGCGGCCGCTGGCGGACGCCGTGGGCGAAGGGCTGACCTCGCACGCGTTCGGGCTGTATCACGCGGTGCAGTGTCAGGACGAGGTCCCGTTCAACGCCTTCACCGCCAAGTCCCGGCTCTTCACCGTGAACGCCGACAGAGCGGTGTGCGACGCGTGGCGGCTCCCCAAGTCCACGCCGGTCAACAGCGCCCCCAAGGGCCCGGTGCTCGTGCTCGGCGGCCGGTACGACCCCACCACCCCGCCCAGGACCAGCAGACCCGCCGCCGAGGCGCTCCCCGCCGGCCGCTTCGCCGAGATCCCCGGCGCCGCGCACGCCGTCTTCCTCACCAGTGCATGCGCCCGAAGGAAGATCGTCGAGTTCGTGGCCGATCCGGTCTCCAACACCGCCGCGCCGTGCCTGGACGACGCCGACCGGCCTGGCGACCTGCACGTGACCGGCGCCCCCTACCAGATCTCCCGGTCGCCGTGGCTGGCCGCGCCGTTCGGGGTGTTCGCGCTCGCGGCACTGGTCCAGCTGGTGACGGGCGCGCTGAAGGGCCGGTCGGTGGCGGCGTTCGGCGGGCTGGCGGGCGTGGCGTTCGCCGGACTGGTGGCGCAGTCCGTGTACGGCCAGGCGGTCAGGAACGAGACGGCTCTGGCCGTCGGCGTCCCCGGCGTGGTCGGCATGTACACATGGATCGCGGTCGCCTCGGCCGTGCTGACCGCGGCGGTCTTGCTCCGCGATCGCCGATGGCCGCAGATCGCCGCGGCCGTCATCAGCGGCGGATTCCTCGTATGGTGGTTCACCTGGGTCCTATGACGCGCATTCGAGAGCTCGACGCCCTACGCGGCTTCGCGGTGGGCGGCATCATGCTGGTCAACACCTGGCAGCACACCCCGCATGAACCGCCGAACACCCTCGACTGGACCATCGAGGCGTTCCTCCAGAGCCGGTTCTACCCGATCTTCTCGTTGCTGTTCGGCATCAGCTTCATGCTCTTCCTGCGCGGCAACAGCCGGTGGGCGCTGCTGAGCCGGCTGTTCTGGTTGTTCTGCATCGGGCTGATCCAGCACACGTTCTACGAGGGCGAGGTGCTCACCGACTACGCCTTCTACGGGGCAGTGGTGCTGCTCCCCGCCACGTTCCTGGCGCCGGGGGCGCCGGTGCTGCTGCTGGGGCTGGCGACGATCATGTGGGCGTTGCTGGTGGGCGGGGGGCCGCTGCTGATCCCCGGACTGTTCCTGGTCGGCATGGCCCTGTGGGAGTTGCGGCCGCCCAGGTGGCTGCTGCTACCGGGGTTCGCGGCGGCGGGGGTGGCCACCGCGTTGCTGACGGCCTCGTGGGCCCTCACCAACGAGTGGCTTGCCTACAGCATGGCCGCGCTGGCCGGGGCGGCTGCGTACTCGCTGGGGCTGTTGCTGGCATTGCGGCCGTGGTTGTCGGCGGTGCTGGAGCCCCTGGGGAAGATGGCGCTGACGAACTACGTCACGGGCACCGCGGTGATCGTCCTGACCGGGCCGGTGCGGGAGGCCGACCCGACCCGCTGGGCGGTGATGGCCGTGGCGCTGGTGACCGTGGCCGTGCAGGTGGTGCTCAGCCGGTGGTGGCTGACGCGGTTCAGGTACGGTCCGCTCGAGTGGGTCTGGCGGTGCCTGACCCGGTTCCGGCTGGTGCCCAACAAGCTAGAGTCGGGCCGTGACCACAATCGCCCTCTGCCAGATCCCGGTGTCACCTGACCCGTCGACGAACCTCAAGAGGGTCAGGGAGGCGCTCTCCCGAGCCGAAGGGGCCGACCTGGCCATCTTCCCCGAGGCCACGCTCACCCGCTACGGACGGCGCATCACGAGCCTGGCCGAGCCGCTGGACGGGCCGTTCGTGTCCGGCCTGACCGAGGCGGCACGCGAGCACGGCACGGCGGTGATCGCCGGCGTGTTCGAGCCGGGCGAGGATCGGGTGCACAACACGGCCGTGGCCATCGACGCCCAGGGCGTCATCGCGGCGGCGTACCGGAAGATCCACCTGTTCGACTCGTTCGGCGCGAAGGAGTCGGACCTGGTCGCGCCCGGCGCCGAGCCGGTCGTCGTGGAGCTGGCCGGGCTCAGGGTGGGGCTGATCACCTGCTACGACATCCGTTTCCCCGAGCTGGCCAGGGCGCTGGTCGACAAGGGCGCGGAGCTGTTCGCGGTGATCGCGGCCTGGGGTTCCGGGCCGCTGAAGGAGGACCACTGGGTGACCCTCGTCAGGGCCCGGGCCTTGGAGAACACGACGTGGACCGCGGCCGTCGGCCAGGCGCCCAACCCGGCCGAGTCGTCCGACGGCTACGGCGTGGGCCGCAGCATGCTGGTGGACCCGCTGGGCGTGGTCCGCGCCGACCTCGGCACCGCGCCCGGCGTGCAGGTGGTGCGGGTGGACCCGGAATGGACCGCCACGGCCCGCGCCACGCTCCCGTGCTTGGAACACCGGGTTTTGTAGGGGTCAACCGATCGTAAAGTAGTACCGTGAGCGGAACGCAGATGCAGAAGGTCATCCCGCCGCGTCTGCTCGTGCCCTACCTGTCGGGCAAGCGCACGGTGATCTCCGGCTACGTCTATCGGGTGCAGGACTGCGTCAGGCTGACCACACCCGAGGCGCTCTACTGGGGGCTCGACCTGTCGTTCGACGGATCGGAGTTGTTCGCCGAGGTGCCCGAGCTATATGTGATGCGGTGGTATGCCCGCGATGTCGACACCTACGCGGTGCCGTACGGGCCCCACATGGGTGGCGACTGGAGCGACGCGCCGCCGTTCGCCGGCAACGGGTTCACGACCTCCCCCGACCACGTGGTGCCGCAGTTCCACACCGTGCCGATGCCGATCCCGGCCGGTGCGGAGGTCGTCCACCTCACCCCGGACAGTGAGCGGCGCTTCGCCGACTACGACGGGCTGACCTGGCGGCCCGCCGCATGAGTGAAGAGATCGCGCCGGTCGCCTCCGGCTTCGTGGCCCGCTACGGCGAGCGGACCCTGCCTGCCGCGCTCGGCCCCGACAACGACCAGGTGGTGTTGTTCAGCGAGGCCGAGCTGGAGGGCTTCGAGCCGGCGGCCGGCTACTGGCGGCGCACCGTGGCCAGGTCCGAGGTGGAGTGGCTGGTGCTGATCCGCACGGTGGGGGCGTTCGGCGGGGAGCCGTGCATCGTGCTGGACGAGGACGAGGACGGGCTGCACATCGCCTACACCGGGCACAGCGGGATGAAGGCTGAGGCGCTGGGCTACTGGATGGTGGACCACGGCGCCTACGAGGTCGTGGTGCCCCGCGAAGAGGTCTTCTCCATCCGGGTCGAACGCATTCCGGTCCCTTAGTCAACGGACGCGCGCCCCGTGTGTCTCTGAAGTGTGATCGACACAGCAACCATGGCGCAGCCGTCGTTCGCCGAGTTGTTCGCCGCCCAGTACCAAAGTCTGGTACGCCTGGCGGGACTGCTCGGCGCCGACGACCCTGAGGACATCGCCCAGGAGGCGTTCGCCCGGCTGCACACCAGGCGGTTGCGCGACGACGGGGCCGCCCTGGCCTACCTGCGCGCGACCGTCTGCAACCTGACCCGCAACCGGCTGCGGCACCTCAGGCTCGTCCGGTTACGTCGCCCCGACCCCCCTGAGCCGGCGCGCAGCAGCGAGCACACCGTGCTCGTCGCCGAGGAGCACCGCGAGCTGCTCGCCGCCGTCGACCGCCTGCCGCGCCGCCAGCGCGAGGCCCTGGTCCTGCGCTACTGGCTGGACCTGTCCGAACGCGAGATCGCCGACGCCATGGGCGTGTCGCCCGGCTCGGTGAAGACGCACGCCAGCAGGGCCCTGGCCGCCCTCGGCAAGGCGCTGAAGGAGGAGGACGCGTGATGGACCAGCTGGAAGGGCGCCTTCGCGCCGCGTTCGAGGCGCGGGCCCAGACCTACGAGGGGAGCCCGGACGCCTGGCAGCGGGTGCTCGATCGGCGGCCGCGGCGCTCGCGGGCGCGGTGGGCACTAGCCGCGCTGCCGGTGGCGCTGCTGGCGGTGTTCGTGCCCATCCTCCTCAACGGTGAGCTCGGCAGGAACTCCGCGGCCAACGACCCCGACGAGATCTACCGGCGGCTCATGGAGGGCAGGACCCCGGCCGGCGAATCGGTGACCCTCGACGACCCCGCAGGAGGGAAACTGCGGCTCTGGTTCGCCGGCGGCATGATGGGCCAGCCTGAGCTGTGCCACATCGCCGAGCACGCGGGCGCGGAGCCGTACGGGTCCTGCGGCGGCATGATGAACACCCGCATCACCACCTGGAACGGCTGGTACGAAGGCAGCACGGCTCGGGACGGCGCGAGCCGCGTCATAGACTACGGCGTGGCCCGCCCGGGCGTCGGGGCGGTCAGCGCGGTGACCGAGAGCGGGCGGAAGATCCCCGGCACGCTGCTGCGTCCGCGGGATGCGCCGTTCCTGATCTGGACGGTCACGTACGCCGCCACTGACCCCGTATCGAAGGTCGTGTTCTCCGAGCCCGGACGCCCCGACCGCGAGATGCCGCGCTCCATGCTGCGCCGGAGCCCGGTCAAGGGGGACGAGCAGGTGGGAAAGGCCATCGAACTGGGCGCCGGCCTCACGGTCGGCCCGTACAAGACGGAGTACGGCCGGATGCTGGTCTGGATGCGCCACGGCGTGGTCATCGGATCGACCAGACCCGAAGACGTGCTGAAGGACGCACCGGTGGCCTTTTTCCTCTTCGGGGATCAGGCCTTGGGCGTAGCCAGGAAGGACATCGCCCAGGTCCGGATAGCGGCCGATGGAGGCGGGGCGACCACCGTGGCGACGAGGTCCGATCCGTGGAGCCTCGGCATCGTGCTGTTCGCCACGGCACCGCAGAACGGCGTGGCGGCGGGCCACCGCCTCACCGCCTACGACCCCACCGGCAAGGAGATCTGGCGCAAGGACTCGAACCCGGCCGCGGGACCCGAGCCGGACGGCGGCAAGCAGGTCGGCGACACGATCACCCTTCCCGGCACGGAGGACTTCGGCCATGGCCCCGTCCGCCTGTGGTTCGTCAAGTCGGCGGACGCCCACGCGCTCTGCGTCTCCGGCGGAGTCGGCTACGACGGGCGTAAGGAGAGCGGCTGCGGCCGCGCGGACTTGAACGCCGCCAGCGGCTTCAGCCACAGCTCTGCGAACACCTTCCTCCCCGCGCCGGGCACGACCATCTCCTACGGCGCAGCGCCGCCGGAGTGGGAGGCAGGCGACGCGGTGCTCAAGGACGGGCGGCGCATCCGCGGTGCGTTCGTGTCCGCCCCGGGCGCTCCCGCCCGCGTCTGGTACGTCAGGTATCCCTACGGCACCGACGTCGCCGCCTTCGCCTTCAAGGTGAAGGGCAGGCAGCTCGAGCATGTCTCGCACACCCGGCACGACTGCTGGGAGGCGGATCGGTCTCAGGGACGTGCCGACCCGCTGCCCCGCGGGACCATCACGGCCGTGCTCTTTCCGGACAACTGCACCAGGTTCTGGAAGGGGAACCAACAGCTGCCGGGCACGTTCGAGCCCATCCCCGGCGGGAAGTTGAGCGACATGATCGCGGCCGAGCGGCCGCTGGAGTGGGCGCAGCACAAGACCGACTGGTACGGCTTCACGCTCCCGGGCACGGCCCGCGTCGAGGTCAAGCTGAAGGGCGGCGACACCGCGACCGCCGACACCATGCCCGATCCTTGGGGGCAGGGTGTGCTGATGTTCGTAGGGTCGGTGCCCGAGAAGGCGGGCAAGCCCGGGATCATCTGGCCGGGCCTGCGGTTCACCGGGTACGACGCCGCCGGCCGGGTGATGTGGACCTACAAGCCGCGCTGGCCGCCGTCCTAGAGGCCGAGGTTGCGGTAGCGGGCCTGGCGGGCCGCGAAGCGGTCCGTCGGGCTCTGCCGCAGCAGCCCCGCGATCTCGTGCTCCAGCGCCCGCCCCACGCGCTCGCAGAACTGCCGCGGCTCGTACGCGGCGTCCGGCAGCTCCGGGATGACCCGGTCCACGATGCCGTCGTGCCGCAGGTCGGTGGCGCGGATGCGCTGTGCCTGGGCGATCTCGGGAGCGAAGTCGACCGAACGGTAGAGGATCGCCGAGGCGCCCTCGGGCGGCAGCGGCGACAACCAGGCGTGTTGCGCGCAGAGCACCCGGTCGGCGGGCAGCAGGGCCAGCGCCGCGCCGCCGGCGCCCTCGCCGAGCAGCAGGCAGACGGTCGGCGCGTCGAGCATGACGAGCTCGGCCAGGCAGCGGGCGATCTCGGCGGCCAGCCCGCCCTCCTCGGCCGCCTTCGACAGGTCGGCTCCGGCCGTGTCGATCACGGTGATCAGCGGCAGGCCCAGCTCGGCGGCCAGCCGCATGCCGCGCCTGGCCACCCGGAGCCCCGCCGGGCCGAGCGGCGAGTTGGCCCGCTGGACCCGCCGGTCCTGGCCGAGCACCACGGCCGGCGCGCTGCCGAACTTGGCCAGCGCCAGCAGCAGCCCCGGCTCGTTCTCCCCCTCCCCCGTGCCGCTGAGCGGGGTCACGTCCGTGGCGGCGAGCTTGAGCAGCGCACGCACGCCCGGCCGGTCGTCGCGGCGTGAGCGGGTGATCGCCTCCCACGCCTCCACCGGCCGCAGGTCCTCCTCCGGGGCCGGTCCCGCCTCGATGGCGGAGCGGTCGGCGGCCAGCACGGCCAGCGCCCTGATCGCGATCGCCCGCAGGTCATCGGCCGAGACCACGGCGTCGAGCAGGCCCTTGCGGCGCAGGTTTTCAGCGACCTGCACGCCCTCGGGGAAGGGATAGCCGTGCAGCGCCTCGAAGACCCGTGGCCCCAGGAACCCGATCAACGCCTCCGGCTCGGCGGCGGCGACGTGCCCGAGCGACCCCCACGACGCGAACACTCCGCCGGTCGTCGGATGCCGCAAATACACCAGGTAGGGCAGCCCGGCGAGCCGGTGCGACTGGAGCGCCACCGTGATCTTCACCATCTGGACGAACGCGAGCGCGCCCTCCTGCATGCGGGTGCCCCCGGAGGCCGGCGCGGCCAGCAGCGGCAGCCGCTCGCGGGTGGCCCGCTCGACCGCCGACACGAACCGCTCGGCCGCCGCCACCCCGATCGAGCCGGCCATGAACGAGAACTCGCACGCCACGATCGCCACCCTGCGACCCTCGAGCAGCCCCTCACCGGTGACCACCGCCTCGTCGTAGCCGGACTTGGCGCGGGCGGCGGCCAGCTCGTCGGCGTAGGAGGAGCCGGGCTCGGCCGGATCGGCGGGCGGCGCGTCCCACGACTTCCACGATCCCCGGTCGAGGACCGTTTCGATCAGAGTGCGCGCGTCCGGACGGCTCACTATCGCTCCCTAATGTCTGCCGACGTTGCAATGTTGACGCGCGAGCGCATCAGACGGTGCCACCGATCGCGAATCATCCTTCACGTTCCTCCAGCCAGGCCAGCACCGCGTCGCCGTCCTGGCCGAGCATGGGCGGCGCGGTGTGCTCCACCCCGGTCAGCCCGTCGAAGCGCAGCGGCGGGCCCGGCAGCTCGATGCGGCCCAGCACGGGGTGCTCGACCTCGACGACCAGGCCCTGCGAGCGGGTCTGCTCCCAGGTGTAGACCTCGTCGAGCGATCTGATCGCACCGGCCGGCACGCCGGCCGCGCCGAGCTTGGCCAGCCAGTGGCCGCGGTCGTGGGCGGCCAGGGCCTTCTCCATGTCGGCGATCAGCTCCTCGCGGTGGGCGCGCCGGTCCTTGTTCGTGGCGTAGCGCGGTGTTTCGGGGTCGATGCCGAGCAGGGTGGCGACCTTGCGCCACTGGCCCTCGTTGGCGGCGGCGATCTGCAGCATGCCGTCGGCGCAGCGGAAGGAGCCGTACGGGGTGATGGAGACGTGGTGGTTACCGCTGGCGGCCGGCACCTGGCCGCCCACCGTCCAGGCGGTGCCGTGGTAGGCGTGCACGCCGGTGACGGCGGCCAGCAGCGAGGTGCGCACGACGCGGCCCTTGCCGGTGCGCTCGCGCTCGTAGAGCGCGCCGGCCACGCCGTAGGCGCCGTGGATGCCGGCGAGCAGGTCGGAAATGGAGGCGCCGACGCGGTAGGGCTCGTCGGGCGAAGGGCCGGTCAGCGACATCAGGCCGGCCTCGCCCTGGGCGATCTGGTCGTAGCCGGGGCGGCCGCCCTCCGGACCGTCGTGGCCGAAGCCGGTGATCGACAGGATGACCAGGCGCGGGTTGAGCTCGTGCAGCCGCTCGACGGAGAAGCCGAGGCGGTCGAGCACACCGGTGCGGAAGTTCTCCACGAGCACGTCGCTCTGGCGGACGAGGCGCTCGATGAGCCGTTTGCCCTCGGGGGACTTCATGTCGACGGCGATGGACTGCTTGTTGCGGTTGGCCGCCAGAAAATACGTCGAAATATCGTGATCCGGTCCGACGAACGGCGGCCCCCAGCCGCGCGACTCGTCACCTCCGTCCGGATGCTCCACCTTGATCACCCGTGCGCCCAGGTCACCGAGCATCTGCGCCGCGTGCGGTCCGGCCAGGGCCCTGGACAGGTCGAGCACGACGATGTCGCCGAGGGGTCCGAGCACGGTCAACCTCCTGCTTGCGTCCGGGCTGCTTGCGTACGTGCCGCCTGCGGTCGGGGCGAAAGAACATTCTCTCAGTTGCATGTCCCCTTTCATCTAACCTGGGTCGGTGAATTCGCTGGCCGACCGCATCAGGAGCCTGCGGCCCTCCTGCGGTCCGGTCCGCCTGGTGGCCGTGGACGGGCCCGCCGGGGCGGGCAAGACCACGTTCGCGAAACGGCTGGGGACGGCACTCGGGTGCCAGGTGATCCACAGCGACGACTTCCCGGTGCCGTGGGAGGAGGGGCCGGGCCGCTGGTTCCACGCTTTGGAGGAGCAGGTGCTGCGCCCGCTCCAGAGCGGGCGGCCTGGCGGTTTCCGCAGGTACGACTGGGTACGCGGCGAATACGCCGAGCAGGTGACCGTCCCCTTGGCACCGGTCCTCGTCATCGAGGGCGTCGGCACGGCCCGTGCCTCGGCGGCTCATCTGCTGGCGTTCACCATCTGGGTGGAGGCCGCCGAGCCGGTGCGCTTCGCCCGCGTGCTGGAGCGGGACGGGCCCGAGCTGGAGCCGCGGTGGCAGGAGTGGTTCGCGGCGGAGAAGGCGTGGTTCGCGGCGGACCGCACCCGCGAGCGTGCCGATCTCGTCATCCGGACGTGAGGTGGGCGACGTCGTTGAACCGGACGAGCTCGAACCGGCCGCCGCCGCTCCGCCAGACGGACACGGACGCGTTCAGCACCGGCGCGAACTCCAGGACCTCCGCCAGGTCGGCGTCCGGGCGGCCCGCGATGACGTGGCGCAACCCCAGCACCACGGAGTCGTGGGCGACGATCAGGACCCGCCGCCCGTCCAGGTCCTTCATGAAGTCCCTCAGCCGGACGACGACGTCCGCCAGGGACTCGCCGCCGGGCGGGCGGAAGGCGTAGGCGCCCTCCGCCTCCCACCGCGCCAGCTCCTGCGGGAACCGCTCCCTGATCGCGGCCAGGTTGTAGTGCGCGAACGCCCCCGCCTCCTGGTCCCTGAGCCGCTCGTCCACGGTGACAGGCAGCGGGTCCACGCCCCACGCGTGCTGCGCGATCTTCCACGTGTCGAGCGCCCGCAAGTAGGGGGAGCACCACACCAGCTCGGGGGCCTCGGCGGCGGGCACGGCCGCCAGTAACCGCCCCAGCGCGGCGGCCTGCGCCCTGCCCAGCTCGGTCAGCGTGACCTCATGGTCGCCCGGCTTGTAGAACAGCGGCCGATCGCCGGCCTCCTGATAGGCGAGGTTGGCCTGGCTCTGCCCGTGTCGCACCGCCATGATCAGTCCCGGCCCCATCCCGCAATCTTGCCACGAACCCGCCCGGCAAATTACGGTCAAGACCGTTATCGACTAGTGGAGGTCATCCGTGCGCATCATGGCTGTAGTACTACTCACCGCCTTATCCCTCTCATCTCCGGCCCAGGCCGAATCTGCGCCGATTCCTCCCTCCGGATGCGGTTTCCAGAACCTCGGCACGCTTCTGACGGAGACCACCACCGCCGGCACCGCGTTGGACGCCCACCACCCGGAGGGACCACGCGTCTACTCCGTCACCTCCAGCGCCTCCGGGCCGGCGCAGCTCGGGATCAGGGACGCCCGCGACGGCCGCCTGATCGGCGAGCGGCCGCTCCCGATCGCACTCGGTTCCTGGGCCGTCACCGTCGCCCTGGACCACTCGGTGTACGTGGGCAGCTACAACGCCACGACTGGCGCCATGGGCGGCCGCCTCTTCCGCTACACCCCGTCCACCGACCAGGTCAGCGAGCTCGGCATCCCCATCGCGACCGAGAGTTTCATCTGGACCGTCGCGGCCAGCCCCGACGGCTCGGCCGTCTACGGCGGCACCTCCCCCACGGGCAAGCTCTTCCGCTACGACACCGCGACCGGCGGCTACACCGACCTGGGCAGCCCCGTCCCGGGTGACCAGCTCGTCAGGGACCTGGCCGTGGGCAAGGACGGCACCGTATACGCGGGCGTCGGCGCGGGCAGCATGAAGGTCGCGGTGCTCGCCCCCGGCGGCACGGTCGAGCGGGTGATCGACCCGCCCATCGAGGGCAGCGGCTACGCGTACGACGTGGACGTGGCCGGACGCTACCTGCTCGTCCGTTTCTCCACCTCCACGGGCGCCAATCCCATGGGCGTGTACGACCTGAGCACGCGCAAGTGGAAGGACGTCGTGGAGGACGTCGACAGCCTCACCGTCGGCGGCGGCAGGCGCGGCCACGACCTCTACCTGTTCCAGAACGACGAGCTGGTGAAATACGACCTCGAGACCGAGAAGATCACCAAGCTGGGCTTCACCGAGTACGGCGGCGGCGCCGCCCGCACGCTCGGCTGGCTCGGGAACGTGCTCGTCGGCACCAGCTCCACCGGCCGCATCTGGCACTTCGACCGCAAGACGGGGCAGGGCCGGCTGCTCGACGGCACGCTGACCGCCCAGCCCGTCAGCATGCGCTCACTCGGCGCGGGCCCCGACGGCCGGGTCTACGCGGGCGGCTTCTTCAGCGGCGGCCTGGCCGCCTACGACCCCGCCACCGGCGAGGCAACGAACTGGACAAAAGTCGGTCAGAGCGAGGGCATCGTCACCCACAAGGGCAAGCTCTACCTCGGCGTCTACCCCGGAGCGCGGATCTACGAGTTCGACGGAACCGCGCCCAGGCTCCTGCTCGACCTCGGCGGCCAGGAGCAGGACCGGCCCTTCGCGATGATCTCCGCGGGCGACTGGCTGGCGTTCGGCACGGTGCCCAAGGCCGGCACCCACGGCGGCGTGCTCGGCCTGCTCGACCCCGCCACCGGCCGCTCGGTCATCAGGCGGAACATCATCCCCGGCCACAGCATCATCGGGCTGGCCTACCGCGACGGGATCATCTATGGCGCCACCTCGGCCTTCGGCGGCACCAGCACGCCGGCGGGCGAGGCCGTGGCGTTCGCGTACGACATCGCCACGGACTCGCTCAAGTGGCAGTCCACCCCCGTCGCCGGCGACCTGGCGCTCGGCTCGATCGCCTTCGACGACGCGGGGCGGCTATGGGGGCTGACCCCGGACACTCTGTTCGAGCTGGACCCGGCCACCGGGCGGACCGTCAGGTCCGTCCAGCACCAGACCTACAACTGGGCCGGCGCCACGCAGGTCTGGCTGGACACCCACCTCTTCTTCCACAAGGGTTTCCTGTGGGGCAAGGTGCAGGGCAAGGTGTACCGGTTCGATCCGGGGACGATGGCGTTCGCGCGCATCGCCCGCCCGATCACCAACCTCACCCTCGGCCCTGACGGCCATCTCTACCTGTCACGCAACGAGAACTTCTACACCTACCGCATCTGCTAACGGGTCAGCCGGAACAGGCGCGACCCTTCGGCGAAGTAGACGTCCTCGGACCTGTGCACCGCGAGCTGGTGCACAGGTCCCTGCCGCAGCACGGCGTGCCGCCCGGTCCGCGGGTCGAGCGAGAAAACGCTCTGGCCGGCATGCGCGCCGTACAGGACCTGATCGCGCCGGTTGAAGGCGATCTGCCCGCTCGAGCTCATGCTGTCCGACAGCGTGACGCGTTCGACCACCTTGCGGGCGGCCGTGCTGACGGCGAACACCTCACCGCCGGCGATCCCCCACAACCGCCCGCGGTCGTCGAACGTCAGGGCCGGGACGGCGGGCTTGCCCGGGGCGGGGACGATCTCCCACAGCAGCCGGTTCTCCTTCACCGACCACGCGAACAGCTTGGCCTCCGGCTGGGTCGGCGGTGTGGCCGACTGGCCGCTGTAAATGGAGGTGCCGCCGTAGAGCACGCCGTCGCGGTAGGCGAGCGAGACGATGCTCTGGTCCTTGACCACGTTGCGCTGGGCGTGTTTGAGCGTCCCGGTCCGCGGATCCCAGATGGCCAGCACACCGCCGAGGTGGCCGAGGTCGGGCATGGTGCCCGCGGCGAGGTAGCGGCCCGCCGACGCCAGTGCCCGAGGCCTGATCTGCTGGTCCGCGGCGAGGTCGAACAGCCGGGCCGGGTTCGCCGCCGGGCCGGGCTCGGGGCTCGGCGAGTACTCGGTGCTGTTCCACGGCAGCGCCGGGTCGTAGGCGTACACCCTGGCCTCGGGATAGGCGCCGATGTAGAGCTTGCCGTCGTGCGCGGTCATGTCCTCGCTCTGGGAGAACGTGTGAAACTCCTCCCTTTTGCCCGTCGCCGGGTCCAGGGCGGCGAAACCGCCGTTGAGGAAGCCGCCGGCGTACATGCGGCCGTCGGGGCCCTCCGCCAGCGCGGTCACGTCGATGGGCTCGCCCTTGACACCCGTCTGCACGAACGACTTCGCGCCGGTCTGCGGGTTGTAGCGGAACATCAGCCCGCGCCAGAGCAGGCCGACGACGCTCTTGCCCGGATAGTCCGGCAGGCCCAGCTCGGCCCAGCCGATGCCGCGCGTGTTGGCCACCCGGCCGGTGATGGGCACCCCGGTCCCCGTCGTGGCCTTGGTCCGGGGGTCGTAACGGACCAGCTCACCGCCCTTGACCAGGTAGACCGCACCCTGGTCGTCCGGGGGCGAGACGTCCAGGCCGTGCGCGGCGTCGAGCATGTCGGTCCACTGGCCGGCGGCGATGTCCCAGACGTGCAGCGGTCCGGGGCTCGCGCCGCCGAAGCGGACATAGAGGAAGCCCGCCGCGACGTTGACGTCGTAGGCCCACTTGCCCGCCGGGTCCAGGCCGTCGGGCATAGGGAGCTGCCGGGTCGCGCCCGAGGCGGCGTCGATCTCGAAGACGGCTGCGGGGGCCTCGGTGCCGGCGTAGATCTTCCCGCCGGCGTAGGAGACGCTGCGGACGTAGGCGTGGGTGGGTGAGAGCCGGCCGTAGTCGCGTACGCCGGTCGCGGGGTCGTAGCCGAACAGGCGGCCGCCCGGCGAGGTGCCGCCGTAGACGGTGGCGCCCTCGCCCGCGGCGACGGACCAGATGAAGTTCTCCGAGGGCAGGGGCCTGCCGAGGTCCTGGACGCCGCCCTGGTCCGTCCAGCGGTAGAGGCGGCCGTCGCCGTACGTGCCGATGTAGACGCCGCCGTCCGGAGCGGCGTCCACGGCCCAGGAGCCGGCGGCGCCCGGCAGGTCGTGCCTGGCCACCTCGGCTCCGGTGGCGGGATCGACGGCGTTGAGGTGGGCGGGGGCGCCCGAGGAGGCGCCCCACAGCACGGTCCGGCCGCCGGGTCCCGAAGCCACCACGCCGCCGATCAGCAGCACGTCCTCCAGGGGGACGCCGAGATCCTCCACGCGGGGCGCCGACGCGGCCGCCGGGGCGGCGGCGCCGAGCACGGCGAGGGCGGTCACCATGCCGCACGCCAGTAAGCGTTTTATTAAGGTCATGACCGAAACCTAGAAAGCCGCCGTGTTTCGCGTCAATACCGAATTACGGCATAGGAACTAATCTCGTACTGGCACTCGTCCCCTGATGAGGTCCTCGACCGTCGCGCGGAGGTCGAGGAAGTCTGGCGTCCGCTTGAGCCCGATCTCCCGGCGGTCCGGCAGCGGCACGGGCAACTCGGCCGCCACCCGCCCCGGGTCGGAGGTGAGCACGATCACGCGCCTCCCCAGCAGCACGGCCTCCTCGACGTCGTGGGTGACCATGAGGACGGTCGCGCCGGTGTCCCGCCACACCTGGTGCAGGAAAACCTGCATGTCCTCCTTCGTCTGCACGTCGAGGGCGCCGAACGGCTCGTCGAGCAGCAGGATGGACGGCTCGCAGGCCAGCGCCCGGGCGATCGCCACGCGCTGCCGCTGGCCGCCCGACAGTTGCCTGGGCAACGCGTGCGCGAGGGCCGTCAGCCCGACCTCCGACAGGTACCACTGGACGCGCCGCTCGCGCTCGGCGGCGGGCAGGGGCAGCAACCGCAGGCCGAAGGCGACGTTCTCGGCCACTGTGAGGAACGGGAACAGCGCCCCCGACTGGAACACCAGCCCGCGCTCGGGGCCCGGACCGCTCACGGCGACGCCGTCGAGCTCCATCGTGCCGCCGGTGACCGGCTCCAGCCCGGCGATCATGCTGAGCAGCGTGGACTTGCCCGAACCGCTGGCGCCCACGATGCACAGGAAGTCGCCGCGCCGCACCTCCAGGCCGATGCCGTCGAGGACGCGGCGGCCGGCGTACTCCTTCACGACGTCGCGCAGCACGAGCGTCACCCCACCCACCTCCCCACCCTGGCCCTGGCCAGCCTCAACCCGACGTCGATGGCGAGGCCGATGACACCGATCACCACGAGCACCGCGAAGATGCGGTCCGTCTGGAGAAAGCGCTGGGCGCGGACGATCCGGTAGCCGAGCCCGGACTCGGCGGCGATCAGTTCGGCGACGACCACGAAGTTCCACGCGGCCGCCGCGTTGACGCGCATCGCGTCGAGCATGCCGGGCAGCGCGTACGGCCAGACGACCTTGCGCAGCACCTCGCCGCCGGTCGCGCCGAGCGTGGCGGCGGCCCTGCGCAGCTCGGCCGGCACGGCACGGACCGCGTCGGCCGTCATGAGCGTGTTGAAGAACACCACCCCGATGACCAGGATCGCGATCTTGGACGGCTCACCCAGGCCCAGCCAGATGATCAGGAGCGGGATGAACGCGGAAGCCGGCAGGTATCTCAGCAACCCGATCACCGGCTCCAGCAGCGCCAGCGCGACCTGGGAGGTGCCCATGGCCATGCCCAGCGGCACCGAGATCGCCACCGCGAGCCCGAAGCCGGCACTCACCCTGCCCAGGCTGGCGGCGGCGTCCGACAGCAGCTGTCCGCCGGCCGCCATCTCGGCGAACGCCTGGGCCACGGCGGCGGGCGAGGGCAGGAAGGTCGGGTCGACGACGCCCATGGAGCTGACGGCCCACCAGAGAGCCAGCGGCACGAGCACCGCCACGGCCCTCAGCCCCCACCGCGCCCGCCCAGGCAACACCCGCATGCCGCCATCCGCCGATCGCCGGTGCAGCAGGCGGGCGAGCGGTGAGGCGCCCGTGCGGCGCAGGCCACGGGTGGAGCGTTTCGGGAGCGGCGGCCAATCGGCGCGGTCTCCCGACCGCCGCTCGCTCGCATGCCCGGCACCCGGCGCCGGCTCCCTCGAAGGCTGCGCACCCAACGGCGCGGGGGTCGATCCGGCACCCTGGGCGGATGCCGCACGGACCGGCGGACCGCTCATGACGACACCCCCTGGACGAAGCGCGCATCCAGCAGGCCGTCCAGCGGCGGCGCCGTGTCAGCGAGGCCCGACTCGGTCAAGAAGGCGCCGATCTCCTTGGCCTGTTTCTCCAGGCTCCCCGAGCTGAACGCCTCCAGATTGTCGGCCAGCGAGAAGATCGTGGTCCCGGCGTCGTACTCGGCGTAGGCCTGCTCGCTCACCCCCGCCCGCTTGGCCATGATCGTACGAGCCTCCGCCTTGTTCGCCTCGATCCAGGCCAGCGTGTCGAACCAGGTCTTCACCAGCCCCTGCACGACCTCGGGCCGGTCGGCGGCAAGAGAACGCGACACCACCAGATGGTCCGGAATCGCCCCGGGAAAGTCCTTGGACGTGGCGATGGCGGCGGCGCCGGGCAGCTCCAGCGCGGTCGTCGTGAACGGCGCGAACACCCCGACCGCGTCCACCTGCCCCGCCTTGAACGCGGCCGCCGCCGCATCCGTGGGCAATGGCTTGAACGTGATGTCACTCTGCTTGAGCCCGGCCTTGCGCAGGGCGAGCAGCAGCAGGTAATGGTCCACGGTCCCTTGCTCGGCGGCGACCGTCCTGCCCTTGAGCTGCGCCACCGACGTGATGCCCGGCTTGGCGATGATCTGGTCGTTGCCGGTGGAGTTGTCGTTCACCAGCACGACCGTCTGCTTGGCCCCGCCGGAGACGGAGGCGAGCGTGTCGTTGAGCGTCTGGCTGTTGGCGTCGATGTTGCCGGTGGCGAGGGCGGTGAGACTGTCGGTGTAGCTGTCGAAGTACTTCAGCTCGACGGTGACGCCGTGCTTGGCGAACAGCCCCTTCTCCTGGGCGACCTGCCACGGGAACCAGCCGGGCCAGGCGGAGAAACCCAGGGTGACGGCCTTGCCGGCAGAGCCCGTGGGCGCGGCCGGCTGGCCGCCGCCGCAGGCGGCGCAGACGACGAGCAGTGCGGCGGTCAGGAGCCGGCGGATCATGACGCGGCCTCCTTCTTCTTGGACGGCAGGTGACCGGAGCGGACCAGGCAGCCGAGCGTGTCGCAGATGACGCGGGTGGCGATCAGCGAGGTGATGTCGGCGTTGTCGTACGGCGGGCTGCACTCGACCACCTCGATCCCGGCCAGCGGCGCCGCGTCGGCGATGATCTGGATGAACTTGAGCACCTCCCGCGGCAGGAACCCGCCAGGCTCCGGCCACCCGGTCCCCGGCACGAACGCCGCGTCCAGGCAGTCCACGTCGAACGACAGCCACACGGCCTCGGCGTCGCGCCAGGCCACCTCCAGCGCCTTCTCGGCGGCGGCCTCGATGCCCATCTCGACGCAGTCAGTGACCGTCATGATGGTGGTGCCGCGCTCGCGGCCGACCTTCACGCCGGGCCTGGGGGCCTGCCAGCCGCCGATGCCGATCTGGACGAGGTTCTGCGGGGGCACGTTGGGGAGGTCGGTGGCGTGGAACCACGGCGTCGTGTGCATGCGCTCGTCGAGGTCGGTCTCCTGGGTGTCGACGTGCCGGTCGAAGTGGATGATCCCGAGATTTCCGGACAGGTGCTCGGCGACGCCGCGTACCGTCGGGTAGCCGATCGAGTGGTCGCCGCCGAGGACGACGGGGAACGCGCCGCTGGCGTACACGTGGGAGACGGCCTTGGAGATCTGGTCGAAGGTCTTCTCGATGTTGCCCGGGATCGTGAAGATGTCGCCGAGGTCGGCCATCGTGATCGACTCGCGCAGGTCCACGCCGAGCTCGAAGCTGTACGGCCCGTACAGCGCCGAGATGCGGCGGATGCCCTGCGGCCCGAACCGGGTGCCGGGGCGATAGGTGGTCCCGCCGTCGAACGGCGCGCCGAGCACGGCCACGTCGTAGTCGCCGCAGGTGCGCACGTCCTCGACGTACGGGGCCTTGAGGAAGGTGTTGATGCCCGCGAAGTGCGGCAGCTCGCCGCGCGAGAAGGTGGGGATGCGCCGGTCCACGATGGAGTCGGCGCCCTGCAGGCCCAGCTCCAGGGCGCGGGCAACCTCGCGGTCCCAGGCGGTGGTGGGCAGCTCGGCCTCGCGTTCGACGGCGAAGCGCGCCTCGGGTCCGTAGTCGTCGTGGAGTTTGCGGGGGTGCCAGTGCATTCGAGCTCCGAAGATCGTCGCCCGGCCGGAAGGCAGCCAGGCGTTGGCTGACCTCCCGGGCTTTTGTCCCGCCGTGGAGCGGCCGGCACAGGCCGCCTGCACCTCTCGGACCAGACCCGTGGAACCGGCGGAACCCTAGGTGCGCCTCACGCTCTCGGTGAGTCCCCCTCAGTGCACTCCTGCGGTGTTTCCCCGCCGTTAAGACCTTGTTCCAGTCGGCTTACCGGTCCCCCGGGCGCGGGTCGCTTCCCCGTTCTTCATAGGGTGATCCCATGACCTCTGTCGCATTTCTCGGAACCGGCCTCATGGGCGCTCCCATGGCCCGCAACCTCGTCAAATCCGGCCTGCCGGTCACGGCGTGGAACCGCACTCGAGACAAGGCCGAGCCCTTGGAAGCCGACGGCGCGGTGGTGGCCGCGTCTCCAGCCGAGGCGGTCGAGGGCGCAGACGTGATCGTCACGATGCTGAGCGACGGCGACGCGGTACGCGCCGCGATGACCGCCGCCGCGCCCGGGCTGCGGTCCGGGCAGGTTTGGGCGCAAATGAGCACGGTCGGGATCGACGCGGTCGCCGGGCTGGCGGCGCTGGCGGGCGAGCACGGGCTGACGTTCGTGGACGCGCCGGTGCAGGGCACGAAGCAGCCGGCCGAGCAGGGCAAGCTGATCATCCTGGCCGCGGGGCCGCAGTCCGCCCAGCAGGCGCTGGAGCCGGTCTTCGCCGCGGTCGGCCAGCGCACGCTCTGGCTCGGCGAGTCCGGTGCCGACGGCGCGGCCTCCAAGCTGAAGCTCGCCGCGGTGAGTTACGCCATCTCCCTGACCGCCGTCATCGCCGAGTCCCTCGCCCTCGCCAAAGGCCTGGGGCTCGATCCCGACCTGGTCCGGCAGGTGATCAGCGGCGGGCCGCTGGACAACGCCTACTTCCAGGCCAAGTCCAAGGCCATCATGGAGGGCGACTTCACGCCCAGCTTCACGGTGTCCAACGCGGAGAAGGACACGCGGCTGATCACGCGGGCCGGGGAGGCGGCCGGGGTCCGGCTGGACGTGGTGGAGGCGGCCGGGGAACGCTTCCGGCGGGCGGAGGCCCAGGGGCATGGGGACGAGGACATGGCGGCTACTTATTACGCGAGCTTCGACAAGGGGTGAGCCGCTACGCTTTAGCCGCCGCCTCCTACGGGGGGAGGGAAGTGGGCCCGGGTGGACCGCCGGACGCCGGAAGCCCGGGCGCCGCGCTTTTTTCAGCGGGCGTCGATGCGGTGCACGAGCAAGTCGGCCTCGACCTGACTCCAGAACCTACGGTCGCCACGCTCCGCGAGACACATCGCACCCACAACGATGTCTGGCAGCCACAGCAGGGGCTCTGACACTGGGTCGCACCACGACAAGCGCAGCAGCTGTCGTCGCGATCATGCTATCCCCACCCTTCACGTAGGGTGATGAACACCTCACAATTCGTCTACCTCTGCGAGACTCCGCCCACCTGAGAGCTTGGCGTAGCCAGGCCCCCGGTCGAAGAACCGGTCCGCCGGCGGCCGGAGGGTGGCGCGGAGTTCGGCCGTGCCCTGTTCGTCGATGCGGTCCCCGTCCAGCACGACCCCGTAGTCGCCGAGAGCGCCGGCGATGGAGACCTTGCCGTCCCGGACGTCGGCCGCCACCGCCCGCGGATCCCGGTCGTACGGCGACCCCCAGCCCCCACCCCCGGTGGTCCGGATGCGGATGACCTCGCCGGCCTGGACCGGGTGGTCGTCGACCAGGCCCTCCATCTCCTTGCCGCCGATCTCCACCCGGAACGGCCGCCCGGCGAGGCCGCCGTTGACGCCCCAGCAGGACAGGATGGACCGATCCGCGATGGACATGTACGACGCGTCCCGCAGCATCCTGATGTGCTTGTCGTAGCCGAGCCCGCCCCTGAACATGCCGGGCCCGCCGGAATCGCAGGCCAATGCCAGCCGCTCCACCCGGAACGGCCAGCGCGCCTCGGCGAACTCGACCGGGATGTTGCGCGAGTCGGGCACCACGTGGATGGTGTCCTCGCCGTCGGCGTACCAGCGCCCGCCTGAGCCGCCGCCGAGCACCTCCCGCATCAGGTACGGCTGCCCGTCCACGCCCGTCCCGTACACGCCTGTGTACCGGATCGTCTCCTGGTCGGCCGGCATCCGCCCGCCCGTGGCCTTCGCCAGGACGCCGGCGAGCACGCCGAGCAGGCGCAGGATGACGAACGTGCGGGCGTTCGTGGGGGCGGGGAAGATCGGGGTGAGGAGCGTGCCCTTCTCCGGGAAGATCATCGTGATGAGCGGCACCACGCCCTCGTTGACGTCCAGCTCCGCCATCCGCTCCGGCGTCTCGGCGAGGTTGCGCAGCACGGGCGCCAGCCACTTCTTCAGGAACACGCCGTCGGCGTAGTCCCCGGCGTGGTTGATCGGGCCCTTGGCCTGCGGGGACGTGCCGGTGAAGTCGATCGTCAGCGGCGAGTCCGCCGCGTGGTCGACGGTCAGCGTGATGCGCTGGGCGTGCAGGCGGGGCTCGTCCACGCCGTCGTGCTCGGCGTAGTCCTCCCACACGTACGTCCCCTCGGGGATCTTCGACAGCAGCTCCCTGCGGAACGTCTCCGTGGTCTTGGAGATGATCGCGTCGAAGCACTCCTCGATGGCCTGCCTGCCGTACCGCTCGAACAGCTCGGCCAGGCGGCGGGCGCCCATCAGGCAGGCCGAGCACTCGGCGTCCAGGTCGCCGGCGAGCGAGTCGGGCATGCGCGAGTTGCGGGTCATGATGCGCAGCGCGGCCTCGTTCGGCACGCCCTCGTCCCACAGCTTGATCGGCGGGACCATCAGCCCCTCCTCGAACACCGAGCGGGCGTGCGAGGGCATCGAGCCCGGCACGGCGCCGCCGATGTCGTCGTGGTGGCCGAAGGCCTGCACGAACGCCACGACCTCGCCCTCGTGGAACACCGGCACGGTCACGCACAGGTCGGGCAGGTGGCCGATGCCGCCTTCGGAGAGGTAGACGTCGTTGTGGAAGTAGACGTCGCCGGGCTTCATCGTCTCGATCGGGAAGTCACGCACGATCGGCTGGACGAGCGCGCTGTAGGAGCGGCCGGTCAGCTTGCGCAGGTGCACGTCGTGGATGCCGGCGCGGAAGTCGTGCGCGTCGCGGATCATCGGCGAGCGCGCCGTCCGCGCGATGGCGGTCTCGACCTCCTTCTCGACGGAGGCCAGCGTGCCCTCGACGATCTCGATGAGAATGGGATCAGTCACGCTTTATCTCCACGTTTCCGTACGTGTCCACCGTGGCGGTGAAGCCGGGGTGGACGGGGATCGTCGAGCCGTACTCCTCGATCACGGCGGGGCCCGACACCTTGGCGCCGGCGCCGAGCGCGGCCCGCTGGTGGATCGGGGTGTCGCGGGTCTCGTCGAAGTGCACGGGACGGACGGCGGTGGCGCCCGGGCCGGGCTTGTCCAGCGGGCGCAGGGTCGGGCGGGTGATGGGGCCGACGCCGGAGACGCGCAGGTTCACCCATTCGACGCCGTGGCGGGGGTCGTCGCGGTAGGCGTACCCGTAGAGCTTCTCGTGGGCCTCGTGGAAGCGGTCGATCACCTGGGCGTGCCAGTCGCCGTCGATCTCGCCGACCGGGGCCGGGACGCGGACCTCGTAGCCCTGGCCGTAGTAGCGCAGGTCGGCGCTGCGGACGTAGACCGGGTCGTCGAAGCCCTCGCGGTCCAGCGCCTCGCCCGCCTGATGCTCCAGGTCGTGGAAGATCTCGGCGGCCTTGCCGAGGGAGAGGTCGCGGGTGACGTACGTGCGGACGTAGTCGTTCTTGACGTCCACCGTGAGGAGCCCGAACGCTGAAACGTTCCCAGGGTCGCGCGGGATGACGACCGAGGGCAGGCCCAGGATGTCGATCAGCCGGCACGCCAGCAGCGGCCCGGACCCGCCGAACGTCACCAGCGGGAAGTCCCGCACGTCCAGCCCCCGCTTGACGGTGAGCTGCCGGATCGCGTTGCTCTGGTTGAACGCGCTGATCTCCAGAATCCCGGTCGCGGTGCGCTCCGGGCTGAGTCCGAGCTTGTCGGCCAGGCCCTCGATGCCGGTGCGAGCGGCGTCGGCGTTCAGCGGGATCTCGCCGCCGAGCAGGTGCGGCGGGATGCGGCCGAGGAACACGTGCGCGTCGGTGACCGTCACCTCCGTCCCGCCCTTGCCGTAGCAGAGCGGTCCCGGGTCGGCGCCGGCGGACCTGGGGCCGACCTTGAGCGTGCCTTCGGGCGAGATCCAGGCGATCGAGCCGCCGCCCGCGCCCACCGTGACGATGTCGATCATCGGGATCTTGCACGGGTAGCGGCCGATGGCGCCTTCGGTGGTGATGGACGGCTCGCCATCGATCACCACGGCCACGTCGGTCGAGGTGCCGCCGCCGTCCAGCGTGATCACCGACTTGTGCCCAGCCGTGGAGGCGATGAGCGCCGCGCCCAGCGCGCCCGCCGCCGGCCCGGACAGGACGGTGGTGATCGGCTGGTTGACGACCTCGCGCGCCGACAGGATGCCGCCGTTGGACTTCATGACGGAGAACGGCCGGCCCAGGCGGGTGGAGAGGCTGGCGATGTAGCCGCGCATGGCGGGCTTGACGGCCGCGTCGACGAGGGTGGTCACCGAGCGCTCGTACTCGCGGTATTCGCGCAGCACGTCGCTCGACAACGAGATCACCGCCTCCGGGTGCTCGCGCCAGAGCACTTCGCGCATGCGGCGCTCGTGCTCGGGGTTGGCGTAGGAGTGCAGGAAGCACACGCCGATCGCGGTGATGTTCTTGGCGCGGAACCAGCGGGCCACCTCGACGGCCTGCTCCTCCGAGAACGGCCACACCTCGTTGCCCAGGTGGTCGAGCCGCCCGCCGACGGTCTTCACCAGGTGCACGGGAACGATCCTGGGCGGCTTGACCCAGAAGTAGGAGTTGCCGTAACCGTCGGGCACGCTCTGCCTGGCGATCTCCAGGATGAACTCGAAGCCCTCGGTCGTGATGAACCCGAGGTTCGCGATCCGGTCCTCGAGCAGCTGGTTCGTGGCCACCGTGGTGCCGTGCACGATCGAGCCGACGTCGAGCTCGCCCAGCTTGGCGATGCCCGCGAGGAATCCGTCCGCAGGGTTGGCGGGGGTCGAGGGGGTCTTCGTGGTGAGGATCTCACCGGTCTGCTCGTCCACCGCGACTACGTCGGTGAATGTGCCTCCGGTGTCCACTCCGATACGGACGCTACGCATGGCTCCTCAGCTTCGGCGTCGGCCGAGCACTTCGTCGATGACTCGGGGCGCGTTTTCCGTGCCGACGTACGCCGCCAGCCGGATCACCATCTCCTGAGATCTGGCGAGTTCAGCTTCGACCCTCGCCTTTCCCGACTGCCCCGCCTGCACCCCGAAATATGCACCGATTATGGTACCGATCACTCCCGCCACACCAGCGAACAACGGGGCGAACTCCCGCGTGGCGAACACGGCGGCGCCGAAGGCGACCAGGACCGCGACAATGCCCACCACGACGACGAGGAAGCCGTAACGCCATCGGGTGGCATCCGCCTGGGCGGCCGTGAGGTCGTCCTGCTTCATCATCGCGTCGAGCGCCGGTGGTTTATCGGTGACCATAGTTCCTCCTGAAACCTCAGGGGGAAAATGTCCCACGAGGTCATGGAACAAGCCAAGCCGCTAAGCTGGCGCCCCGTGACCGAATCGTCTGCCTTGTCTGCCGTACCGTCTGCTGCCAGGGACGCTGTACTGAAGTTCTACTTCGGGCCCATGGACTGCGGGAAGTCGACGCTCGCGCTCCAGATGAACTACAACCATGGACGGCAAGGCCGGCGCGGCCTTGTGCTGACCAAGCACGACCGGTCGGGCGGGCCGAAGGTCACCAGCAGGATCGGGCTCGGGCTGGAGGCCATCGAGGTGGACGACTCGCTCGACCTCGTACGGCTGGTGACGGGGATGCGAACCCGGGTCGACTATCTGATCTGCGACGAGGCGTGCTTCTACACGGTCGAGCAGATCGAGCAGCTGGCGGACCTGGTGGACGAGCACGGCGTGGACGTGTACGCGTTCGGGCTGGCCTCCGACTTCCGCTCCGTGATGTTCCCGGCGGCGCAGCGGCTCTTCGAGCTGGCCGACGAGGTGTGCAGGCTGCAGGTCGAGGTGCTGTGCTGGTGCGGACGGCCTGGGCTGCTGAACGCCAGGGTCCTGGGCGGGGCGATGGTGCGGACCGGCGAACAGGTGGTGATCGGTGACACCGATGCCTCCCCCGTCCGCTATCAGGTGCTCTGCCGGCGCCACCACCGCTCCGGGCTGCTGGGCGAGGGCTCACCCAACTAGCCCGGCGAGGGCTCAGCCGGCGGCCGGCTCCGCGATGCTCCCGCGCCGCTCAGCCGGCGGCCAGCTCCTCCAGCCGGTACGGCAGGTAGGCCGAGTCGTCCACAAGCGCCGACGCGCCGCGCCACCACCCGAACCATTCGCCGCTGCGCCACATCCAGTCCACCCGCTCGATGGCGGCCACCACGTCGCCGACCGTCTTCCAGCGCTCACCGAGCTGCTCGCGCGAGGCGCCGTGACGCAGGGCCCAGGCACGCAGGATGCCCACGGCGGCGGCGGGCACCTCGCGGGCGTAAGGGTCGGGGCTCTCCCCTGGCAGCCGGTGCGGGCCGAGGCCGGCCGCCACCCCCCAGCTCCACTGCGCCTCGGCGGGCTGCGAGTACCGCAGGGAGTGGAAGTCGAGGTTGGATCCGAGATCCTCGTCGGCCCGCCGGGTGACGACCGCGTCGAGCCGCCCGCCGGCGTCGAAGTGCACCACCAGCCGCTGCCCTGGCTTGACGCCTGGCAGCAGGTCGAACCGGTCCTCGGCCTGCCAGGAGTTGAGGTCGACCCGGGCGACGGGCTGGCCCCACAGCTGGTCGGCGGCGTCGTCGGAGATCCAGGCGGCCAGCATCTCCAGCGCGGTCAGGTCGGTCCACGGCTCGATCGCGACGGCCGTGCGCACCACCTCGTCCGGTGGCGGCAGCTTGCCGCCCCTGGACCGCGCCCACCAGTCCGCGCCCAGCTCGCGGGTGCCCACCAGCAGCGCGGCGAGGGCGGCCAGCTCGGCGGAACGCCTGGTGAGCGAGGCGCCGAGGGCGAGTTCGAGCGTGCGGTCGGTCCGCTCGTCCCCGAGCACGGGGCGCACGTCACCGATCAGGGTCTCGGCGGTGGGACGCTCCTCGCCGAGCAGATTGCGTACGATTCGCCTGGCTTCTGTCCGTGCGTCCTCCGCGTGTGCCTGCCGCATACCCGCCACGCTACGCCTGGAGATCCTTTTCCTCTAGAGCCCCGTTGGACGTCAGGGGCGGGAGCGGCGGGAGGCGCGGCCGAGAACCCAGCCGATCGCGACGCTCGTGAGCGCGATGCCCGCCCCCATGCCGAACGACGCCAGCATCACCCACGGCCGCGTCTCGGTGTGCCGCTTGGGCGGCCGCTCGTAAACGGCCCCGGCGGCACCGGCCTCACCCGCCGCACCAGTGCGCTCGCCCGCCAGCACACTCGGCGCAGAGCCCGCCGGGACGGCGCTCGCCGGGACCGCGACCCTGTCCGCGGCGAGGGCCAGGCCGGGAGCCGCAGGTGCGCACAGATGTTCCTCCACGGCGGCGAAGAACTCCCCCGCCGTCCGCTTGGCCACCGAGCCGAGCATGCGCTGCCCGACCCCGCCGATCATCCCGCCGATCACGGCGTCCGCGTCGTAGTCGACCCGGGTCCCACCGTCCATCTCGCTCAGCCGTACCTGGACGGTGGCGTCCACCGTCCCCGGCGCCCCCTGCCCACGGGCCTTGAGCGTGAAGCTCTCGGGCGCCAGCGGATCCGCCAGCACGACCTCCCCTTGGTAAACGCCCTTGACGGACGCGACCCCCGCGTTGACCGTCATCCGATAGGTGTCCGGCCCGCACTCCTCCAGGCGCTCGCACCCCGGAATGGTGCGCACCAGCACCGCCGGGTCCTGGAGCGCCGCCCACAGTTGATCCCGCTGAACGCCGATCACGGCGCTGCCCGCCACTTTCATGCCGCCCATCTAAGCAGCCACGACCAGCCCGGATAAGGGCAACACCTGCCAGACGGTCCGCCGAGGGGCGTACGGATGAATCAACCCGCCGGGGGACGCCCCGGCCCGCCTCCACCGGGCATTCTCGATACCCGGCAACCAGCACGCACAGCGATGTGACCAAGGTCGCATCGCGTTGCTCTACAGCTTGTAGTACTACTTTAAGTAGATGAACTACAGCTTGTAGAGCTCAGGAGTCGACGGGGATGATGGACGCACTTGACCTGGCGCGGTGGCAGTTCGGGGTGACCACCGTTTACCACTTTCTGTTCGTGCCCCTGACCATCGGTCTGGGGATCTTCGTGGCCGGCCTGCAGACGGCCTGGCACCGTACGGGGAAAGAGCACTACCTGAAGCTCACGAAGTTCTTCGGGAAGCTGTTTCTGATCAACTTCGCCATGGGCGTGGTGACCGGCATCGTGCAGGAGTTCCAGTTCGGCATGAACTGGAGTGAATACTCCACGTTTGTCGGCGACGTCTTCGGGGCGCCGCTGGCGATGGAGGCGCTGCTGGCCTTCTTCATGGAGTCCACGTTCCTGGGGCTGTGGATCTTCGGGTGGGACAAGCTGCCGAAGAAGGTGCACCTGGCGTGCATCTGGGCGGCGGCCATCGGGTCCAACCTGTCGGCCTACTTCATCCTCGCGGCCAACGCCTGGATGAAGCACCCGGTCGGCTACGAGGTCGTGGACGGCAAGGCCAGGATGACGGACCTGTGGGCGGTGCTGACGAACTCCACGGCGCTGGCCCAGGTGCCGCACGTGATCGGGGCGGCGTTCATCGTGGCGGGCGGGTTCGTGCTGGCCGTGAGCGGCTACTGGCTGCTGAAGACGCGGGCCGAGATGTGGCGCAGCGCGGCGCGGGCGGCGCTGGTGATGACCGCCATCGCGGGGGCGGTCGTCGCGGGCACCGGCGACATGTCGGCCAAGCTGATGTACGAGCAGCAGCCCATGAAGCTGGCCTCCGCCGAGGGCCTGGAGCGCGACACGGCGGGCGCGGCGTTCTCCGTCGCCCCCGGCCTCGAGATCCCGAAGGTCCTGAGCTTCCTGGCCACCAACGACTTCGACGCCACCATCCAGGGCACCGAAGACCTGCAGCGCCGCTTCGAGCAGCAGTTCGGCCCCGGAGACTACCGGCCCGACCAGACGATCGTGTTCTGGTCGTTCCGGGTGATGATCGTCTTCGGACTGGCCACGGTGGGCCTGTCGGTGCTCGGATTGTGGCTGACCCGCCGCAAGCGCGCCTTCCCGCGGTGGTTGTCGCGGGCGTTCCTGCTGGCGCTGCCGCTGCCGCTGGCCGGGGTGATCGCCGGGTGGCTGCTGAGTGAGATCGGCCGCCAGCCGTGGACGGTCGCGGGCGAGTTGCTGACCGCCTCCAGCGTGTCGCCGGGGGTGACGCTCGCCGAGGTCGCCACGTCGCTGACGATCTTCACGCTGCTGTACGGGGTACTCGCCGTGGCCGAGGCCGTACTGCTGACCCGGCACGTACGCAAGGGCGTCGAGGAGCCGGAACCCATCATCGCCAAGGCCGAGCGGCGCGAGCCGTCGCTGATGTACTGAGGAGGGACACCCATCATGATCGATCTCTGGTTCGTCATCATCGCCTTCCTCTGGACGGGCTACTTCGTGCTGGAGGGCTTCGACTTCGGCGTCGGCCTGCTCGCGCCGCTCCTCAGCAGGAACGCCGCCGAGCAGCGGCAGAGCCTGCAGACCATCGGCCCGGTGTGGGACGGCAACGAGGTGTGGCTGATCACCGCGGTCGGCGCGATGTTCGCCGCGTTCCCCGCCTGGTACGCGGGCGTGTTCAGCGCCTTCTACCTCCAGGTCACGCTCATCCTGGTGGGTCTGATCGTGCGCGGCGTCGGCCTGGAGTGGCGGGGCAAGGTGAACGATCCGCGCTGGTGCGACCTGGGCATCATGATCGGCAGCGGGCTGGCGGCGTTCCTGTGGGGCGCGGTCTTCGCCGACCTGCTGTTCGACAGCGCGCCCGCGGCCGTGCTCGGCGGTGCGTTCACGCTGGCGGTGTGCGCGCTGCACGGCGCCGTGTTCCTGACGCTCAAGACCACCGGCCCGGTACGCCGCCGCGCCCGTGGCGCGGCCCTGGGGGCAGGTGCCGTGGTGATCCCGGTGGCCGTGTTCGCGCTGTCCAACCTCGGCACGTTCCCCGCCCTGGCCGCCATGGCGGCGCTGGCCGCGGCGACGGCCCTGATCTGGCGGCGCAGGGAGGGCTGGGCGTTCGCGGCCACCGCCGCGGCGATCGTGCTGACCACGCTGGCGGTCTTCATGGAGTTGCGCGTGTCGCCGCTGCCCGGGCTGACGCTGGCCGAGGCCGCCTCCGGGTCGTACACGCTGACGATGCTGAGCTGGATCGGCCTGATCGCACTCCCGTTCGTGCTGGTCTACCAGGGGTGGACGTACTGGGTGTTCAGGAAGCGGGTTCAGCTCGCGGGAGCGCCCCCTAGGTAGAGCTTGCCGAGGCGGGGATCGGCGGCCAGTTCACGCGCCGGGCCGGAGATGTGCACGCGGCCGAGGTCGAGCACGCAGCCGACGTCGGCCATCTCCAGGGCCCGGCGCGCGTTCTGCTCCACCAGCAGCACCGCGACGCCGGTCCGGCGCATGAGGTCGATCTGGTCGAAGACCACCTGCGTGTTGCGCGGGTCGAGCCCCATCGACGGCTCGTCCAGCAGCACCACCTTCGGCTCCAGCATGAGGGCGCGGGCGAACTCGACCTGCTTCTGCTGCCCGCCGGACAGCAGCCCGGCCATGCTCCCCCACCGCTCGGCCACCACGGGGAACAGCTCCTTGACGGTCTCGATGCGGGTGTTCAACTGGGCCTGGTCGCGGACGGTGAACCCGCCGAGCCGGACGTTCTCGGCCACGGTCATCTCGCGGAAGACGCTGTGGCCCTGCAGCACGTGGGCCAGGCCGAGGCCGAGCAGGCGTTGCGGCGAGAGCCCCGTCACGTCCTGGCCGGCCAGCAGCACGCGGCCGGACCGGGGCGTGAGCAGGCCGCTGGCGACTTTGAGCGCGGTGGACTTGCCGGCGCCGTTCGGGCCGACGAGGCAGACGACCTCGCCGGCGCGGACGGTGATGCTCAGGCCGCGCAACACGAGCGCGGCCCTGCCGTACCCGGCTTCGACGTCTTCCAGGGACAGCACGACTTCAGACACCGAGATACGCCTCCAGCACCTTCGGATCGTCCCGCACCACGGACGGCGGGCCTGCGGCGATGGGCGCGCCCCGGTCGAAGACGATGACGTGGTCGCACATGCCCATGACCATGTCCATGTTGTGCTCGACGACCAGGAACGTCCGGCCCTCGGCGTTGAGGTCGCGCACGAGCGAGACGATCCGGTCGATCAGCGCCGGGTTGACGCCGCCCGCCGGCTCGTCGAGCAGCACCAGCTCCGGCTCGGCCATGAGGGCGGCGGCCAGTTCGAGGAGCTTCTGCTGGCCGTAGGACAGGTCGCGGGCCTCGGCGTCCTCCAGGTGCTCGATGCCCATCCTGCGCAGCCAGTGCCGGGCCCGCGCGACCTCGCCCTTGTCGCGCAGGCCGGCCAGCAGCTCGCGCAGGCGGGTGCGGCGGACGGCGACCAGCATGTTCTCCAGCACCGTCAGGCGCGGGAAGACCCGGCAGAGCTGGAAGGTGCGGCCGATGCCGGCGTGCGCGATGCGGTGCGGCGAGTGGCGGGTGATGTCGCGGTCGCGGTAGAGCACCCGGCCCGCGTCGGGCTTGATCATGCCGGTGATGAGGTTGAAGAAGGTGGTCTTGCCTGAGCCGTTCGGCCCGATCAGGCCGTTGATCTTCCCTTCGAGCAGTTCCACGCTCGCGCCGTCCACGGCCAGCACGCCGCCGAACGACTTGCTCAGCCCCTCGGTCCGCAGCGAGCTCATGGCGCCACCCCTTGGAGTCGCTGCTCGGCCGTCTCGTCGGGAATGGACGGCCCGGCGCGCCGTCTGGTGAAGCGGGCGAGGATGCCGTCCGGCATGAACAGCACGACCAGCACGAGCACCAGGCCCGTCGCGGTCAGGTGGATCTGCGTCTCGCCCAGCGCGATCAGGAAGTACTCCCCTGCGGGGGCCACGATGAGCGCCCCCAGGAGCGGGCCGAACAGGTGGCGCACGCCGCCGAGCAGGCTCATCAGCACCATGTACGAGCCGATGAGGATGGAGAAGACGAAGATCGGGTCGAGGCTGCCGAACCAGACCGCGTAGAGCCCGCCGGCCAGCGCCACGAACAGGGCTGACAGGGCGAACGCCGTCACCTTGTACGCCCCGGTCGGCACACCCAGCGACTCGGCCTTGTCCTCGTCCTCCCTGATGGCCCGCAGGCCCGCGCCGAAGCGGGAGCGGGAGACGTACCACCAGGAGGCCAGCGCGATCGCGAGCAGCGCCAGGAACAGGTAGAAGAACACCATGTGCGTCTGGCCGCGGTGCAGGCCGGGGAAGGGCGAGGGGACTTGCAGGCCGGTCGAGCCGCCGGTGAGGGAGCGCCAGCCCTGGACGACGAGGTTCATCATCGACACCAGCGCGATGGACACGATCACGAAGGACGCGCCGCGCACCCGGACCGCCGCGATGCCGACGACCACGGCGAACACCGTGACCAGCAGCGCCGACGCCAGCAGCGCCACGACCCAAGGGACACCTGCCCGGACGACGAGCAGGCCGGTGCCGTACGCGCCGAGGCCGAAGAACGCCGAGTGGCCGAGCGAGACGTAACCCGTGAATCCGCCCAGGAGGTTCCAGGAGGTGGCCATGGCGGCGTACATGACGGTCAGCGCGCCCGCGTACACGAGGTAGTAGTTGGGCACCAGGAACGGATAGGCGATCGCCAGCGCGGCGACCAGCAGGGGGAGCCCTCTAGAAGCGATGCGCAAGCCGGCCTCCGAAGAACCCCTGGGGGCGCGCGAGCAGGGTCAGGAAGAGGAAGACGTAGAACATCATCGTGGCCCAGGTCGCGTCCACGGTGACCAGGACGAGGCCCTCGACCACGCCGAGCAGGACGGCCGCCAGCGCGGCGCCGATCACGCTGCCCAGGCCCCCGACGACGATGATGGCCATGAGCTTGCCGATCCACACCCAGTGCGAGGCGGGGAAGAACGGCGTGATCAGCGCCAGCACCGTGCCGCCCACGGCAGCCGTGGCCAGGCCCACGCCGAAGCCGTAGCCGGCCACGCGCTCGGTGTGGATGCCGACCAGCCTGGCTGCCTCCCGATGCTGGATCGTGGCCCGCAGCGACTGCCCGAACCTGCTCTTGACCAGCACCGCGAACAGCACGATGAGCGTGATCGCGGCGACCCAGAACGCGATGATCTTGTCGTATGGCAGGTGCACGCCGGCGATCGTCAGGGACCGGGTGGCGTAGTCCATGCTGACCGACTTGTACGAGCCGGTGTAGAACGTGCCGAGCAGCCCCTCGATCGTCAGCGCGATGCCGAACGTCAGCAGCACCGACATCATCGCCAGGTTCTCCGGCGCCAGCCGCGCGATCAGCAGCCGCTGCACCGCCACGCCCAGCACGAAGAACAGCGGCACCGTCACCGGCAGCGCCAGGAACGGGTCGAGGCCGAACACGGTGTGCACGGTGTAGGTCAGGTACGCACCCAGGAACAGGAACGCCGGGTGCGCCACCATGACCACCCGCATCACGCCGAAGTACAGCGACAGGCCCGAGGCGAGCAGGGCGTAGAGCCCGCCCGTCAGCACGCCCAGGGCCAGTCCCTGCAGGAGCAGGCTCACCATTCCTTCTTCGGGTAGACGATGTCGGCGGTCTTGGCGCTCTCCGGCAGGACGATCTGGATCTTGCCGTCGACGTACTGCTGGATCATGTGCGCCTGCTCGGGCCTTCCCTGGTCGTCGAAGGACAGCGGGCCGACGACCGTGTCGAACGTGCCCTGCCTGATGTGGTCGGCCAGCTTGTTCTGGCACTCCGGGGTCGGGTCCACGCACTTGACCGCGCTCACGGCCGCCTCGACGATCTGGCCGACGGTGTAGCCGTTCGCGGCGTCCTCGTTGGCCTCGCCGCCGAACATCTCCTTGTACCGCTTGACCATGTCCTGGTTGCCGGTGAACGTCGCGGTCGCCGACCAGCCGACGGGCGAGATGATGTGTTCGGCCGCCCCCTTCACCGCGGTGGGGAACTCGGCCAGCGTCGGCCCGGTCGAGAACGCCGCCAGCTTGGGCTGCACCTTCAGCTCCTGCAGCGCCCGCACCAGGCCCACCGAGTCCTCGAACTGCGTGCCGCCCACCACGATGTCCGGCTTGGCGGCCGCGATCTTGGCGGCGATGGGCGCGAAGTCGGTGGTCTCCGGCGGGTAGACCTCGTCCACCACCGTCTTGATCCCGGCCGCGGCCAGCTTGTCACGCAGCCCGTACGCGGTGCCCTGGGCGAACGGGTCGTCCAGGCTCGCGTATGCCGCCGTCTTCGGCTTCTGGTCGGCCGGCAGCTTGAGTATGTAGTCGGCCAGATAGTTGTAATGATCGCTGGCGATCGCCGGAGCCGCGTAGAACAGCCGCTTGAAGCCCTGCTCGAAGACCTCCTTGGCGGCCCCGGCCGGCTCCACGAACACCATGTTGTACGACTCCGCCACCTTCGCCGCCGGGATGACCAGCCGCGACGAGAACGGCCCGAACACCAGGTTGACCTTGTCTTGGGTGATCAGGGACTCGTAGTCGGAGCTGACCCGGTTCGGGTCGGAGGCGTCGTCACGGAAGATCAGCTCGACCTTCCTGCCCAGCAGGCCGCCCTTGGCGTTCACCTGGTCGGCCCAGACCTGGTAACCCTCCTGGATGCCCTTGCCGGGCTCGGAGAAGTCACCGGTCAACGGGAGCGAGATGCCGATCTTCACCGGCCCCGTCTGCTGACCCGGCGTCTGAGCACCACCGGGCTCGTCTGTCTTGGCGCAGGCGGTCAGTCCTAATGTGCAGATGGAGATGATCGCCAGGCCCTTGAGAACTCTTGCCATCGAGGGAACCCCCGGTTTGGAGAGGTGCCGCGTAAGCGCTTTCGGAAGCGCTTTCGGTTACGATTACACGGGATTCAGCCCCGGACAAGGGGGTTCGTATGGCACATCGGCCGCCGCGCCTCGTGGACGTCGCCAAAGCCGCAGGAGTCTCGCTCGCCACCGCCTCGCGTGCCATGACCGGCAGCACGGGGGTCAGCCCTCAGGTCGCGGCCCACGTGCAGGCGGTCGCCTCTCAGGTGGGATACGTGCCCAACAGCCACGCGCGGGCGCTGGCGGGCGGGCAGGCGGCCATCATCGGGCTGATCGTGCACGACGTCGGGGACCCCTACTTCGGCGAGATCGCCAGAGGCGTGCTGCGCGAGACCGAGAGCCTCGGCTACCTGGCGCTGATCAGCCAGACCCAGCGTGACCCCGGCGCGGAGCTGGTCAGGATCCGGGCGCTGCGGGCCCACCGAGTGACGAAGATCGTACTGGCGGGCTCCGGCTACATCGAGGCGGCCACGGAGGTCGACATCGCCGCCGAGGTGCGCTCGTACACGGCGGCGGGCGGCCGGGTGGCCGTGATCGGCCGGCATCACCTGCCGGTGGACGCGGTGTTGCCGGACAACGCGGGCGGCGGGGTGACGCTCATGCGGCACCTGCTCGACCTGGGCCATCGCCGGTTGGGCGTGCTGGGCGGCCCGGCCAACCTGACCACCGTGGCGGACCGGCTGGCGGGGCTGCGCACCGCGTTCGACGTGGCCGGGCTCGACTGGCGCTCGGTCCCGGTCGTGCACGGGGACTTCACCAGGGAGGGCGGCGCGGCGGCGACCGCGCAGCTCATGCGGGCGCGTCCCGACCTGACGGCGGTGGTGGCGTTGAACGATCCGATGGCGGTGGGCGCCCTGTCGTGGTTGCTGAACCACGGGCGCCGGGTGCCGGAGGAGATCTCGGTGGCCGGGTTCGACGATGCGCCGGTGGCGCGCGACGTCTACCCGGCGCTGACGACGATCAGGCTGCCCATGGTGGGGATGGGCAAGGAGGCCTTCGAGCTGGTGCTCAAGCCGCCCGCCTCGCGCCCGCGCCGCCGTCGTACCCGTCACGAGCTGGTCATCCGCGCCTCCACCGCCCCGCCCCCGCCCTGACGTCACCCCCCTTGACAGACCTTTCCCCCGGGATACGATCCGCTCGAAGGTCACGTAAGCGCTTTCGGAAGCGCTTACGCCCGGCGAGAGGATGCCCGGATGTCAGCCCTTCGCACTCTCACCCTCGCGGCCGCACTCGCCCTGGCCGCCCCGGCACTCCCATTGCCCGCCCACGCCGTCGCCGCCCAGGACTGCGCACTCGGACACGCCCGCGTGAAGGGCGTGGACGCGGGGCACCACTGGGCGCCCGTGACCCCCGCCAAGTGGCAGTTCCCCGGCGACCAGGTGATTCTCGCCGAGGCCGGGGTCGCCCGCCCAGGACCGCGCCGGCCCTTCGAGTACGCGGTGCTCAAGACCGGCCCTGAGTTCGCCTCGGCACGCATCGACGCGAAGGTCCGCCTGGACACGCCGACCAGCGTCAGCAACCGCGACGTGATCATCGTGTTCGGCTACCGGTCGGACACCGAGTTCTACTACGTGCACCTTTCTCAGGACAACACCATCTACCCGCACAACGGGATCTTCGTCGTCAACAACGCCGACCGCCTGCGCATCGACGACCAGTGGAACGGCCAGGTCGGCGCGCCGCCCGCGGTGACGGACACCGCATGGCACCGCGTCCGCGTCACGCACTGCACGGACACCGGCCGCATCTCGGTCTACGTGGATGGCGCCGAGACCCCGCTGATGACGGCCACCGACCGCACGTTCGCCTCCGGCCGGGTCGGCTTCGGCTCGTTCGACAACATCGGCAGGATGCGCGACCTGACCGTCAAGGGCACCCCGGTCCGTGACGGCACCGCGCCCGTTGAGCAGTGAACCCGTGAATCGACACCCTTGGTGGTGAGGCATGCCCAGAACCCTCCGAGGCCTGATGGCCGTGCTGCTGGCGACCGCGTTATGCGCCTCGCCGGCCACCGCGCAGGCGGAGCCGACTCCCCTCGACGACCCCATCCCCGAGAAGCCCACCCCGTCGGGCCTCACGCTGACGCTCGAGGAGTTCGCCTCCTTCCCCAAGACCGACACGACCCCGGCGCCGACCGACCCGCGCCTGGTCCGCTGGGCCAGGATCAACTACCTGGGCGAGCTCCCCGACGGCTCGCGCCGCCTGTACGTCAACGACCTCAACGGCAAGCTCTACTTCCTGGACAAGAGCGGCGGCCGGCCGCGTGAGTACCTCGACGTCGGCGCCACGTTCGCACCCGACTTCATCTCGGGACGCGGCCTCGGCAGCGGCTTCGGCTTCGCCGCCTTCCACCCGGAGTTCGGCAGGAACGGCACGTTCTACACCGTCCACACCGAGTGGGGTGCCGCGCTCACCACCAAGACCCCAGACCTGCCGCCCCAGCCGGGCGTCAGGTTCCACGGCGTGATCACCGAGTGGACGGCGACGGACCCGAAGGCGAGCACGTTCTCCGGCACCCGCAGGGAGGTGCTGAGGCTCGGCTTCTCCGGCCAGATCCACGGCATCCAGCAGATCGACTTCAACCCGGCCGCCCGCCCCGGCGACAAGGACTACGGCCTGCTCTACATCGCCGCCGGCGACGGCGGACGCGGCGTCAGCAGCGACGACCCGCAGAACCTGGCCGTACCGCACGGCAAGATCCTGCGCATCGACCCGTCCGGCACGAACGGCGCCAACGGCCGCTACGGCATCCCCGCCGGCAACCCGTTCGTGAGCCGGCCGGGCGCGCTCGGCGAGATCTACGCCTACGGCATGCGCGACCCGCACCGCTTCAGCTGGGACCCGCAGGCCGGCAACCGCCTGTTCCTGGGCCACATCGGCGAGCACGCCATCGAGGCGATCTACGATGTCGGCGCCGGGGACAACCTGGGGTGGAGCGAGCGCGAAGGGTCGTTCCTGTTCAACAAGGCCGACCGCTGCCACCTCTACACGCTGCCGGACAACGACGCCGAGTTCGGCTACACCTACCCGGTGGCGGCCTACGACCACGACCCGCCGCCCGGCCACTCCTGCACGTCCGACAGCGGCCACGCGGTCGTCGGCGGTTTCGTCTACCGAGGGCTCAAGCTGCCGCTGCTGCATGGGAAATACCTGTTCGGCGACATCGTGGACGGTCAGGTGTTCTTCACGGTCGCCGCGCAGATGAGGGAGGAGACCGGCCGCCGGGCCACCATCTACAAGCCGCGGCTGGTCGACGCCGCCGGCAAGCAGGTCACCCTGCAGGACCTGGCCGGCCACTCCCGGGTGGACCTGCGGTTCGGCCGCGACGCCGCCGGCGAGCTGTATGTGTTGTCAAAGGCCAACGGCAAGATCTGGAAGGTCACCAAGGCCGGGTGGACGCCGCCCGACGTGCTGCCCAGCCTGCGTGACGACCTGGTGGCGGCGTACGACTTCGAGCACCCGGTGGCCGGTGACCCGGCCAAGGAGCGGGACCAGGGCCTGTCCGGCACCGACATCACGCTCGTCAACGGCGGCGCCGCCATGCGCGTGGCCGACCGCGCCTACCGGGGCAGCACGCATGCGCTGCAGACCCGCCAGGTCGAGCCCGCCACGGCAGGCAACGACGACTGGAAGGCCGGGATCTACGGCGAGAACGGCGTGCCGACCCTGCGGGCGTTCAACGCCGTCCAGGGCGTGACCATCATGGGCTGGTTCAAGATGCAGGGCACGGGTCCCGCGCCCAACTCCAACACCGCCGACCCGGCCGACTTCTTCAACGCGATCGGCCTGGCCGGGGTGCTGAGCGGCAACTCGCAGGGCCATGACGTCAGGGCGCTTCTGGAGCTGATCACCGTGAACGGCGAGCTGCGCGTGGTGGCGCTGGCCCGCCGCGTGGACGGCGGCAGCTCACAGACCTTCGCCGCCGGCCAGCCGTGGCAGGAGATCCTGCCACGGGACCAGTGGGTGTTCCTCACCGCGACGTTCGACTTTGACACCGCGACGATGAAGCTCTACCGGAACGGCCGCCCGCTCGACGGCTTCTCCACCGTCGCCGGCGACCCATGGGGCGTCGAAGGAGACCCCGAGCCGGACGTCACCTCGGCGACCGACCCGCGAGGCATCAAGATCGGCGGTAGCTACCCGCAGAACACCCGGGAGCAGAACCCGTGCGACTGCCGCATGGACGGGCTGATGTTCCTGGACCGGGTGGCCTCCCCAGGGGAGGTCAGAGCCCAGTACGAGCTGATGCGCTGACGTCGTGGGCGGCGCCGGCCCGTCCGGCGCCGCTCACTTGGGTGCGGGTGTCTGCGAGACCCGGTGGTCGGTCAGGTGCAGGTCGCCGTTGAGCGTGGGCTTGATGACCTCCAGCACCTCGAGCGGGCCCAGGACGGTCCAGCGGGGGCCCACCAGATGGGGGTTGTACTCGGGCGCCCGGTCCATCCACTCGTCCTTGAGCTTCTCGGTCTTGAAGGTGTTGACGAAGAACTCGCCTTCCTTGGTCTTGCAGTACGCGGTACGGATTTCGTCGGCGTCGACCTGCATCTTCGGCTTGCAGCCCACCTTGGCGGAGAGTTGCTCGACCGTGAGGGGGGCGGCGTTGGCCTGCGCATTTCCCGCTGCTCCGTAGTCACTGTTCTTCCCGACGTACTGGGAACAGCCAGTGACCAGCCCGGCCAGCAGCGCGAAAGCGGCCAGACGTGGAAATGTCGTCATGTGCGGAGGTACGCAGGGCCTGCCACCGCGGTTCAGCAACCTGCCGCAACCCGCATTCTGAAAAGATTCCGGCCGGCATGTAGAGAACAGGAGGACGGCTCCGACCTCCCCGTGAAGGCGGCGCCAGACGAGCGCCGGAACCACACAGGAGGCAGTGAGATGAGCAAGGTCACTTGTGACATGGCAATGTCCCTCGACGGCTTCGTGGCTGGCCCGAACCAGAGCCTGGACCAGCCGTTCGGCGACGGCGTGGGCGAGCGCCTGCACCAATGGATCGACCAATGGATGTTCGGTGAGTCCGAGCAGCACGCCGCAGTGATCGAGGGCATTACCGCGGCCGGTGCCTTCATCATGGGCCGCAACATGTTCAGCCCCGGCCGCGGCGCCTGGGACCTGGACTGGAACGGCTGGTGGGGCGACGAGCCGCCGTACCACGCGCCGGTCTTCGTCCTCACTCACCACCCACGCGAGCGGGTGACGATGAAGGGTGGCACGACGTTCACGTTCGTCACCGACGGGATCGAGTCGGCGATGGCCCAGGCGCGTGAGGTCGCAGGCGAGCGCGATGTGGCCGTCGCCGGCGGCGCCGAAACGGTGAACCAGTATCTGGCGGCAGGGCTCATCGACGAGCTGCGCCTGCACGTCGCGCCCATGATCCTCGGCAGAGGCGAGCGGCTGCTCCACAACGTCGGGGACATCACCCTCGAACCCCTCGCCGCCCCCTCGGGCACCCGCCTCGTCACCCACCTGACGTATCGGGTGATCCGATAGAAGGGCCGCCTCGGTTCAGCGCAGGATCACGCTGCCACGCGCGGTCAGCCTCCGCAAGACCTCGGGATCTCCGTCGAGCTTGTTCCACCGCAGGTCGAGCTTCTCCAGCGCGGGCAGGTCGGCCAGGCACTCGGGCAGCTCTCGCAGCCGGTTGTTCCGCAGGTCCACGTGGGTGAGCTGGGGCGGCATCGCGTCCGGCAGCTCGCGCAGGCGATTGTTGCGGAGATCCAGCACGCGCAGCTCGCCGAGCCGGCGGATCGAGGCGGGCAGCCGGGTCAGGGCGTTGCCCTGCAGGTGCAGCTCCCGAAGCCGGGCCAGGCCGCCGATGGTGCCAGGGAGTTCCTCCAGGCGGTTGTTGTAGAGCCGCAGTTCCACCAGGGAGGCCATGGACCCGATCGGGTCCGGCAGGCGCGTGATGCGGTTGTCGGTCAGATTGAGGTAAGCGAGCCGGTCCAGCCGTCCGATCGACTCGGGCACGTGCGTGAACAGGTTGTCGCTGAGATAGAGGTAGTCGGTGAGGGACAGGTCGCCGAGCTCGGGCGGGATCGCGGTGAGCCGGTTGTGGCCCAGGTCGAGCATGCGGAGGCGGGTCAGGCCGCCGATGGCTGCGGGGATCTCGGTGAGCGCGTTCTCGGCCAGGTTGAGCGATTCCAGGCCGGCCAGTTTCCAGAGGGAGCCGGGCACCTCGGTCAGGCCGTTCCCGCCGGCCGCCAGGTGGCGCAGCGCCAGGGGCAGCCGGTCAGGCAGGGCGCCGATGCGGTTGCCGTACAGGAAGAGTGTCTCCAGGTGCGGCGGGCAGGCCGGGAAGGACGTCAGCTCGTTGCCGTCGAGGTGCAGGGCGCGCAGGGCGGTGAGCCGGGAGAGGTCCGGCAGGCGGCGCAGGCGGTTGCCGTCGAGCCGCAGCTCCTCCAGCGCGACCAGCTCCGCCACCCGGTCGGGCACCTCGGCGATCGCGTTCCAGGCCAGGTCGATCAGCCGGACGTCGTCCGGGACATGCGGGAAGGCGGTCAGTCCGGCGTCGGGTGCGCGCATGGTGTCGATCATCGCACGGGGTTATCGGGTGTGGGCGGTACGCAGGTCGAAGAGCTCCGACGGGGAGATGGGCATGCGGTCGATCTCGATGCCCTCGGCGTCCTCGAGGGCCGAGGCGATGACGGCGGACACCGGGATGACCCCGGCCTCGCCGGCGCCCTTGATGCCGAGCGGGTTGAGCGGCGACGGCGTCTCCAGGTGGGCGGTCTCGACGCGGGGGACCTCGGTGGCGTACGGCATGAGGAAGTCCATGAAGGAGGCGTTGACGAGCTGCCCGTGCGCGTCGTACACCATGCGCTCGTAGAGGGCGCCGCCGACGCCCTGCGCCACCCCCCCGTGGATCTGCCCCTCCACGATCATCGGGTTGATGAGCCGCCCGCAGTCGTGCACGACCGCGTACCTGACGATCCTGATCTCGGCCGTGTCCGGGTCGGTCTCGACGACGGCCGCGTGCATGCCCGCCGCGAACGTCGACCTGATCGGCGAGTAGTAGTCCCGCCCCTCCAGCCCCGGCTCCTCGCCCTCGGCCACCGGCGGCCGGTCCGGGGAGGCGGTGCCGGAGAACTGGGTGGCCTTGGCGGCCTCTTCGTCGAAGGCGTAGCGCAAGGGGTTGGCCAGCACGGCGACCGTGGACAGCGGGATGGACGCGGTGGGCGCGCCCGCCACGTGCACCACGCCGTCGGTGATCTGCAGGTCCGACGGGTCGGCCTCGAGCGCGTCGGCCGCGATGCGCAGCGCCTTCTCGCGTACCTTTCTGCAGGCCAGGGCGATGGCGTTGCCGCTGACGACGGCCGCGCGGGAGGCGAACGTGCCGACCGCGTACCCGAACCGGCGCGTGTCGCCGGTGACCACGCTGATCCGCTCGATGGGCACGCCCAGCTCGCTGGCGGCGATCTGAGCGAACACCGTCTCGTGTCCCTGGCCTTGCGAGGTGAGTCCCGTGGACACGTGCACGCGGCCATCGGAGGTCACCTGCACGTGTCCGCCCTCGTACGGCCCGACCCCGGTCCCCTCGACGTAGCAGCCGATCCCGATGCCCCGGCCGGGCGCCGGCTCGAAGTCGTCCCAGCCGATCAGCTCCTTGACCATGCGGAGCATCTCGGGATAGTTCCCGCTGTCGTAGATCAGCGGCCGCCCGTCCTGGAACGTCATCCGCTGGTCGTACGGGAACTCCTCGGGCTGGATGAAGTTGACCGCCCGCACCTCGGTCCGGTCCTTGCCCAGGTAGCGCGCGATCTTGTCCATGGTGCGCTCCATGCAGAACACGCCCTGCGGGCGGCCCGCGCCCCTGTAGGGGGTCACCTGCACGGTGTTGGTGTAGACGGCGCTGAACTCGACCCGGTACGCCCCGAGCTTGTAAGGGCCGAGCAGCTGGGTCGACGTGACGATCGGCACGATGATCCCGTAAGGGGTGTAGGCGCCGTGGTCGTGCAGGATCGTCACGTCCAGCCCGAGCACCCGGCCGTCGTCGTCGAACCCGGCGCGCACGTACTGCACCTGCCCGCGCTCGTGCGCGGAGGAGATGAAGTGCTCTCTGCGGTCCTCGGTCCATTTGAGCTCGCGGCCGAGCGTCATGGCCGCCCACGGCACGAGGATCTCCTCGGGCCACGGGTGCACGATCTTCACGCCGAACCCGCCGCCGACGTCGGGCGCGATCACCTCGACCTTCGGCAGGGGCAGGCCGAGCGTGGCGGCGACGGCCATGCGGACGCTGGTGGAGGTCTGGGTGCTGGAGTAGACGCGCAGGTCCTCGCCGTCCCATCGGGCGTACACGCCGCGTCCTTCCAGCGGCATGCTGGCGCTGCGCTCGATGTCGAGCCGGAAGGCCAGCGTGTGCGGCGCGGTCTCGATGGCCTCCCGGGCGCCGCGCCCGTCGGCGGCGGCGACCTCCTGGATGAGGTGGGCGCCGATGTTGCCGGGCACGTCCTCGTGCACGAGCTGGGCGCCCTGGACGGCCTCCTCCAGGCCGACGACCGGCTTGAGGAGCTCGTAGTCGACCTCGATGAGCGCGCAGGCGTCCTCGGCGGCGTACCTGTCGGCGGCCACGACCATCACCACCGGCTCGCCGACGTGCCGGACGACGTCCCTGGCCAGCGGGTACGCGGTGCGCCCGTGCGTGAGCGCCGGGTGCGGGATGAGGAGCGGCAGCGCCCGGCCCACCCGCTCGGGCAGGTCCTCCCAGGTGTAGACGGCGACGAGCCTCGGCACGTCCAGCGCGGGCCCGACGTCGATGTCGCGGATGCGGGCGTGCGCGTGCGGCGAGCGCACGAACGCCGCGGCGAGCGCGTCACGCCCCAGGTCGTCGAGGTAGCGGCCCTGTCCGGTGAGCAGCCTGGGGTCCTCCCTGCGCGCTACGGACTCCCCGAACAATCTCGTCGTCATGCTTCCTCCGCCAGCAGCTCGGCGGCCCGGTGAACGGCCTTGACGATGTTCTGGTAGCCGGTGCAGCGGCACAGGTTGCCGGAGACGCCCTCCAGCACCTCCTCCTCCGTCGGCGCCGGATTCTCCGCCAGCAGGGCGGTCACCGTGCAGAGGAACCCCGGCGTGCAGAAGCCGCACTGCAGCCCGTGACACTCGGCGAAGGCCCGCTGCACGGGTGAGAGCCCGTCCGGTCCGGCGAGCCCCTCGACGGTGGTGATCTCGCGGCCGTCCACGGTGACGGCGAACGTCAGGCACGAGCGCACGGGCTGCCCGTCGAGCAGCACCGTGCAGCAGCCGCAGACGCCGTGTTCGCACCCCACGTGGGTGCCGGTCAGGCCGAGGTCGTGGCGCAGGCAGTCGGACAGCAGGCGGCGGGCGGGGACGCTCACCCGCCTGGCGGCGCCGTTCACGACGAGCGTGATCTCATGCTCCACGGGTCTCCGCCTCCCTGGCCGCGTTGCGCAGCGCCCGCTGGGCGAGCACCCTCACCAGATGCCTGCGGTAGGCGGCCGATGCGTGGATGTCGCTCTCGGGCTCGATCGCGTCATGCACGAGCTGGGCCACGCCCCAGTCGATCCCCTGGACGGGAGACGGCCCGCTCAGCTCTGTCACGTCCACGACCGTCGGCACCGGCCCGACTCCGATGCACGCGACCTTGGCCGCCGTGACGAACGCGTCCTCGTCCAGCGTGACCACGGCGCAGACCCCGGCGAGGGCGTAGTCGCCGTGCCTGCGGGTCACCTCCTCGAAAGCAGCCCCGGTCCGCGGACCCAAGGCCGGGAAATATGCCGATACGGCCAGCTCGCCCGCCTGGACGGCCGACTCCATGGGACCGACGAAGAAGTCCTTGGCGGGCACGTCCCGCTCGGCCCGCGTGTCTCCGTCCCAGCGGGCCACCCGTACGGAGCCGCCCAGCACCGCCAGTACGGCGGGCAACTCCGCGGCCGGGTCGGCGTGCACCAGGCTCCCGACCACGGTCCCCCGGTTCCGGATCACCGGATGGGCGACCAGTTTCAGCGCCCGGCTGAGCAGCGGATGCGCGCCGGCCCGCTCCACCTCCGAGTGCCGGGCCAGAGCGCCGACCCGCACACCCGCCTCCGTGCGCTCGATGCCGCCCAGCGACACCACCTGGTTGATGTCGACGAGATGCTCAGGCGCGGTCAGCCGCATGTTGAGCATCGGGATCAGGCTCTGCCCTCCGGCCAGCACCTTGCCCCGGACCTCGGCGAGGGTCCGCAACGCCGTGCCGAGGTCGCGCGGGGCGTGGTACTCGAACGGCGGCGGCTTCACCCGGCCTCGCTCCTGGCCGGCTTGAGCGACGGCCCGGCGATGGCCCGCAGCAGGTGGTAGCCGCCCAGCACCACGATGGTGCCGAGGGCGATGCCCTCCAGGATGAACTCCCCGGCGATGAAGTGGCTGACGGGCCCGATGGCCAGGATGATGCCCGCGCCGATGGGGACCATGTTGACCGGGTCGGCGAAGTCCACCCGGTTCTCGATCCAGATCTTCGCGCCGAGCAGCCCGATCATCCCGTACAGGATGACGGTGACGCCGCCGAGCACGCCGCCCGGCGTGGCAGCGACCAGCGCGCCGAACTTGGGGACCAGCCCGAAGAAGATCGCGATGACGCCGGCGATGTAGTAGGCGGCCGTCGAGTAGACCCTGGTGGCGGCCATGACGCCGATGTTCTCGGCGTATGTCGTCGTCGGTGAGCCGCCGACCGCGCTGGTGACCACCGTGGCCACGCCGTCGGCGACCACCGCCCGCCCGACGTACGGGTCCACGTCCGCGCCCGTCATCTCGCCCACGGCCTTGACATGCCCGATGTTCTCCGCGATGAGCGCGATGACCGCGGGCAGCACCAGCAGCACGGCCGAGAACCGGAAGTCGGGGCCGTGGAAGCTCGGCAGCCCGAACCACTCGGCCTGGGCCACCTGGTCGAAGTTCACCCGGTCGTGCGGGAAGGCCGTGGCCACGCAGTACGTGCCCTCGACCGGGCAGGGGTTGCCGGCCGCGTCCCGCAGGTTCTGGCCGGGCAGCACGGAGGTGACCGGCCCGGCCGCCCGGTCCAGCAGCCACGACAGCAGGAACCCGGTGACCAGCCCGATCAGCACGCCGATCCGCCCGATGAACCCCTTGAACACCACGATCACCAGGAACGTGATCACCATGGTGATGAGCGCGATCCAGTGGTCCTGCGGCCAGTAGACGTCCGCCACCACGAACGCCAGCCCGAACCCGATCAGCATCACCACCGCGCCGGTGACCACAGGCGGGAAGACCTTGTGGATGATCTCCACACCGAGGAAGTGGATGGCGAGCCCGGCCAGCGCCAGCACGAGCCCGGCGACCAGGATCGCGCCGGTCACGATCGCGTCGGCGCCGGCGGTGTCGCCGCCCGCGGCCGCCCTGATGGCGAACACGCCGCCGACGAAGGACGCGCTGGTGCCCAGGTAGCTGGGCACCTTCCCCTTCACGATCAGCAGGAACAGGATCGTCGCGACGCCCGACATCATCACGGCGACGTTGGGGTCCAGCCCCATGACGATCGGGAAGACGAACGTCGCGCCGAACATCGCGATCACGTGCTGCGCGCCGAAGCCCACCATTCTGGGCCAGCTCAAGCGCTCGTCGGGTCTGACCACCTCTCCGGGCGTCAGGTGTTTGCCGTCACCGTGTCTGGTCCATCCCCACACCATGAGAGGGCCCCTTTGTGCTGGTTTTCCGCTGAGCCGGCGCCACGTTCCGTTGCGGGCACATTAGGCCCGCCCGGACGCTCCTACACGGGCATGATCTGCCAAATCTGCGCCGACTACCAGTGAAACCCTCGCGCACATGCCAGAACTACGCGACGTGAATCGAGAATCCGTCCCCACTCACGACCTGACCTGCCCTGATTTTGGCGGTTTTGCGGAGTTCAACCTCTCCGTCCACGAGCACCATGCCCTCGGCGATCAGCTGCTTGGCCAGGCCGCCGGTCTCGGTGATCCCGCAGTACTTCAGCAGGTCGCACAGCGGGATGTAGTCGGATTGCAGTTCGAAGTCCAGGTCCACGAGACTCAAGCCTAGATGCCCCGCATCCGCAGCACGTGCAGGGCCAGGGTCAGGTTGAGCCGCAGGTGCGGGTCGTCGGTGAAGTTGCCGAGCAGCCGCTCCAGCTTGCCGATCCGGTAGCGCAGCGTGTTGTAGTGGAAGTGCAGGCGCCTGGCCGTCTCGGCCACGTTGAGGTTCGTCTCCAGCAGCACCTGCAGGGTGCGCCGCAGGTCGGCGTTCTCGGCGTCGTCGTCGGAGGCCAGGGGCCCGAGCGTCTCGCGGACGAACGCGTGCAGCTCGTCGGTGTCGTTGACCAGCGACAGCAGCCGGTAGACGCCCAGCTGGTCGAAGTGGGCGACCGCGCCGGGCCCGTGCAGCTGGCGGCCCACCCTGGCCGCCTTCAGCGCCTGCGAGTACGCCTCCGGCAACGTCTCCGCGCCAGGGCTGGGCCGGGACGTGCCGGTCGAGAACGTCGCGGGCGGCACGTCGGCGAACGCCGAGGCCGCGTCCTTGGCCACCCGGGTGGCATCGATCGAGGCGTCGACCACGGCCACCACCTCGTGCGAGAACCCGGCCACCGCCCCCCGCGGGTCGTGCCGCCTCATGGCCGCCGTCCAGCACGACACCAGCCGGTCCTGCGCGCTGCGCTCGTCGCCGTCGGGGTCGAGCTCGGCCACGAGCACGGTCACCGGCCGCGCCAGGTCCCATCCGAACGCCCTGGCCCGCGCCGTGATCCGCTCGATGCTGCCGGCCCGGCCGGTGAGCACGTCGCGCAGGAAGTCGGCGCGGTATTTGCTCTCGACGGCGTTGACCGCCTCCTGCCGGGTGACGACGAGCGCGGCGACGGTGGCCGCGCGCTCCAGGATGCCGACGTCGCCGTCCCTGATCGCCGCCGACGGGCTGTAGGCGACGATCCTGCCGTGATGGTGCCCGCCGGCCAGCACCGGCACCGAGGCGAACGCCCGCCCGCGCCCCGACGTCCGCGCCGGGGACGTCGGTGGGCCCTCGCGGGAGATCGACTCGCGCAGCACCGCGACGTGGTCGGCCGGACCGGCGGTGGCCAGCACCTGGCCGGCGCCGTCCACGGCCGCGACCGACACGTCGAGCAGCTGCGCCACCTCGGCGGTGACCTCGCCCAGCCCGCCGCCCGCCAGCACCACCTGCACCATGGCCCGGTGCGCCTCCTCGACGCGGGCCAGCATGGCGGCCTGGCGGTTGAGTATGTCGGTCAGCACCTGGTTGAGGATGTCGTCGAAGCCGACGTCGTTCGGCAGCAGGATGAGCGGGAAACCGAGCCGGTCGGCCTGCTCGACCATCTCGTCGGGCAGCTCCTCGACATAGCGGCCGAGCTTGATCGCCAGTGCGGCCAGGCCGCGCTCGTCCAGGTCGGCCACGAGCCGGCCGAGTGACTGCGGCGTGTTGCGAAGCGGATATCCGGTGGTGAGCAGCAGTTCGTGCGGTTTGACCCAGGCCAGGATGTCGGGGACCTCCATGACGTTGAGCCGCTGGACGATGCGCCCGAGCCCGCTCTCCCCGGCGATGAGCCTGGCCTCCGCGAGGGTCGACACGCCGAGCACCTCTTCCACGGACACGCCATGAATGATCGTTCCAGTGCTGGCGAGACGGACGGGGGGCTCCATGGGGAGATTGTGACCCGGGAAGCGGTCTGTCAGGAAGAGCCAACCTTCCCGCTGACTGTTGGCAAATTTCTCCGTACGGAGGGTTCCCTGCCCGTTCTACGGTCAGGTCCAAGGTCGGTTGGGAGGTCCGGTGACGGTCAGCACTCACGCGCGGCGTACCCGCATCCAGGTCACGGGCGCTGCCAGCACGGCGGTACGCCCGCTCCTGGAGTCGCCGCGCCGCCCCGCCCGTGTGCTCGCCGCCTTCCCCGCGGGGGTGTATCTGGAGGTCAGGACCGATCTGGAGCCTTCGGTGATCGCCGTCATCACCGGCGAGGCCACCAGGCTGCCGAACTCGGCGCTGCTCGCGGGCCCACTGCCTCATGTCACGGTGGGTGACGAGGCGTCGGTGGGTGATCGCGCGATCGACGTGGGGCACCTGAGTTTGCGCGTGCGCCGCTGGTGGGATCCGGCCCCGTCGCTCGGGTCGGCTGATCGCGATTGCCTGACCGGCGCCGCCGCGATCCTGGCGCGACCCGCCGAGCCGCGGCCCGGCCTGCACGGCAACGGCGCGGTCGCCTCGCTGGCCGCCGCCTGCGCGCAAGGGTGGCTGCTGGGTGTCGTCACGGCGGCCGAGCAGCTCATCGGGCTCGGGCCGGGGCTCACGCCGAGCGGTGACGACGTGCTGGCGGGACTGCTGGTGACGTTGCGGCACGTGGGCAGGGCCACGGGGGCGGAGCGCGCGGTGTGGCTGGCGGACTGGCTGGGGGCGACCGTCACGTTCGACGCGCGCACCCGCACCACTCCCCTGTCGGCCACGCTCCTGCACTGCGCGGCCAGAGGCGAGGCCAGCCCTGAGGTGCTCGCGGTGCTGCGCGGCGTCACCGGCGGCCAGGCGCTCGAACCGGCGCTGAACCGCCTGCGCCGTCTCGGCCATACCTCCGGCGCCGACCTCGCCCAGGGCGTCGCCATCGGTGCGCACGCCGTCCTGGCCCTTGGCGGGCAGCGGTGAGCCCAGAAGGGGTGAGCGCAGAGGTGGTGCTGGTCCGTAAGGGGGCGTACTACGACTCGGTCCAGCTCATGCGGGTCAGCCGGGCGCTGGCGGACACGCCGGGTGTCGAGGCGGCCATGGTCGCCATGGCGACGGACCTCAACGTCGCCGTCATCAAGGACCTCGGCTTCACCGTCCCCGAGGCCGGTCCCGGCGACCTGCTGATCGCCGTCAGGGCGCACGACACCCGGGCAGCCGTCGCCGAGGCCGACCGGCAGCTGACCACGCTCCAGCGTCCTGGGACCGCGACCGAGCAGCCGCCGCTGACCACCGGCTCGGCTGCCGCCAGGGGCCCGGCCGATCTGGTCCTGGTCTCGGTGCCGGGCGAGCACGCGTTCTGTGAGGCGTACGACGCCGTCCTGGCCGGCCTGCCCGTCATGATCTTCAGCGACGGCGTGCCCGTCGCGCAGGAGCGGCGGCTGAAGGAGCTGGCGGAGCAGCGGGACGTCCTGGTGATGGGCCCGGACTGCGGCACCGCCTCGATCGGCGGCGTCGGCCTCGGCTTCGCGAACGTCCTCGCCCCCGGCCCCGTCGGCGTGGTGGCCGCCTCCGGCACCGGCGCCCAGCAGGTCACCTCGCTCCTGGACTGGGCGGGCGCGGGCATCAGCCACATCCTGGGGGTGGGCGGCAGGGACCTGTCGGCCGCGGTCGGCGGCCTGTCGACGCTGCGTGCGCTGCGCATGCTCGACGAGGACCCGGCGACCGAGCTGATCGTGCTGATCTCCAAGCCGCCCGCCCACGAGGTGGCGCGCCGCGTGGAGGAGGCCGTGGCAGGGCTGCGTACGCCGGTGGTGTCCGCGTTGCTGCCCGCGGATCTCACGGAGGCGGCGGAGCAGGCGTTGCGCACCCTCGGGAGACCCGTGCCCGAGTGGCCGTCCTGGCCGGGCGCCCTGCGAGAGACCTCGGGCAAGACACTCAAGGGCGTCTACGCCGGCGGCACGCTGAGCCTGGAGGCCGCGGCGCTGGCCGGGCAGGGCGACTTCGTCGACTACGGCGACGACGCCTACACCAGGGGACGGGCGCACCCGATGATCGACCCGACCCTGCGCGTGGAGGCGCTGTCCCGGGCCAGGGAGACCGACGTGGTGCTCATGGACGTCGTGCTGGGTCATGGCGCCGACCCCGACCCCGCGGCATCCCTCGTGCCCGCCATCGCCCATACCCCCGCCACCGTCGTGGTGGCCCTCGTCGGCACCCTGGGCGACCCGCAGGACCTGCACCGCCAGGCCGCCGCGCTGCGGGCGGCGGGCGCGGCCGTGTTCCTGTCCAACGCCCAGGCGGCCCGGCACGCCAGGAGTCTCATATGAGCCCACTGTCCGCCCCGTCCAACGTGATCACGGTCGGCGCGGGGCTGCTCGACGAGGCACTGACCGCGCAGGCCGTGCCGACGACCCCGGTCGACTGGCGCCCGCCCCTGCCCGGCACCGCGGAGGCGCTGGTCACGGTGCTGGCCGACCCGCGCAGGCAGGCCGCCAACGAGCTGGCCGCGCGCCGGCTCACCTCCGCGCGACCGTACCTGGCGGGGGTGCGGCGGGCGTCGGACGTGCTGGCCGACGGCACCTTCCTGCACGCCGGGCCGCCGATCACGTGGGAGCGGGCCTCGGGGCCGATGCGCGGCGCGCTGATCGGCGCGATGTTGCTGGAGGGCCTGGCGGGCGACGAGCACGACGCGGCCGCCAAGCTGGCGGCCGGCGAGATCACGCTGCGGCCGTGCCATGAGCACGGCGCCGTGGGGCCCATGGCGGGCGTGGTGAGCCCGTCGATGTGGGTGTTCGAGGTACGCGACGAGGAGCACGGCGGCACCGCCTACTGCTCGCTGAACGAGGGCCTGGGCAAGGTCCTCAGGTACGGCGCGTACGGACCCGAGGTCCTCGACCGGCTGCGCTGGATGGACACCGTGCTCGGCCCCGCGCTGGCCGCGACGCTGGAGCGGACCGGCCCGATCGACCTGCGCTCGCTGATCGCGCAGGCCCTGCAGATGGGCGACGAGCTGCACAACCGCAACCGGGCCGCCACCTCGCTGCTGCTGCGCGAGCTGGCCCCGGCCGTGGTCGAGGCCGCGCCCTCCAGTGCCGCGGAGGTGCTGCGCTTCATCAACGGCAACGACCACTTCTTCCTGAACGCCGGCATGGCCGCGGCCAAGGTCAGCACGGACGCGGCCCGGGACATCCCCGGCTCGACCATGGTCGTCGCCATGGCCAGGAACGGCACCGACTTCGGCGTCCAGGTGTCGGGGCTCGGCGGGCGCTGGTTCACCGGTCCCGCCGGGGTGCCCGACGGGCTCTACCTGGGCTCGTACGGCCCCGGCGACGCCAACCCCGACATCGGCGACTCCACGATCACCGAGACGTCGGGGCTGGGCGGGTTCGCGATGGCGGCGTCCCCGGCCATCGTGCGGTTCGTGGGCGGCGAGGTGGCCGACGCGGTGCGGGCCACCCGCTCCATGTACGAGATCACGCTCGCCGAGCACCCCGCCTACCAGATCCCGGGCCTCGGCTTCCGCGGCACGCCGGTCGGCATCGACGTCACGCTCGTGGCCAGGACGGGCCTGCTTCCGGTGGTCAACACCGGCATCGCGGGCCGGGTCGCTGGAACGGGCCAAGTCGGAGCGGGCCTGGTCAAGCCACCCCCCGAGGCTTTCACCAGCGCATTGCAGGCCCTTGCCGGCGCAGTAAGTGATCCATTTGATGAGTGATATATCTGCACGTCATCAGCACCGTAAAGGGGCATCAGCTTCCATTACGGATTCCCCGCCGATATCGTGTCCAACCTCAATAATCTGCAAGTAGCGTGAAGACGCACGTGACGGATGAGGCGAGATGGGGGCGGGACGATGGCAGCCGACCGCTTGCTGAGCGGTCCCGGAGGAGAGGGAAGTGCCCCGAGTGGCGCCCCGCAGAGCCAGGGCCGCCTGATCGGCAGACGTTACCGTCTCATGTCGCCGGTCGGCAGGGGCGGCATGGGCATGGTGTGGCACGCCCATGACGTGCTGCTCGACCGCGACGTGGCGGTCAAGGAGCTGATCCTCCCGTACGGGCTCGACCACGCGGGCAAGCAGGTGGCGCACCGGCGCATGCTGCGCGAGGCCAGGTCGGCCGCGCGTCTGACGCACCCGGGCATCGTGACCGTGCATGACGTCGTCGAGGAGGACGGCCGCCCCTGGATCGTCATGGAGCTGGTCCGGGCGTGGTCGCTGGAGCAGGCGGTACGCCAGAGCGGCCCGCTCCCCGTGATCCAGGCCGCCGAGATCGGCATCCGCGTGCTGGACGCGCTCACGCACGCGCACGCCGCCGGGATCCTGCACCGCGACATCAAGCCGGGCAACGTGCTGCTGACCCAGGACCGGGTCGTGCTGACCGACTTCGGCATCGCCGCCATCGAGGGCGATGTGAACATCACGCAGACCGGGCTGCTCATGGGGTCCCCGGCGTACATCCCGCCGGAGCGGTTGTCCGCGCAGCCGATCACCCAGGCGGCCGACCTGTGGTCGTTCGGGGCGACGTTGTACGCGGCCGTCGAGGGGCGGCCGCCGTACGAGGGGCCCGACCCGGTGGCGGTGCTCGGCCAGGTGCTCACCCAGGACCCGATCACGCCGCAGCGTGCCGGCTCGCTGATGCCGGTGATCGAGGGCCTGCTCCGCAAGAACCCCGCGGAGCGGCTGACGGCCGCACAGGTCATGGAGATGCTGGAAGCGGTGCTGCGGGCTCACGGCTCCGCCCGTCCGCGCAAGCCGGAGACGCTGCCCAGCCCGGTCGACCCGACGCCCGCCGCGCTGCTTCCGCCGCTCGACACGCCGTCGGGACCGATGCCGTCGCGGATCGTGGAGACGCCTTCAGGACCGGTGCGCGTGCCGTACGACCCGGCGAGCAGCCCGTCGGGCGGCCACTCGATGCCGTACGACGGGCTCTCCACCCCGTCGGGCAGCCACCGGACCGACCAGCTGCCGGGCGCCTTCGGCACGGGACCGCAGGCGCCCCAGGCGTTCTCCACCGGCCCGGGGCAGCAGGCGCCCCAGGCGTTCTCGACCGGCCCGGGGCAGCAGGCGCCCCAGGCGTTCTCGACCGGCCCAGGACAGCAGGCGCCACCGGCCTTCTCCACCGGCCCAGGACAGCAGGCGCCACCGGCCTTCTCCACCGGCCCGCACCGGATGGCGGGACGAAATCGCGACGACGACTTGGACGGCCCGTCGGGACCGCACCCGCAGCCGATCCTGCCGCTGACCACCGACAGCCGCTCGTCCACGAACTCCGGCGCCACTCCGTGGCCGCTGGCCTCCCCCGACGACCTGCGCGAGCAGTCGCGTGACCTGTCGCACGACATCGGCAACAGCCGCCTGGCCGCACTGCCGGGCGCCTCGCCGCGCACGGGCAAGAGCAGGCGCAGGACGGACGAGGACGACGGGCCCTGGATGCGCGACGGGCGGCCCACGCCGCTCACGATCATCGGCTCGCTGGTGGCCGTGGCCGTCGTCATCGGCGCCGTGATGGTCATCCTGTCAGGCGGAAGCACGCCCGCGGCCACCACCACGAACACGCCCGCCGCCTCCGCCACGACGCTGCAGGCCGACCCGTCGGCCGTGCCCGAGGGCTACAAGGAGCACACTCCGGCCGGCTTCTCCGTCGCCGTGCCCGAGGACTGGAAGCTGACCACGTCGGGCGGCGAGGCGACGTTCACCGGGCCGAAGGACTCGGGCATCCGCTTCCTCGTGGAGGAGGCGACCCCGCAGGCCGACGGCGGGCTGTCCGAGCTCGGCAGGCTGGAGGCCGACGGCGGCCTGGAGAGCTACATCCAGGTGCAGTTGCAGGCAGTGGACTACCGCGGCTGGAAGGCGGCCGACTGGGAGTACACCTACACCACCGCCAACGGCGTCCCCATGCACGCGCTGACCAGGTACGTCACGATCGACGACACCACCGCGTTCAAGATCACGTTCGACCTGCCCGAGCTCAAGTGGGACGACCAGGCCGGCACGCGGCAGGCGTTCCTGGACACCTTCAGGAAGACGACATAGCCCGCAGGGGGCCATACCCAAACCCCGCCCGCCTGCATCGCGCGACCGCCTCGGAGCCGGCTGCGCCCGGTGAGGTACGGTCGGCCGTATGAGGCTGGCGAGCATCCACTTTTACCCCGTCAAGTCCACGGCCGGACACGAGATCCACGAGGCCGAGGTGCAGCCCTGGGGGCTGGCGGACGACCGGCGCTACCTGATCACCGACGAGCGCGGCGAGATCCTGACCGCCCGCGAGCAGCCGCGCCTGCTGGCCTGTGTGGCCAGGGTCGATGACGGCACGCTCACGCTGACCGGCCCCCACTCCGCTCCGCTGCGGGTCACCCCGGACGACACGATGTCCACGGTGCTCATGGGGCGCACACCGGTGGAGCTCACCGACTGCGGTGACGACGCGGCACGCTGGTTGTCGGAGCTGGCGGGCCGGCCGGTCAGGTTGAAATGGCTCGACGACCCGACCCGCCGCCCGGTCAACCCCGACTACGGCCTCCCGGAGGACCGCGTCAGCCTGGCCGATGGATACCCGCTGCTGCTGACCTCCACCGCCTCGCTCGCCCGGCTCAACGACTGGATCGTCGAGGGTGCGCTGGAGCGCGGCGAGCAGGCGCCCGAGCCGCTGCCGATGCACCGGTTCCGCCCGAACGTGGTGATCGACGGCGTCGGCACGCCCTTCGCGGAGGACGAGTGGAAGCGGGTGCGCATCGGGGCGGTCGACTTCCGGGTGAGCAAGGGGTGCGACCGGTGCGTGCTCACCACGATCGACACGGCCACGTACACCAAGGGCAAGGAACCCATCCGCACGCTGTCCAGACACCGCAAGTGGGACGGCAAGGTCTGGTTCGGCATCAACCTGATCCCGGACGGACCCGGACGGATTATGACCGGAGACTCCGTCACTATTCTCTGAAATAACGCACTAAAAGGGATTTTTCTGGATAAATGGGATGGCTGTCCCCTTTGGGGTGATGTTGGAGGCTATGCGAGACTTCACAGGTGACCAGCACCCCCACAAAGCCCGCTGTCTCCCCATCTGACCGGATCCGCATCGTCCAGCGCCGCACCTTGGGCGTGTTGTCCGTCGCGCAGATCATGGGCGGCGTGGGGGTCGCCGTCGGGCTGGCGCTCAGCTCCGTCGTGGTCGACGACCTGTCGGGGTCCACGGTCATCAGCGGCTTCGCCGGGACGGCCACCGTGCTCGGCGCGGCGCTGCTGGCCCTGCCGACGGCCAAGGCCTCCGGCAGGGGCGGGCGGCGTGCGGGACTGGCGCTGGCGTACGTGGCGGCGCTGACGGGTTGCGCGATCTCGGTGGTCGCGATCAACCTGCGCACCTGGCCGCTGCTGCTGGTGGGGCTGGTGCTGGTGGGCGGCGGCACCGCGGGAGGGCTGGCGGCGCGATACTCGGCGACGGACCTGTCGCCGAAGGGCCGCTCGGCCAGGCACCTGTCGCTGGTCGTCTGGGCCTCCACGATCGGCTCCGTCGCCGGCCCGAACCTGGCCAAGCCCGCCGACCAGATCGGCATGCGGCTCGGGCTGGTGGGGACGGCGGGGCCGTTCGCGTTCGCGGCGCTGGCGTTCGCCCTGGCGCTCGTCGTGATCATCGGCTTCCTGCGGCCCGACCCGCTCATCCTGGCCCGGCGGCTGAACGGCGCCGGGGACCCTGGCTCAGGACGCCACCGCACGGTCAGGGCCGCCTGGCAGACCCTCCGCACCACCCCGATGGCCCGCCGTGCGCTGATCATGATCGCGGTCAGCCACACGGCGATGGTGTCCGTCATGTCGATGACCCCGGTCAAGCTCCACCACGACGGCTCGAACCTGGACGTCATCGGATTCGTGATCAGCCTGCACATCGCAGGCATGTACGTGCTGTCCCCAGTGGTGGGCTGGCTGGCCGACAAGGCAGGCAAGGTGCCGGTGCTGGTGCTCGGTATGGCCCTGCTGCTCGCCTCGGCCGTCCTGGCCGGCACGGCGGGGCACCGGGTGTGGCAGGTGACGGCGGCACTGGTGCTGCTCGGGCTGGGCTGGTCGTGCGGGCTGGTGGCCGGCTCCGCCCTGGTCACGGAGTCGGTGCCGATCGACCGCCGGCCCGCCGTCCAAGGGCTGTCCGACCTGCTGATGAACGTCTGCGGCGCCACGGGCACGATCGTGGCGGGCGTCATCGTCGGCGTCCTGTCCTACAGCGCCCTCGGCCTGGGCGTCGGCGTCATGGTCACGGTCGCGGGCCTCTGGCTGGCCACCACCCACTACCGCACCCAGCCCTGACCCACCGCCGCCGGACGGCCTCACTTGGCGTCGGCGTAGCAGGCGACCGCGACCGCCTCCATCGGAAAACGCACCGGCGTCTGCCCGAACAGCAGCCTGCTGGCCTCCGCCGCCGCCGCCGACACGGCCGCCATCACCTCCTCGGCCTGCGCGATCGGGCAGTGCACTATCACCTCGTCATGCTGGAAGAACACCAGCCGCGCAGGCGAAGGCAGCAGCCCGCGCAGCACCGCGAGCAGCACCAGCGCCCACTCCGCGGCCGTCCCCTGCACCACGAAGTTGCGCGTGAACCGCCCCCGGTCCCTGGCCGCACGCCCGCCTTCCGGCCCCGACACCAGCTCCTTCCACCGGGGCGACGGCGGCGGGCAGGTGCGGCCGAGCCAGGAGCGCACGAGCCGCCCCTCCTCCCCCGCCTTGGCCGCGTCCTCCACGAACTGGTAGGCCTGGGGAAAGCGCTGGCGCATCATCGCCAGCAGCTTGAGCGCGTCCCCGCTGGTGCCGCCGTACATGGCGGACAGCATCGCGATCTTGGCGTTGTCACGCTGCCCGCCGAAGGACTGCGCCAGCGCCGAGTAGAGGTCGATCTCGCCGGCGGCCGCGGCCAGCCCCATGTCCCCGGCCATCGCGGCCAGCACACGAGGCTCCAGCTGCGCCGCGTCGGCGACGATCAGCACCCACCCGTCGTCGGCGACCACCACCCGCCGCATCACCTTGGGGATCTGCAGCGCCCCTCCCCCGCTGGTGGCCCACCGCCCGGAGACCACACCGCCCACGACGTATTCCGGCCGGAACCGCCCGTCGCGCACCCACTGGTCGGCCCACACCCACCCGTGAAAGCTGTAGAGCCTGGCCAGCTCCTTGTAGGCGAGCAGCGGCGCCACCGCCGGATGGTCGATCTGCTTGAGCTCCCACGACCGGGTGCTCTTCAGCGCGACCCCGGCCCCCTTGAACGCCTTGACCAGCTGCTGCACCGAGTCGGGATTGACCGGATGCCCGAACGCCGCCGCCACCTCGTCGGCCAGCGCCTGCAGCTTGGCGGGCCGCATGCCGTGCACCGGCCGCGGCCCGAGCAGCTCGGTCAGCAGCGCGTCGTGCACGTCCCTGCGCCAGGGCATGCCGTCGTGCGCCATCTCGGCCGCGATCAGCGCACCCGCCGACTCGGCCGCGACCAGCAGCCTGAACCTCCCGGGCTCCGGCAGCGCCCCGATCCGCCGCAGCTGATCGGCCAGCACCTCGGCCACCGCCTCCGCGGCGAGCGGCTCAGGGGCGAAGAGCGTGCCGGGCGCGTCCGGCTGCTCGTCGGGCACCGGCAACCCGTGCAGCCGCGCGTGGGCGGCCCTGGCCGAGCGGGGCTCGCCGTAGCGGCCCTCGTGCGCGAGCAGCAGGCCTTCGGTGAGCGCGATGTCGTGGCAGCGGGAGACCCGCACGCCGGCCCGCAGCAGCGCCGGATAGGTCTCGCGCGCGTCGGCCCACACCCACCGCGGCCCCTCGGCCGCCTCGATCTCGCGCACGGCCTCCGCGAGATCGACGGTACGGCGAGCCGCGCCCCCGACCGGGAGCACCGTCTCGCCGGCGACCACGACATACACGCAGCCAAGGGTGACAGACGACTACGACAAACTGATGCGCACCTCGTCCTCCACGGGCGGCTCCAGCTCCTGCGCCAGGCACCCGGTGGCGGCGAAGCACCGTAACGTCAGCTCCTCCGGCGTGACCGACACGTGCAGGAACTGCTTGAAGAACGGCGGTGTGTCCCAATCGGACAGCTCGGACAGGTAGCGGTGGAACACCTTGTCCACGGGCAACCGGAACGGCCACGGCCAGGCCCCGAGCAACCGCGCCGCCCACCGCATCCGGCGGGTGATCTTCACGGCCCCCGCGGGCGTCCTGACGGGCTGGTTCTTGATGTGCTCGGACATGATGCACAGGGCCTCGTCGGGCCTGAGGTAGAGCCACTTCATCCGCAGCCTGCGCGCGTACAGCTGGCTGTAGAACGACAGCGAGTCGCCGCGCAGCGGGTAGCACTTGAAGTCGTCCTCATGCACCCCTGCCACGCCGACCCTGCCGATGGTGTGGGTGGCGTGCATGAACGCGCCGCTGCCACCCGCCACGACGTACTGGATCACCCGGTCGCCCACCTTGACCGGATACCGCTGGTAGTTGTGCACGTCTCCGCCGATGGCCGCGACATACCGGTGCGCCGGGTCGCGCACGATGTCGTCAATCGTGCCGCCTTCCTCCAGCGGTGAGGGCTTGTAGGCGTTCGCGGTGTAGATGGGCTTGCCGGTCACGAGGATCTTCGGCCGGGGATCGAGCGAGACCCGGCGCAACCACGCGGTCTGCGCCTTGTCGATCACGTTTCTGATACCGGTGTCCACGCCGACGATGAGCAGGCTGTCGCTCTCGATCGCCCAGTACGGCCCCGGCTGCTCGGCCTGCTGCGACGGCTTGCCCCTGAGCGAGCGCGCCTCGGCCAGCCGCGCCTCGTCGATCGTCTCCGGCTTGCGCCACAGCAGCCCGCGCAGCCCGGGGTCCGGCTTGGGCTTGAGCGGCGGCGCGTCGCAGAAGACCCGCATGAAGCCGCCGAGCCCGTCGTACCAGTCGTGGTTGCCGGGGATCGCGTAAATGGGGGCGTCGTAGTCCTTGTACGGGCGGAAGAACTTGTCCCCGTACTCGTTGCCCGATCCCGTCGGATAGATGACGTCGCTGGCGACGATCGCGAAGGACGTCCCTTCGCCCACTTTGAGCATTCCGGGAACGACGGCGTATTGGGAGGCGTCGCCCTCGCCGGTATCGCCGAGCAGGAGAAAACTGAAATTTCCCCCAACGGGTGGCTTGATACGAAATTCCGGATCAATCCCGCGTGCCTCCTGGGCCGCCACCCACCGCACCCGGACATCCCCCGAGGGATCGCCGAACAGTCCAGCCAGGATCTCGTTGCGCGAACGCCACAGGGTCGCCGGATTCAACCAACTAAACCCAACACCATTCGGTCTGAGCTGGTCAAACGTACCGATCTGCGTGCACGCCCACCCGGCGCCCGCTTCCGACACTCGTGAGGAAAGCTGTTTTCCGCGCTCCGCCGCGACTTCGACCATGACCACATCTTCACCGCGATCTCCCATTCGCGCACCCCGAACGCTCTGTACCGCAGAGAACAATGGTGTAGCCTTCACCCCCCAAGCAAGCGGTTGGGATCGCCCAGGGGAGGCGCCGCCCATGACGCAGAACGGCCCGGACGACGCGCTCAGAAAGGGCACGTCCGAGGCGAGGGCCATCGAGGGATTGCTGGCATATGCCCAGAAACGACCCCGGTGGGGCAATTCCGCGATCGCCTGCGTGAACGAGGCCATCGCCAGGAGCCGGGCCCTGGCCAGGGAACATCCCGGCGAGCACACGGAGCTGTTGGCACGCTGCCTGGGCACGGCGGCGAACGTGCTGCTCAAGCGGCGCCGGGCGAAGGAGGCGCTGCCGCCGGCCCAGGAGGCGGTGTCGCTCACCCGGGCGGAGGGCGGCGCCCCGCTCGTGGTCTCGCTGCATCGCCTGGCCGCCGTACTGGAGGCGCTCCACCGCTACAGCGAGGCCGCCGAGACGCTGGCCGAGGCGGACGGCGTCACCCCGCCGCCGGACGCCTGAACAGCGCGTGCGGCCGCCGTATGGAGCGCCGGCGCGGGCCCGGCCGCCTCAGCCGGTCCGCGGGATCAGCACGCCGGGGTTGAGTATCCCCGCTGGGTCGAGCCGGGATTTGACCGCCTGCAGGATGGCGACGCCGACCGGGCCGAGCTCGGCGGCATAGGCGTCGAGATGATCGCGCCCGACCCCGTGATGGTGCGTGATCGTGCCGCCCGCCTCGACGATGGCCGCGCTCACCGCCGCCTTGGCCCGCTCCCACTGCGCCACCGGGTCCTCCTCCTGCGCGGTGACGACCGTGAAGTACAGCGACGCGCCGGTCTCGTACACGTGCGAGATGTGGCACATGACCAGAGGAGAGCCGAGCTCGCCGAGCAGGGCCAGCCGCACCGCGTCGTAGAGCCGCGGCAGATCGGCCCAGAACCCGGCCGTCTCCAGCGTCTCCACCGTGGCGCCGGCCGCGAGCAACGCGTCCCGCAGGTAGGGGGCGGAGAAGCGCCCCCGCTCCCACTCCTCCCCGGACACCTCGCCCATGGGCTCGCCGCCCATGCGCTGCAGCACGCCCGCGACCGCGTCCCGCCGATCCGCGAGGGAGATCCCCGGGCCCGCCGCCGAGGCGCCCACGCCTTCGCGACCGGTCGCCGGCCGGCCCTCGTAGCCGACGATCGCCAGGCAGCCCGCCTCGCCGCCCGGGTCGATCGTCTCCGGCTTGGCCAGGCCGAACGTCGTCTCGTTCTCGTCCGACAGCCGCAGCACGGCCGGCAGCGGCCCTTCCTGGGCGATCATCCGCAGGGCGGCGCTTCCAGCGGCGAACGACGCGAAGCGCCACCGCTCGTACAGCCGCTCGGCGGGGGCGCGCCGGACGCGCAGCCGCAGCGAGGTGATGACCCCGAAGACGCCCTCCGAGCCGAGCAGGAGCTGCCGCAGATCGGGACCGGCCGCCGACTTGGGGGCACGGCCGAGGTCCAGGTCGCCCGACGGCGTGGCCACGGTGAGCCCGACCACCATGTCGTCGAAGCGGCCGTATCCGGCGGAGGCCTGGCCGCTGGAGCGGGCCGCGGCGAAACCGCCGAGCGTGGCGTACTCGAAGGACTGGGGGACGTGCCCGAGCGTCAGCCCGTGCGCGGCGAGCAGCCGCTCGGCGTCGGGGGCCCGCACCCCCGGCTCGAACTCGGCCACCATCGACTCGGTGTCCACCGACCGCAGCCGGTCGAGCCGGCCGAGGTCAAGCGCGATCACGCCCGCGAAGCCGGTGCGGGAGGCCTGGAGCCCGCCCACGACCGAGGTGCCGCCGCCGAAGGGCACCACGGCGATCCGCTCCGTGGTGCACAACCGCAGCAGCGCGGCCACCTCCTCGTGGGAGCCGGGCAGCACCACCGCATCGGGCGCGTCGGAGCCGTCCCCGGCACGCATGCGCAGCAGGTCGGGGGTGGACTTGCCGCGGGTGTGCCGGACGCGGTCGCCCCGCGAGGTGAGCACGTGCTCCTCGCCGACGACCCCGGCCAGCGCCCGCAGCAGCGGCTCGGGCAGGGCGATCGGCGGCAGCTCCACCGACTCCAGGGTGGCGGCGGGAGCGGGCGGCGGACGCACCCCCAGCAGGTCGTGCAGCAGCTTCAGCACCTGATCGGGCAGCTCGCGGCTCTTGGCGGGATCGCCCCAGCCCGCCCATCGCATAGGTTCTCTCGGCACGCTTACACTGTGACACATGACGTTGATTCGTCACAATGACAGCGTTCTTGACGCGGCTCGCGACTGCGTGCTGGCCTACGGGGTGCGCAGGACGACGCTCACGGACGTGGCGCGCCGGGCGGGCGTGTCCCGGATGACGATCTACCGCCGCTGGCCCGACGTGGGCTCGCTGGTCGCCGATGTGATGACCAGGGAGTGGGTGAGCGTCGTCGCCGGCCTGGACCTGTCGGATCCGGTGCGCGCGGTCGTCGCCGGAGTGCGGGGGCTGCGCGCGCACCCGCTGTGGCGGAAGATCGTGGAAGCGGATCCCGAGCTGCTCATGCCTTACCTGCTGGACCGGCGGGGCGCGACCCATGAGGCCGTGCTCCAGGTGCTGGAGCCGGCCGTCGGGGATGCGCGCAAGGCCAGGGCGGTGCTGCTGGTGGCGCAGTCGTTCCTGGTGTCGGCGCCCACCATGCTCGACCCTGTGACGCTCGACGAGCTCGACGCCGAGCTCACCACCCTCCTGGAGGCCTACCTGTGAGAAGTTCGCTGAACGCCCGCCGCCGCGCCCGCGAGCTGCGCGAGGTCGCCGAGGAACGCGTGGACGTGCTGGTGGTGGGGCTGGGCGCGACCGGGGCCGGCGCCGCGCTCGACGCCGCCGCGCGCGGGCTGAGCGTGGCCGCGATCGACGCGCACGACCTGGCGTTCGGCACGTCCAGGTGGAGCTCGAAGCTGATCCACGGCGGCCTGCGGTATCTGGCCAGGGGGCAGGTGGACGTCGCTTACGAGAGCGCGGTGGAGCGCGGGATCCTGCTGCGCAGGACGGCTCCGCACCTGGTCAAGGCGCATCCGTACGTGCTGCCGCTGACTCCGGCGGTCTCCCGGCGGCAGGCCGCCCTGATCATGGCCGGCTACCGGGCCGGCGACACCCTGCGCGCCGCCGCGCGCACACCGCGCCGTCTGCTGCCCGGCCCCACGCGCCTCAACGCGGCCAGGGCGCACACGCTGGCCCCCGTGGTGAACGAGGACGGCCTGCGCGGCGCGCTGCTGTCATGGGACGGCCGGCTGCTCGACGACGCCCGGCTGGTGGTGGCGATCGCCAGGACCGCCGCCGCGCAGGGCGCCCGCGTGCTGACCCGCTGCCGCGCGCTGCGGCTGTCGGAGCGCGGCGCCGAGGTACGGGACGAGCTGACGGGCGAGCACTTCACCATCCGCGCCCGTGCGGTGATCAACGCCGCCGGCGTGTGGGCGGGCGGCCTCGATCCCCAGGTGAAGCTGCGGCCCTCGCGCGGCACGCACCTCGTGCTGAGCCCGGGCACGCTGCCTGGACTGATCGCCGGCATGCACCTGCCCGTGCCGGGCGAGCTCAACCGGTTCGCGCTGGTTCTGCCTCAGCGCGACGGCCGCGTGTACGTCGGTCTCACGGACGAACCCGTGGAGGGTCCGGTGCCCGACGTCCCCGAAGCGCCCGAGGAGGACGTGAGAGCGCTTCTGGAGGTGCTGAACGGGGTTGTCGGGGCCCGGGTGACCAGAGAGGCGGTTGCGGGCGTCTACGCGGGCCTCAGGCCTCTTCTGGCGGCCGACGGACGCACGGCGGACCTTTCCAGGAAGCACGCGGTGCTGTCGGACGGCGGCGTGGTCACCGTGATCGGGGGCAAGCTGACGACATATCGGCGCATGGCCGAGGACGCAGTGGATCGAGCGGTCTCATCCAGGAAGCTCCCGGCCGGCCGGTGCCGGACGCGGAAGATCCCGCTCGCAGGCGCCGGGCCGCAGCCGTCCGGCGTGCCGATCCGGCTGGCCGAGCGGTACGGCAGCGAGGCCGAGGCCGTGCACGAGCTCGTCAAGGCATACCCGGAGGAGGTCGGTCTCGGCATCACCGAGGGCGAGCTGATGTGGTCGGTCATGCACGAGGGCGCGCTCGACGAGGACGACCTGCTGGACCGGCGGACCAGGATCGGCCTGGTCAGAACGGACAGGGACCGCGCCCTGCCCGCGACACGGGACGTACTGGATCGAACCAGCCACGCCTGACCCCACCAATCCGTTAGGTTAGTCTTACCTAATTCGACGGAGCGAGGGAGAGAAGGCGTTGGCGAGGGGCTGCGAGCATCCTGTCGGGTGTCACACCGGGGCGGTGCCCACACTGGCCAGCGCCACCGTGGGAGCCCGGCTGTGGCTGCTCATCGAGCACAACGGCGCCTGGCCCTCCCACCTGGAGAGCTTCGAACATACGGAAAAATTCTCCGGAATCAACAAACTCGTCCGCCGCGCGCTCGAACGTGGTATCAGGCCCCAGCTGATCCGCCGCCCCGGCAAACGGACCCGCCCGCAGGAGCAGGGCATCCGTGTGCTATTGGCGTACGCGGTGGGGGACCAGCCCTGGCTGGCCGGCGGCGTCATCGCAGGTCCTGACGATCTTGACCTGGACGCGCTGGTGGCCGGAGTGGTCCCGGAGTCCTGCATACTTGAAGACGAGCCGGTATTTCTGGTCTGCACGCACGCCAAGCGCAATGTGTGCTGCGCCCGCATTGGACTACCCCTCGCTCGGTCCCTGGCCGATTCTCTGCCGGACAGAGTGTGGGAAACGTCACACGTTGGCGGCGATCGCTACGCCGCCAACCTCGTGTGCTTGCCACACGGAATTTTCTACGGCAGCATGTCTCAGGCTGCTGCACTGGCAGCGGCTAACGCGTACCGGTCGGGCGAGGTCATTCTCGACCGTTACCGGGGACGCGCAGGCATCCCTGAGCCATTGCAAGCCGTCGAGCACTTCGCCCGAGCCCATACGGGAGAGTGTTCCGTCGGCGCGGTGGCCGTGGAATCCTCCAGGTCGGACGGTGACGTCACCGTAGCCATCGTGCGTTGCGGCGACGTCCGGCTCCAGGTTGTGGTTGAGCCATCGGCGTTCACAGCGCCGTGTGGCACGGCTTGCGCCGAGACGATCACTACCTACCGGCTGGTGTCGCTGGACAGGCTCGCGCCTGTGCGGTACGCCACGCCGGCTCTTGCCTGAACAGGGAACATCACGGCCGTACGTTGCGTTGGAACAGTGACGCCAAAAGCGTCCAATGCGGCTCAATTACCGAAATACCTCTCACGAAGGTGGTTTTCTCATGTCTCAGGTACGTCGGCAGCTCGCCCGCCCGCGCCCCAGCTGGGGTTGGCAGGATGATGCCGCGTGCCGGGGTGAGGACCTCGTGCTCTTCTTCGGCCCCGATGGGGAGCGGCAGCCCGAGCGTGACGTACGTGAGCGGAAGGCCAAGGCGATCTGCGCCCAGTGCCCCGTCCGCAACGAGTGCCTTGACTACGCGCTGTCCCGGCCAGAGAAGTACGGCACGTGGGGCGGTCTCAACGAAGACGAGCGCGCTTCCGAGCGGCGCCGTCGCATGCGCCGCGCGGCCAGCGCCGGCATCTCCGCCGCCTGACATACCCGGCAGCGTCACCATCGCGTGATCAAGCAGTTGTGCCGATGAACCGGAGCCTGGCCCTCCATGCCCAGGCTCCGGCGAACCCGGTCGGGACAACTGCCTGATCAGGCGGATCCCACGGCGATCGCCGCGCTCCCCCGGCGCGGCGTCGTCTCCACTGAGCCCATGGCGCGACGACAGCCGCGCCGACATCTGGCGGTCATCGCCCGTTGCCGTATGTTCGGAATCCCGTCATATGGCCGCCTTAGGGTGCCCGCCATGAAACGCATTTCCATCCTGATGTGCGCGGGCGTGACGGCCTTGTCCCTGGCCGCTCCCGCCGCCGCCGACCCCGGACGCCACGGCCAGCAGCCCGGTTTCGGGCAGGCCACGCTGACCGGGTTCGCCTCGCTGCCCGCACTGACCTTCGTCCCCGGGAGCGAGCCGTCGGGATCGTCCCTGGGCACCGCGCCCGTCAACGGGGTCACCCCGCCGTTCCCCGGCCAGCCCGTCCAGGGCTTCAGCGGCATCGTCCGCCGCCACGACGGCACCTTCGAGGTGTTGTCCGACAACGGCTTCGGCGGCAAGGCCAACAGCGCGGACTTCCTGCTGCGCGTGCACCGGGTCAAGCCCGACTTCACGGCCAAGTCCCTCGAGGTGCTCGGCGGGTTCAACCTGACCGACCCGCGCGGGCTGGTGAAATTCCCGCTCACCCGGCAGGACCGCAAGCTGACCGGCGCCGACTTCGACGTCGAGTCGATCGTGCGCACCGTGGACGGCACGTACTGGATCGGCGACGAGTTCGGCCCGTTCCTGCTGCACTTCGACCGCAAGGGCCGGCTGATGGAGGCTCCGATCGAACTGCCGGGCGTCCGCGCGCCCGAGAACCCGAACCTGAACGGCGCCCAGCCCAACCTCGGCGGCAGCAAGGGCTTCGAGGGCATGGCCAGGTCCGTGGACGGCCGCCACCTCTACCCGCTGCTCGAGGGCACGGTCGCCGGTGACCCCGCGGGGACACTGCGGATGAACGAGTTCGACCTGCGCGAGCGGGCCTACACCGGGCGGCGGTGGACGTACCGGCTGGACTCGCCCTCCCACGCGATCGGCGACGCGATCGCGGTCGACGCCGACCGGTTCCTGATCATCGAGCGGGACAACCTGCAGGGCGACGCCGCGCAGGTCAAGCGCATCTACTTGGCGGACATGCGGGACAAGGACGGCGACGGCGCACTCGACAAGACCCTGGTCGCCGACCTGCTGAACATCGCCGACCCGCGCGGCCTCGGCGGCGCGCCGGGGACCTTCAGATTCCCGTTCCAGACGATCGAGGACGTCGTCATCCTTGACGACCGCACGCTCGGCGTGCTCGACGACAACAACTTCCCCTTCTCCAACGGCCGCACTCCGGGCAAGCCGGATGACAACGAGTTCATCACCATTCGACTGACCCGCGGTCTCAAGGCCGACCCCCGCGTCTACCGGTAGGTGCCACCCAGGCTCGGCCGGTGGCCCGGCCACCGGCCGAGTCGGGCAGAGTGCGCCTGCCATGGCACGCCGCCGGTTATCCGCGTGCCTGCCGTGGGCTCTGCGCCGGGACATGTGCGCGGCGCGCCCCGCGCGTGACCGAAATCTGCTCCAGGAGTCGCCCGTAATCCGGCGTCTCAGACGATGAGGTCGTCGAATTCGCCGTCCTTCGCGCCGAGGACGAACGCGGTGATCTCCGCCTGGGTGTAGACCAGCGCCGGTCCTTCGGGGAAGCGTGAGTTGCGCATGGCGATCTCCCCCGTGGGCAGGCTCGCGACCTCGACGCAGTTGCCGTTGGGGTTGCTCCGCCTGCTCTTGCGCCAGACGACGGGAAGGCGGCCGGCGGGTGTTCCGTTCCGGAACTCGTGCATGGGGGCAGCTCCTCGCGATCTTACGGATGCACGTGCATCCGCGTTTGCGAGGTGACAATACGGCAACACGTTGATCTCCATATACCGGACGACCAAAAATCCCGGTATGTGGTGGATCACAGGGATATCAGCGGGGCTATCAGCAGATCATGCGGAAATGAGGCGTTCCAGGAAGCGCCTGGTCTCCTTCGGCGTCTCCGCCTGGATGCTCAGCCGGTCCATGACCTCCATGTAGTGGTCGGAGTCGGCGGGTTTGTCCAGGTAGAGGGCGCTGGTGAGCTGCTCCATGTAGACCACGTCGGGCAGCTCGGGCTCCGGGAAACGCAGAATGCTGAACGGCCCCCCGGCCGCCGCGTGGCCACCGCGGTCGAACGGCATGATCTGCACGGTGACGTTGCGCGAGCCGGTGATCTCCAGCAGATGGGCGATCTGCGCCCGCATCGTGTCGGGACCGCCGAGCGTCCTGCGCACGACGGCCTCGTCGATCACCGCCCAGAGCTTCAGCCCGCTCTCAAGCCGCTTCTGGCGCATGGTGCGCACGGCCACCCGGCGGTCCATCTCCGCCCGCGTGGCCTTCTCGTGGGCCAGTTCGATGACGGCCCTGGCGTAGTCGGGAGTCTGCAGCAGGCCGGGGACGAACTGGTTCTCATAGGTGCGGATGCTGGAGGCGGCGCCCTCGAGGCCGATATAGACCTCGAACCAGGTGGGCAGCACGTCGGTGTACTTGTGCCACCAGCCAGGAGCGTTGGCCTGCTTGGCCAGGTCGAGCAGCGGCTGACGTTCGGCCGAGTCCGTGACCCCGTACAGCGTGAGCAGATCGGCCACGTCGCGCTGCTTGAAACTGACCTGACCGAGCTCCAGTCTGCTGATCTTGGCGTGAGATGCGCGAATCGAGTACCCGGCGTCCTCGCGCGAGATACCCTTCTCCGTACGGAGCCTACGGAGTTGGGTTCCGAGCAGGATACGCAGCACCGTCGGGCTTCCCGGCGAATAGCTGAGAAGCTTCCCTTCCGCGCTCTCTGCGCTCACTGCGCCGCTCCAAGATCGTCTGCACGTGCAGATGCTATTGGCATCTGTAAACTACGAAAAGTCTTGCATTGGTCAGCACACCCCGTAAAGATGGGCATTGGATCACCAGACCGCGCTTCGGGGGCCAGAATGACGACTTTCGACGCTCGGCCGCAAGCCGCTATCGGTTCCCGGCCACCAGGATGGCTCTCGTCCATTCTGGTCGATGGCCGTGCCGGTGACTGCGACGCTGTGTTCCCCTTTCATCAGCGTTCGGCGCTCGAGCCCGCCTGCGTGGCCACGGCCAGGCGGTTCGTCGATCATACGCTCACTACGTGGGGCGCCATCGAGGTCGCTTTCGACGCGCAACTGGTGGTCTCCGAGCTGGTGACCAACGCGATGCGGCACGGCGGCGGCGCCGCGCAGCTCCGGCTCCTCGCCCACCAGGCCGAGCTGGCCTGCGTGGTGACCGACCACAGCCAGACCGTTCCGGTGGCCGCCACACCCGACGTGTTCTCGGAGTACGGGCGGGGGCTGCGGCTGGTGGACGCCCTCTGCACGGCTTGGGGGTGGCTGTCCCCCGGCGGCCCGCGCAAGCTGGTCTGGGCCGTGCTCGCGGGCTGAGCCGGTCAATCCCGGCCGAGCAGCTCCAGCACGTCGGCGTCGCTGAGCTGGTCGAATCGCTCGTACCACTGGCCCACCGCCCTGAAGTCGATCGGCGTCAGAAGCACCACCACCTCGTCGGCCTCCTCTTGCATGGACCGCACGGTCTCGCGGGCTCCGACCGGCACGGCGAGTGTCACCTTGGCCGGCTTGTGCGTGGCGACGGCCCCGAGCGCGGCACGGGCGGTGCCGCCGGTGGCCAGGCCGTCGTCGACCACGATCACCTCCCGGCCCTCCAGCGCGGGCAGCGGCTGATCTCCCCGGTAGGCGCGCACCCGGCGGGCCAGCTCCCGCCGCTCCTGCTCGACCACGTCCGCGACGGACTCGGGCGTCATGCCGAGGCGGTGCAGCAGCCGCAGGTCGAAGACGGGCTCGCCGCCCTCGGCTATCGCGCCGACGCCCAGCTCGGGCGTCGGCGGATAGCCGATCTTCCTGGTGACCAGCACCTCGAGATCTGCATCGAGCCTGCGCGCGATGGGCACGGCCACCGCCACGCCGCCACGGGGCAGCGCGAGCAAGACGGGGTCGTGCGCGTCCAGCAACCGCTCTGCGAGCCTTGCCCCGGCCTCGGCCCGGTCTGCGAAGAGCTCCATGACCTGTGCCCTACCCCACAGGCACGCACTCCTCGCCTCCTGACCACCAGCCGTTCCCACCACGGCCGCCCCGACCCGTCAGCCCCGGCCCGTCGACCCCGCGGCCCCGGGCCCATCGGACCCGGACCCATCGGACCCGGACCGGGCGGCCGGGCCAGGCCACCGGGTCACGGACGATCCGGCCCGAGCCCGGGCGGGCGGTCAGGGGCGGTTTCTGCCTGAGCGGCGCATCTCCTTCGTGATGACCTTCCATTTGTTCTGCTGCTCCTTGCGCAGGCGCGCATCGGTGCGGCCGGCCATCCAGGCGGCCTCGCGCTGCAGCTTCCGCCAGCTCTCCAGCCGCCGTTCCGGCAGCTCGCCACTCTCGAGCGCGGCCAGCACCGCGCAGCCCGGCTCGCCGTTGTGCCCGCAGTCGCCGAACCTGCACTGCCCGGCCAGCGTCTCGATGTCGGAGAAGACGAGGTCCACGCCCTCTCCGATGTCATAGAGGCCGATCCGGCGGATGCCGGGCGTGTCGATGACGAGCCCGCCGCCCCGCAACGGGATCAGCTCCCGGTGCACGGTGGTGTGCCGGCCGCGCCCGTCCGCGGCGCGTACCTGCTGGGTCTCCATGACCGTCCCCCCGGCCAGCGCGTTGACCAGGGTGGACTTGCCGGCCCCTGACGGGCCGAGGATGACGGCCGTGCGGGAGCCGCCGAGGTAGCCGGCGACGAGCTCCACCCCCTCCCCGTGCAGCGAGGAGACGGCGTGCACATCCACTCCGGGCGCGGCCACCCGCACGTCGGCGAGCAGGTCCTCGAGGCCCTGCTCGAACAGGTCGGACTTGGTGATGAGCACGACGGGCGTGCCGCCGGACTCCCAGGCCAGCGCCACGAGCCGCTCGATGCGGCCGAGGTCGGCGAAGTCGGTGGAGTGCATGGACGGCTCGGCCACGAACACGAGGTCGACGTTGGCCGCGAGCACCTGGCCCTGGCCGTCGCCGGACAGGCCGCCGACCGAATCGCGGCTCACGCCGCCCCTGATGAACGCGGTCGTCCGCGGGAGCACGTCGTCGAGCTCGTAGCGGCCCTCGGGCAGCAGCCGCAGCGCGACCCAGTCGCCGACACACGGCAGCGCGACCGGGTCGGCGGCCGACGCCCGGCGGACGTGGGCGGCGTATTTGACGTGATGCTGTCCGTCGGCCGCGATCACCTCGGCCGCGCCGCGGTCGACGCGGGCCACACGGGCGGGAACGGTGCCGGAAGGCAGCTCGGCGGCGCGGAGATCGGTCCAGCCGAGCAGGGAAAGATCGTAAGAGGACAACTGAGTGAAACCCTTTGATTCGAGAAGGAACCGGGCAGCGTCAGGCGAGCGCCCGGAGGTGGACTGACGGCACGCTGAGCAGAACGACCCGCATAGTCCTCACCTCCTCGATCAGTTCCGGGGCGACTCTACGCACCTGTCCCCAAGGTTGCAATCACATATTGGTCTGGCGTTCCGTTGAACCCTGACCGGGCGGCTCGTCGTACCTCCTGCCGACGGACGCGAGAAAGGGGAGATGATGCGAGCGAGCACGTATCCCCCGCCCTCGGCCGACGGAGCCGCCCCGATGGGCCAGCCACGCTCACGCCACCGGATCCGGCGCATGCGGTCGGATCATGAGGTGCCCGACGACGAGGTGGCAGTGTCCGCGCTCTACCGGGAGTATCACAGGCCGCTGCTGGCCTTCGTGATCCGGCTGACGGCGGGCGATCGGCAGTGGGCGGAAGACGTGGTGCAGGAGACCATGATCCGGGCGTGGCGCAGCGCGGAGCAACTCGATCCTGAGGCAGTCTCACTTATGCCCTGGCTCGCCACGGTCGCCAGACGTATCGTGATCGATGACCGGCGGCGCAGGGACGCCCGCCCCCAGGAGTCGGGCGACGGGCCGCTGGAGAGCATGCCCGTGCCGGACGAGATGGAGGGTCTCCTGCACCAGGTGGTCGTGTCAGAGGCGCTGAAGGCGTTGTCGCCGGCCCACCGCGAGATCCTCAACGAGACGATCCTGCGGGACCGGTCGGTCAATGACGCCGCCGTGGCGCTCGGCATCCCGGTGGGCACCGTGAAGTCCCGGGTCTACTACGCCGTTCGTGCGCTGCGCATCGCGTTGGAGGAGAGGGGGGTGACGGCGTGACATCGAGAGTCGAGCACACGGACGTGGGCGCGTACGCGCTCGGGCTGCTCGAGGCCGAGGACAAAGAAGCGTTCGAAGCCCATCTGCTCTTCTGCGCCGCCTGCCGCTCCGAACTGTCGGAGCTGGCCGGCGTGGCCAGCGTGCTGAACGGGCTCGGTGGTCCCGTGGAGGACGACCGCCCGCCTTCACCGGCCCCGGCGATCGACATGCTGCGCCGCAAGCGGGCGGCGGACAGGAGGACGCGCAGGGGGACGTTCGTGATCGGGATGGCGGCGGCGGTCACGCTGGTGGCCGGCGGGCTGACCGTCGGCACGCAGCTCAGCGGGGGTGACGCGCCCCAGGTCGCGCAGGGTTCCGATCACATGGCCCATATGGGGCCGGCCGAGCAGTTCTACGCCGACGGCCGGCCCATCGAGGGCAAAGGGGTCGACGGGATCACCGGCGGGCTCGTGGTGGAGTCCAAGGGGTGGGGCACGCACGCGGCCCTCAAGCTGGCCGGGGTCAAAGGGCCCTTGGAGTGCGAGCTGATCTCGGTCTCCAAGTCGGGTGAGCGCCGGGTGATGACCGGATGGTCCGTGCCTCCAGCCGGGTACGGAGTGCCGGGGTCGCCCGATCCGCTCTACATGCACGGCGGCAGCGCGACGCAGCTGAAGGACGTCGATCATTTCGAGGTGGTGACCTCGACCGGCAAGAAGCTGCTCACCATCGAGGCCTGATCCTCGCTTTCCGAGCCCTCCCGCCGCTGGTGGGAGGGCTTTCCCGTGCCCCGGCGGAATTTACGGATAGCTGAGTTGAACCGCTGGGCGATTCCCTGCGTACTGCTTGCCGTACCAACCGGAATATCTAGCCCTATAAGAGGTTTCACCATGTCTATCCGAAAGTTCATGATTCCTGGTGCTCTGTTAGTCAGTGTCCTGATCATCGGCCCTGCGCCGGCGCACGCCTCGGGCGACGAGGTCTATCTCGCGGCCGGGCTGCGCGGCGCGAACGAGGTGGGGACGCCGGGAGACGCCGACGGGCGTTCGACGGTCGTCCTCAAGATCAGCGGGAACGAGGTGACGTTCGCGGCCCGGTGGAACAAGGTCGGCGCGTCCACTGCGGGCCACGTCCACGCCGGTGCCAAGGGGGCCAACGGCGACGTGCGGCTGGAGTTCTTCGCCAAGCCGCTCCCCAAGGGCGTGCTGGGCGTCACCGGCACCGTCAAGGCCAGCCCCGAGCTGGTCAAGGCCCTCCTCGACAACCCCGGCGGCTTCTACGCCAACCTGCACGACGCCGCACACCCCAAGGGCGCGGTACGGGGCCAGCTCCAGCGGCTCAGCAAGCCCATCGACCTCAACGGCGTGCTGCACGGGAGCCAGCAGGCCACGTTGTCGGCCCGCGCCGACGCCGCCCAGGAGGTCCAGGAGAACGACGGCAAGAAGCGCGGCGACCAGGACGGCCAGGCCACCTGGTGGCTGCGTCCCGACGGCGCTTCCATCGCCTACACTGCCCACTGGTCCGGCCTCGGCCCGGTCACCGACGGGCACGTGCACAAGGGCGCGCCCGGCACCAACGGTCCCGTGGTCGCGGACCTGTTCGCCGGCGCCCTGCCGGAGAACCTGACCGGCGTCGCGGGGGTGACGCCGGTCTCCTCCAAAACCGTCAAGCGCATCGCCGCGGACCCCGGCCGCTACTACACGAACCTGCACACCGCCGACTTCGCCGGCGGCGCCGTACGTGGTCAGCTGTCCGGCGCGCCGTTCACCCACCCGCGCTCGCTCACAGCCGACGTGCTGCGCGGCGAGCAGATCTACGCCTGCACCCAGCAGCCGTCGGGCGCCTACGCCTTCACCCAGCTCGGCGTGACGGCCAAGCTGCGGCGCGGGATCGACCACTCCTTCGTGACGCCCGGCTCGGGCCCGCCGCAGTGGATCGCCCCCGACGGCAGCGCGGTTCGCGGCGCGGTCGTCACTCGAACGCCCAATGGCGACGGCAACATCCCCGAGCTCCTGCTCAACGCCACCCAGTCAGGCGCCGCCACGGGCCTGCTCGCCCACACCACGCAGATCCTGCGCCTGAACACCACCGGCGGCGTCGCCCCCACCGGCGCCTGCCAGCCCGGCAGCCAGGCCACGGTCCCGTACGGGGCCGACTACATCTTCCTCGGCTGAGGCCGGCCAGGGGGACGCCTCGGTCCCGTCCCCCGGCAGGCCATCCCCGGCCGGCGCGGCGCCCAGTCCTCCGGGTCCCGCCGCCCGGCCACCGCGACGGGGCACTCCGGCCCGCCCCGCTCGCGACAAGCGCCCCGCCGCACACGGAGCCCGTGCGGCGGGGCGCTCTTGGGCGCGAGGCGGTGGAGACCGGCGCACCGTGTATGGCGGCAAGGCCGGGAACCACGGAACCCGGCCAGCGGAACGCCGTAGCGGCGGCGCGCCACTGACCGGGTCAGAAAGCGTCTCCCTGGACGGGGCTCAGCCAGCGTCGGCGACTGGAAGAACCTGGCCCCGCCGTAAAGAAGATCTTAAAGACCAGGAGCAGGGAACTGCGCGGTCAGCTCACTGACCTCGTGGTGAACCCGGCTGATGACGTCCTCGGCGTCGCCCTTGGCGAGGGCGGTGACGACCTCGTCCATCCAGGCCCCGATCTGCCGCATCTCCGCCTCGCCCATCCCCCGCGACGTGACGGACGGCGTGCCGATGCGGATCCCCGACGGATCGAACGGCTTGCGCGGATCGAATGGCACCGTGTTGTAGTTGGTCTCCAGACCGGCCCGGTCGAGCGCCTGCGCCGCCGGCTTGCCGCCGATGCCCTTGGGCGTGAGGTCCACCAGGATCAGGTGGTTGTCGGTGCCCCCGGACACGAGGTCGAACCCGCGCGAGCCCAGCTCGTCGGCCAGCGCCTTGGCGTTGGCGACCACCTGGTGGGCGTAGGCCTTGAACTCGTCGGTGGAGGCCTCTTTGAGCGCGACGGCGATGGCGGCGGTGGTGTGGTTGTGCGGGCCGCCCTGCAGGCCGGGGAAGACGGCCTTGTTGAGTGCCGTGGCGTGCTCGTCGCTCGTGGCCATGAGCATGGCGCCGCGCGGGCCGCGCAGCGTCTTGTGGGTGGTCGTGGAGATCACGTCGGCGTGGCCGACCGGGGTCGGGTGCGCGCCGCCCGCGACCAGGCCGGCGATGTGGGCGATGTCGGCGGCCAGCACGGCGCCGACCTCGCGGGCGATCGAGGCGAAGCCCTCGAAGTCGATGATGCGCGGGATGGCGGTGCCGCCGCAGAAGATCAGCTTCGGCCGGTGCTCGAGCGCGAGCTGCCGCACCTCGTCGAGGTCGATGCGGCCGGTGTCCTTGCGTACGCCGTAACGCACCGGGTTGAACCACTTGCCGGTGGCCGAGACCGACCAGCCGTGCGTGAGGTGGCCGCCGAACGGCAGGCCCATGCCCATCACGGTGTCGCCGGGCTGCAGGAACGCCATGTAGATCGCCAGGTTGGCGGGCGAGCCCGAATAAGGCTGGACGTTGGCGTGGTTGACGCCGAACAGGGACTTGGCCCGCTCGACCGCCACGATCTCGATCTGGTCGATGACCTGCTGGCCTTCGTAATAACGCTTGCCCGCGTAGCCCTCGGAGTATTTGTTGGTCAGGACGGTGCCGGTGGCCTCCAGCACGGCCTTGGACACGTAGTTTTCCGACGCGATGAGCTTGACGGTGTCGGACTGACGGCGCTCTTCCGCCTTGATGAGCTCGGCGATCTGCGGGTCGACGCTAGCGAGAGAACTCATGACTCTCCTGTCATCGTTGACAACGTGCGAAGACCCAGGCGCACGGCCTCCGCTCCTTTCGCTCCCCGGTGGTCGTTCCCACCCAATGCGCCAGTCGCGTCTCGCTGTAGACGATAGCGGATCCGGTGGCGGCCTACCGCCTCCGATCTGGGGGTTCAGACAGATGTGACGGCGACGTTCTTGATCACGCCGAGCGGTCCGAGGTTGACGTCCACCTTCTCCGCATCCTGCGGGAGCCCGTCGAAGACGATGCGCACCTTCGACACCGTGTGATCGAAGACATCCTTGCCGAGCTTGTCGTACAGAGGCGCGTTGTTCTTGCCGACGTTCCTGACCGTCCACTGCAGGCGCGCCGTAGTGCCCTGCCGCGTCAGCGAGTACCTCTGCGGCCCCGCCGGTGCCGAACGGCGGGCGGCCGGTGCCCGCGTACGCCACCTGCTGCACGTCCACCGGGTGGATTGTTCCGGAAAGCAACCCTGCATGGCTCTATTTGGTACGACCCACGCCCGGCCAGAGCCGGTCGACCTCCGCGTTGAGTATGGCCCCGATCAGCACGGCCAGCGCCGTGATGTAGAGCCACAGGAGCACCGCGACGGGCGCCGCCAGGGAGCCGTACACGGAGACGGGTGAGAACCACGCGGCCAGCACGGCCCGCAGCACCGCGGCGCAGAGGATCCACAGGAACAGCGCCAGGATCGCGCCCGGCAGCTCCCGATACCACTTCGTCCTGACCGGCACGCTGACGTGGTAGAGCACGGTCAGGAAGAGCACCGAGCCGATGATCACGACCGGCCAGTAGAGTATGTCGATCATGATGCCGTACTCGCCGGGCAGCGTGTCCTTGAGCAGGGTGGGGCCGACGATCAGGATCGGCATGACGATGATGCCGATGACCAGTCCCACGACGTAGAGGCCGAAGGACATGAGCCTGGTGCGGATGATGCCGCGCTCCTCGCCCAGGCCGTAGGCGACGGAGATGAGGTCCACGTAGACGTAAAGGGCTCGGGAGCCGGACCACAGCGACAGCAGGAAGCCCAGCGAGATGATCGACACCTTGCTCGCGTCGTCGCTGAGCACGTCCGCGATGAGCGGCTTGACCACCTTTTCCACGGCGTCCTCGGCGAACAGCAGCCCCGCCTGCTCGATCACCCACGCATTGACCTGCTTGACCACCGCGCCGCCCGCCCAGGCGCCGATCTTGGCCAGCACGCCGATCAGGCCCAGCACGAACGGAGGCAGCGACAGCAGCGCGAAGAACGCCGCCTCGCCCGCCAGGCCGGTCACCCGATAGGTGACGCCGGCGTTGGTGGCCGAGCGGACGATCGCCCACGATTTCGTGTCGAGCACCCAGCTCAGCCTGGCCCTGGCGTTGGAGACGAGCCCTCGCTTAGGCCGGGGAGGAGCATCTGTGGACGTCATGGCACCCAACGGTTTTCGCAGTGACTCTTCGAGACAGCTTACGTCCCCGGCAGCAGGTCTAGTCGTTGTCTACGATGCGCGCACCCAGCGGAAGGAGGGAGACCGGGATCAGCTTGATGTTGGCGATGCCCATGGGGATGCCGATGATGGAGATGAACAGCGGAATCGAGGTGATGACGTGGCCGATGGCGAGCCAGATTCCGGCGACCACGCACCAGATGATGTTGCCGAGGAGTGAGAACACGCCCGCGTCCGGATCGCGTACGACGGTCCGGCCGAACGGCCACAGCGCGTAGGCGGCAATCCTGAACGAGGCAATGCCAAAGGGGATGGTGATGATCAAAATGCAGCAGATGACGCCGGCCAGGGCGTAACCCAACGCCAGCCAGATCCCGGCGAACACGAGCCAGATGACGTTCAGAATCGTGCGCATGCTTCCAGCATGTCAGCGCGCGTGCCAGCCGTGTCCCTGATTTCACCCTGATCTGGGTGCCCGGCCTTTACCAGGGGGCCCGGCGAACGCCTGGGCGATCTCCATCCAGGCCCGCGCCTCCTCGCCGTCGATCTCCAGTGCCGTGTCGGACAGGTGGACACGCTGGGTGACGGCGAGGCAGAAGTCGAGCATCGGCCCGCGCACCACGGCGGCCGCCTCCGGCGGGCCGGCCGTCCACGCGCTCCCGTCGGGCATGGTCAGCTCCACCCGCACGGGCTCGGACGGCTCCGCCAGGCCACGGACGGCGAAGCTGTACGGCCGGGCCCTGAACCCGATCATGGCCACGTGCCGCAACCTGACCGTCGGCTTCCTGACGACGCCGAGCGCGTCGGCCACGTCCTGGCCGTGGGCCCAGGTCTCCATCAGCCGCGCGGTGACGAACGAGGCGGCCGACATCGGGGGCCCGAACCACGGCACCCGGTCGCGCGCGTTCAGCGCGGCGAACACCTCGATGCTGCGCGCTCGGGCGGCGCGGAACCACTCGCGCAGCTCGCCCGGCGAGGTCCGGCGCGCCCGCACGACGAGGTCGTCCACCGAGGAGAAGCCCGATGCCGCGAAGTCCGCCAGCGAGGCGTTGAAGCCTTCGGGGTCGGTGACCGCCTGGACGGCGGCGTCGTCGAACCAGGCCAGATGGCTCACCTGGTCGCGGATCGCCCATCCCTCGGCGGGTGTGGCCAGCTCCCAGTCCTCGTCGAGGAGGGGCTGGAGCAGCTCCTCGAAGGAGGCGGTCTCGGCGCGGAGATCGCCGAGCAACTCGGCCATGAGATCCACGCGGGCCAGCCTAACCCGAACAACGTTCCAGGAGAATAATGCAGGAGTGATCTGCCAGAGCTGCAAGGACAAGCGTCACGAGGACTGCCGCGGCGGTTCGTGGTGCGACTGCCAGCACCAGAGCACCGAGGAAAAGCCCAAGGACTCGGAGCTCGGCTGGCGCCGCCAGGGTTGAAAGATTTGGACAGTCCCACACTCTGGACCCCGTCTTGGACATCCGGGACCGCCAGGGTATCTTCGATACATGCCAGCGGACCCCATGCTCGTCGGTCGACGCCACGTCGACCTCCAGCGTGTCCGCAGTGCCATCTGTTGCGACGCCCGCTAACCCGATTGTTTCTGCCGCTGAGCGCGTCGCAATCCTCCCTCGCATCCTGCCCTCGACGATGAGGCTTGAGGAACCCTGCGCGCGCCCATGATCCGAAGGACGCGCAATGAGCACCCCTGCCAGCAGGCACCACAAACGCCCGCGCGGCGAAGGCCAGTGGGCTCTCGGTTACCGTGAGCCGCTCAACAAGAACGAAGAGAACAAGAAGAACGACGACGGCCTCAACGTCCGCCAGCGCATCATCGACATCTACTCCAAGCGTGGCTTCGACTCGATCGATCCCGCCGACCTGCGCGGCCGCATGCGCTGGTACGGCCTCTACACGCAGCGCAAGCCCGGCATCGACGGCGGCAAGACCGCGATCCTGGAGCCGGAGGAGCTGGACGACAGCTACTTCATGCTGCGCGTGCGGATCGACGGCGGCCAGCTCTCGCTGGCCCAGCTGCGCACGATCGCGGACATCTCCAACGAGTACGGGCGCGGCACCGCCGACCTGACCGACCGCCAGAACATCCAGCTGCACTGGATCGAGATCGAGTCGGTGCCGGACATCTGGGAGCGTCTGGAGGCCGTGGGCCTGTCGACGACGGAGGCGTGCGGCGACACTCCCCGCGTGATCCTGGGGTGTCCGCTGGCCGGCATCGACGCCGACGAGGTGCTCGACGCGACCGAGCAGATCTACGAGGTCCAGGAGCGGGTCGTCGGCAATCCGGCGTACTCGAACCTGCCCCGCAAGTTCAAGTCGGCGGTGAGCGGCTGCCCGGCGCACTGCACGGTGCACGAGATCAACGACGTGGCGTTCGTGGGCGTGGTCAACGAGCAGGGCGAGATCGGCTACGACCTGTGGGTGGGCGGCGGCCTGTCCACGAACCCGATGCTCGGCAAGCGGATCGGCGTGTTCGTCAAGCCGGAGCAGGTGGCCGACGTCTACGAGGGCGTCGTCGGGATCTTCCGCGACTACGGCTACCGGCGGCTGCGGCACCGGGCGCGGATCAAGTTCCTGGTCAACGACTGGGGTGTGGAGAAGTTCCGCGAGATCCTCGAGACCGAATACCTGAAGGGGGCCCTGCCCGACGGGCCCGCGCCCGAGCTGCCGCGTGGCAGCCGCCGCGACCACGTCGGCGTCTTCCCGCAGAAGGACGGCAACTTCTACGTCGGCTTCGCGCCCAAGGTGGGCCGGCTCGACGGTGACAAGCTCCACACGATCGCCGACATCGCCGAGCGGCACGGCTCCGGCCGGGTGCGTACGACGGTCGAGCAGAAGATGGTCGTCCTCGACGTCGCGCCCGACCAGGTGGACTCCATCGTGGCGGAGCTGGAGGCCAACGACCTGCAGGTCAGGCCGTCCACGTTCCGGCGCCAGACGATGGCGTGCACCGGCATCGAGTACTGCAAGCTGGCCATCGTCGAGACCAAGGCCACCGCGGCCCAGCTGATCGACGAGCTGGAGCGGCGCCTGCCGGACTTCCAGGAGCCGCTGACGATCAACGTCAACGGCTGCCCCAACTCCTGCGCCCGCATCCAGGTCGCCGACATCGGCCTCAAGGGCCAGCTGGTGGTGGACGAGAACGGCGACCAGGTCGAGGGCTTCCAGATCCACTTGGGCGGCTCGCTGGGCGTCAACGCCGGCTTCGGCCGGAAGGTGCGCGGGCTGAAGACCACTGCCAAGGCGCTGCCCGACTACGTGGAGCGCGTGGTGAAGCACTACGACGCGCAGCGCAAGGAAGGCGAGTCGTTCGCCGACTGGGTGCAGCGCGCGGACGAGGCGGACCTGAAATGAGCACGCGAGCGGTCCCCTTCCACTGCCCTTACTGCGGCGACGAGGACCTCGAGCCCTACGAGAGCGACGGCGGCTGGTACTGCAGGGCCTGCGCTCGTGCCTTCAAGCTGAAGTTTCTCGGAATCGGAGTGAAGATATGACGCTGGTGGACATCGAGGTCGGTTTGAGACAGCAGCGCGGCACGCTCGACCTGCAGGACATCGTGGAGTCCGCCGCGACGTTCCTGGAGGGCGCCCCCGCCCGTGAGATCATCCGCTGGGCGGCGGCGACGTTCGGTGACCGGCTGTGCCTGACGTCCTCGATGAGCGACGCCCTCCTCATCGACCTGGTGAGCAGGGTCAAGCCGGGCGTGGACGTGTTGTTCATCGACACCGGCTACCACTTCGCCGAGACGATCGGCACGCGGGACGCGGTGCGGCAGGTCTATGACGTCAACGTGATCGACGTGAAGCCGTCGCGGACGGTCGCCGAGCAGGATCGCGACCTCGGCCCGCGCCTGTTCGGCCGCAACCCGGATCTGTGCTGCTACCTGCGCAAGGTGGAGCCGCTGAACCGGGCGCTGGAGCCGTACCTGGCGTGGGTCTCCGGCATCCGCCGCGACGAGTCGTCCAGCCGGACGAACACCAGGGTCGTCGAGTGGGACGCCAAGCGGCAGATGGTCAAGGTCAACCCGATCGCCGCCTGGACCCAGGAGGACGTCGACAACTACATCGCCGACAACGGGGTGCTGATCAACCCGTTGCACTATGACAACTACCCTTCGATCGGCTGCGCGCCGTGCACGCGGCAGGTCGCGGAGGGAGAGGATCCGCGCAGCGGGCGCTGGGCGGGCCTGGGGAAGGTCGAATGCGGCATTCACCTGTGATCCCCAGGAGGGGACTCGTCCCGTTGGCAGGCGGGACGGCCCCCGGTGGCGTGCCACTGGTGGCGGTGGCGCACGGGTCTCGCGATCCGCGCGCCGCCGCCACCGTGGCCGCGCTGCTCGAGCAGGTGCCGCTGGACGTCCGCGTCGCGTATCTGGATCACTGTGCTCCCACGCTCCCCCAGGCGCTCGGCGGCCTGGAAGAGGCCGTGGTGCTGCCGCTGCTGCTCACCGAGGCCTACCACAGCCGGGTGGACCTGCCGTCGGCGCTGAATGAGGTACGCGCGCGCCGGCCGCGCCTGCGCGTGCACTACGGGGCCACGCTGGGGCCGCACCCGCTGCTGCGCGCCGCGCTGGAGCGGCGGCTGGCCGAGGCGGGCGTGCGGCCCGGGGACCCGGACACGGCGGTGGTGCTGGTGTCGGCGGGTTCCAGCGACGCCAGGGCGAACGTGGTGATCTCGCAGATGGCGCTGGAGTGGCGGCGGGCCGGCTGGTGGACGGTCAAGGCCGCCTACGCCTCGGCCGCGGAGCCCTCCCCCGCACAGGCGGTGGCCGAGCTGGTGCGCGCGGGCGCGCCGCGCGTGGCCGTGGCGCCTTACCTGCTGGCTCCCGGTTACTTCGCCGACAAGGTGCGCCTCAGCGCGCTGGAGGCGGGCGCGGCCGTCGTGGCCGACGTGCTCGGCCCGGCGCCGGAGCTGGTCGACGTCCTGCTGGAACGTTACGAGCAGGCACAACGCCAGCCGGTGTCACTCGCGATCTGAGCAGCGGTTCGCGACGATCCGCCGCGACGGCGGGGCGCGTCAGCAGCCCCCGGGCCGGCTCGGCTCGGCGAGCCGGCGGATCAGTAGCCGCGCCCGATGTCCCTGTTCACGTCGCGCAGCTGCCTGTGCAGCTCGCGGCTTTCGGCCCGCAGCTGCCTGCCGAGCTTGCGCCAGTCCTCGCCGTGCAGCTGCCGCCAGTGCTCGCGCCAGGCCGAGAAGGTCCGCTTCAGCGGCTGCGCCCGCGAGTCGCCGAGCACCTTCACGTCGCCCATGATCGCGTACGCGTGCACCCGCACCACCGGCACGTTCATGCCGGGCGCGGCCTCCAGCACGTCCACCTTCTTGTCGCCCATGACGGCCATCCCGTCGAGGTCCACGTTGACCCCGTCGGGCACGATGATCTTCACGTCGCCCATCACGGAGACGGCCGTGATGTCGACCGTGTTCGTGCGGACCTCGGCCTCGCGCAGGTCGAGCACCACGTCCCCCATGACGGCCACGGCGCCGAGCTCCTGGTCGATCCGCCACTTCCCGCGCCGCTTGGAGTCGCCCATGACGCCGACGAACCAGCGCCGCTTCCTGCCCTCGCGAACGGGTCGAGCTCCGGCGGGCGGCTGGGCTCCGGCGGACACGGCGCCGGCGGCAGGCAGGTCCTGGGTGAGCAGCGCCAGCTCGGCGTGCGTGGTGGCCGTATAAGCGGCCTCCGTGCGGTCGGTCAGCTCGGCCAGCGTCAGCCTGCCTTCCACCGAGGCGACACGGAGCTGCTCGACGACGGCCTCGCGCTCGGCATCCGACGCGCGGACCCCACCGGGATCAGTCATACTCGCAACATATCGCGTCTTGGCCGGAATGCAGCTCCTCCTTTCGGAGGAGAAGGCAGCCAAACTGTGAATATTCGGTATGAGGGGTGAACCCTGGCGGGCCTCGGGCGCGTACCACTCGATGACATGGCCCTAGCTTGGTCCGGGGCGCGGCCGGACCAGGTTAGGGTCCGTGTCATGCATGAGGAACAGCTCTACCGCGCGGCGTTGAACGGCGAGACCGAGACCGTGGGCAAGCTGCTGGCCGGCGGCGCCGATCCCAACAAGCCCAGCGAGGGCGAGGAGGAAGGGCTGCCGCTGTGCGCGGCCGCCGCCTGGGACCGGCACGAGGTGGCCAGCACGCTGCTGGCGGCCGGCGCCGACGTCAACGGCCGGGAGACCGGCGGCTGGACGGCGCTGCTCTGGGCCGCCTCCAACGGCCACGCCGCCACCGCCAGGGTGCTGATCGAGGCAGGGGCCGGCGTGGACACGGCCAACGACGACGGCGACACCCCGCTCTCGCTGGCCGCCAGGCGCGGCGCGCTGGGCGTCGTGCAGGTGCTCCTGGAGGCGGGCGCCGACCCCGGGAAGTACGACGGCGATGGTGACACGCCGCTCGACATCGCCGTCGACTGGGTGGGCGTGCACCTGGAGAGCGCGCTGCTCGACCAGATCGAGCAGGAGGGCTGGGACTACGTCGTGGCCCGGCAGTACGCCAAGGACGGCACCGAACTGGTCACGGTGGCCGGGCAGGCGCCCGACGGCGAGCAGACCGAGCAGGTCCAGGCGCAGCGCGGCCACGCCGCCATCGCGACGCTGCTGGAGGACGCGACCGGGGTCTACACGCCGGTGGAGCGACTCGTGGCGCGGGCGCTGGCCCACCGCGACATCGACGAGGACGCCGAGACCTGGTGGATCGTGGCCGACACGCTGGACAGGCGCGCCGACGAGGAGACGTACGAGGCGCTGGCCAGGTTGTGCGTGAGCGAGGACGCCAGGGAGCGGGAGTTCGGCGTGGACGCGATCGCCCAGTTCGGCTTCGCCGAAGGCGAGAAGCCGTTCCTGGAGCGCACGCTGCCGCTGCTGCAGAAGATGGTCACCACGGAGGGCAACCCGCAGGTGCTGCGCTCGGTGCTGGCCGCGCTCGGCCACCAGGGCGACCCGCGGGCGTTGCCGGCCGTCCTCGACATCATCGGCCGCCCGGGGCACAAGCGCACGATGACGGACGCCATCGCGCTGGCCGACGTGCTGCCGCCGGACCACGAGGAGGGCCTGGCGCTGCTGATCGAGATGACCGAGGAGGACGAGGCCGAGGTGCGCGACTGGGCCACCGCCGGGCTCGCCGGGCTGGAGGCCGACACGCCGCGCATCCGCGAGGCCCTGGCGGCCCGGCTCGCCGACTCGGACCTGCGCACGGTGGCCGAGGCCACGCGCGGGCTCGCCATCCGCGGGGACGACCGGGCCGCGCGAGGCGCCGAGCGGGTGCTGGCCGAGAGCGACGACGATTACGCCAGAGACCTCGTCACGCAGCAGTAGAGGGTCCCTCAGTCGCCGTTGAGCACGCGGGTCACCCATTCCAGGGTGCCCGTGCGCAGGGCCTCCTCCGCCAGGCGCTTGCCCGTCGGGGTCGTGAGGGCGGCCAGCGAGCTGTCGATCCAGCCCTGGACGTTCTGGTGCCCCTGCTCGCGGTATTCGACGGCCTGGAGCAGGCACTCCAGCTTGTCGGCGTCCCGCGCGCAGACGGCCTCGACGCTGGCCTTCTCCTCGTACTCCGCGACGGCGTCGCGCATCATGTCCGCCACCGGCTCCGGCACGCCCCGCACCTGGTCGGCGGTGACCTCCTCGTTGGGCGCCACGGTGAGGTAGCGCTTGCCGATGTACGGGATGTCGGTGATGCGCGTCTCCTGCGTGTCGTGGAACAGGGCCATGAACGCGGCCCGCTCCGGATCACCGCCTTCGAGCTTGGCGATCATCCCCGCGATGATCGCCGCGCGGAAGGAGTGCTCGGCCACGCTCTCCGGGTCGCGCACGCCGGCGACGTGCCACCCGGTCCGCTTGTAGCGCTTGAGCAGCCCGAACTCGTACAGCAGCCCTGCCAGCCCCGTCTCATCGCCCGTCACGATGACCCCCTCTCGTCATGCACAGGGCCTTAGAGCTTAAACGACGTTTCCGGCTGCCGCCGAGCGACGGTCGCGGCGCCTGGTCGGCGGCGCGCCGGCGAGGACAGAGGACGGCGGCAGATGCTCTAAATTACGCCAAATGCCGCGACCATTCTTCTGGCCGCGGCATTTGGCATTTCGGCGGATTCGAGGAGGCGATTCTCCGCACTACTCGTCCGCCGTCATGCCCATGCGGTTCGTCCCGCTGGACGCACGAATCGTCCGGCTCATGGCGTTCGCGTGTCGTTGTGTGATGCCCGCCCGGCCCCGTAGGGCCGGGCGGTCCTGAGTCGTCCCAGGCCGTCCTAGTCGTGGTCTCCGTAGTGGTGCCAGGACCCGTGGTGGTGTCCGTAGTAGCGGCCGTAATAGTCCCGGTTACCGTGGTGCCAGCCGGGATGGTAGCGCCAGACGGGGTTCTGGTAGCGCCACCAGCCGTAACGGCAGCGGTAGTTCCACGCGCAATACTGCGGCGGGGTCTCGTGCGAGCTGACCGAGACCTCGGTCGTGGCGGTGGTGCTCGCGCCGGCCACCCCCTGACCGACGGGAAGGAACATGACCCCGGCGGCCGCGGTGGCCAGGGCCAGTGTCGCGACACGCCCAAGGCTTCGCGTGCGCGGTTGCCGACTTTCGGTGTTCTCGTGCATTCGACTTCCATTCATGGATAGATCGGCCGCGAATCCGGCGCCCGAATGCCGTGGGACGCCGGACGGAAACAGAATTACCCATCCACGAAATCGAAGGTAACCTCTCCGAACCTCAACAACGCGTCAAATCCCTGGCGCTACCCGAGGGAGTTGCCAAACAACGATTTCCTTTTCGTTTGCGCGCCGTGCGGCGTGTCGCCGCGCTTTTTCGCCTCGCACGGCCCCGCATGGCCGGACGCCTCGGCTGGCCGGAGGCGGCACCGCAGGACGGGGGCGTGGGCCGCCGGCGCATGCTTCGCCCTCAGCACGGGCCTCGCCCCCACGGACGCCGCCCTCAGCACGGCCCCCGCCCTCACAGATGCCGCGGTCAACACGGGCCCCACCCTCACGCATACCACGCTCAGCACGGCCCCGCCCCCACGCATGCCACGCTCAGCACGGAGCCGTCGCCCTCACGCATGCCACGCTCAACACGGGCTCCCCCTCACGCATGCCCCGCTCAGCATGGAGCCGCGTCCTTGCAGGCCGATGCCGCCATTGCCAGGGGATCGGTCGGGGACGGGGCAGGCGCAGGCCGGCGTCACAGGCAGGGGCCAGACAGGGGCCTGGGCCACGAGCCGGGCAGGGCCGGGGTCAGGGGCCGGACAGGGCGGGGGCCGTGGACAGGACGTCCCTGGCCAGGGCCAGGTCGCCGGCCACCTCCGCCGGGAAGTCCGCCGGATCTCCCCTGCCGCCCAGCAGGAAACAGAACTTGATCACGTCCGCGCTGATGTGCGCGTCCGGTTCACCGGGCGCGCTCTCCTCCACGCCCAGCGGCAGTACCCACTCACCGCCGCCCGGGCCGGTCAGCGTCAGGTGGAGCGTGCGTCCGGCGCCGTTCATGCCGGAGAAGAGCATCGTCCAGGGCAGCAGGCGGGCGCACAGGTCCGCGGTCGGCCGGATGTGCTCGGGGATCGGGTCGGGGAGCCGGAGGCCGGCCGTCTTGGCGGCGTCGTCGGTGTGGATCCACGTCTCCAGGCCCCTGGCCAGGATCTGGTCGCTCACCGGGACCTCCATGCCGTCCAGGGTGGCCGGCGTGGCCGGCGGCAGCTCCGCCAGGTGGCGGCAGAGCGCGTCGGCCTGCGCCCGCCAGTCCCGTCGCGTCTGCTCGGGGCTGCGGGCCCGCTCGTACGCCTGCACGTCGTGCGTACGTCCCAGGGAGTCGGCCGCCCCGATGGGCGGGCCGAGCACGGGGGCGCCCACGGAAGCGGCGAGGAGGCCGTCCTTGGCGGCCAGGTGCGCGACGAGCTCCTGTAGTGTCCAGCCCTCGACGATGACGCGTGACCAGTCGTCGTCCACGGCCGAGGCGAGCAGTGCGTCCATCGCGGCCACGCGGCCCGCGTACGGGGCCGCCCAGACGGCGGTGGGAGCCGCGGGCCTGCGCCGCGCACGGGCCCCGGCCAGGAGCTGGGGCCGCACCGAGCCCGCCGGCACCACCGGCTCCTCCATCAACGCGTCCAGGTAAAGACGCTCGACGGGGTCCATCACACCTCTTCCTCCGCCAGCGCGTCCGCCAGCCGCCTCAGGGCCAGCCGGATGCGCGACTTGGCCGTGCCCTCGGGCACGCCCAGTTCCTCGCCGACCTGCCGATATGTTCTGCCCCCGAAGTAGGCTAACTCGATCGCCTGCCGGAGGCCGTCGGGCAGTGACGTGACGGCCTGCCGCACCCGCGCGGCCTCGTCGGCGGCGAGCACGGTGTCCTCCAGCCTGGCCGGCTCCCGCTCGAACAGCCGGGGCCCCAGGGCCGACACCCGCCGCCGCTCCTCGGCGCGCACGTGGTCGACCGCCCGGCGGTGCGCGATCGTCGCGAGCCAGGCGCGCAACGTGCCGCGATCCGGGTCGTAGGCCAGCGGCCTTTCCCAGAAGACCAGGAACACTTCCTGCGTGATGTCCTCGGCGATCACCCGGTCCCTGGTGACCCGCAGGGAGAGACCGAAGATCAGCGAGGAGAACCGATCGTAGATCTCTCCCAGCGCGGACTCATCGCCGCCGACCACCCGCTGATGCAGCAGCCGGTCGTCGTACGGTGCCTCCACTGGCACCACACTCCCGTTTTATCCGGACCAAGGCGGCAGATGCGCCGCGACCCGAGCATGCCATTATTCGTCGGAAAAGTAGAGCCGGATGAAGCGCGCACCACACTTTGTGAGCCGTTGATCGGACCACGATAGGGTCGGAAGTCCACGACGGAGGGAGCACATAGCCATGGCCACCACACGCACCGCCACTACCCAGTGGAAGGGCGCCCTGCTCGACGGCTCGGGCACCGTCTCGCTGGACACCTCGGGCGTCGGCACGTTCGAGGTCTCCTGGCCCTCCAGGGCCGAGGCGGCCAACGGCAAGACCTCGCCGGAGGAGCTCATCGCGGCCGCCCACTCGTCCTGCTTCTCGATGGCGCTCTCGCACGGCCTGGCCGGCGCCGGCACGCCGCCGGAGTCGCTGCAGACGAGCGCGGACGTGACGTTCCAGCCGGGTGAGGGCATCACCGGCATCGTGCTCACCGTGAAGGGTCACGTCCCCGGCATCACGGCTGAGCAGTTCCAGGAGGCGGCCGAGACCGCCAAGGCCAACTGCCCGGTCAGCAAGGCGCTGACGGGCACCACGATCTCCCTCAAGGCCGAGCTGCTCTGACGCTCCTCCGCCCGCCCTCGGCACCGTTGCCGGTCTCCCCTCCGAGACCGTCCGCGGCGCCGCGGGGCGAGCCGAGCCGTTCCTGCGCCGTTTCACGCGACGCAGGGCGCCGGCGATCGGGGCCCGTAGGTGTCCTGGTCGTGAGGCCATCGGCTCATTGAGGACCAAGAGCGGTTTTCCCGTGCGACAATTGGGCCACATGCGCGAGGTCTGGCCGGGCGAGCCCTATCCACTCGGCGCCACCTGGGATGGTGTTGGCACCAGTTTTTCGGTGTTCTCCGAGGTCGCCGAGCGGGTCGAGCTGTGCCTTTTTCAGGATGACGGCACCGAAGAGCGGGTGGATCTGCCCGAGGTCGACGGTTTCGTCTGGCATGGCTACCTGCCGGGGATCCAGCCGGGCCAGCGATACGGCTACCGCGCGCACGGCCCCTACGACCCGTCGCAGGGACACCGGTGCAACCCGGCCAAGCTGCTGCTCGACCCCTACGCCAAGGCCATCGACGGCGAGCTGACCTGGAACCAGGCGCTGTTCCCCTACTACTTCACCGATCCCTCCCGGCGCAACACCGAGGACAGCGCGCCCTACATGCCGAAGAACGTGGTCATCAACCCGTTCTTCGAGTGGGGCAACGACCGGCCGCCGCGCATCCCCTACCACCAGACGGTGATCTACGAGGCCCACGTGCGCGGGCTCACCATGCGGCACCCCGACGTGCCGCCGGACCTGCGGGGCACGTACGCCGCCGTGGGGCATCCGGCGATCATCGATCACCTGCTGTCGCTGGGGGTCACGGCGGTCGAGCTGATGCCGGTGCACCACTATGTGCCGGAGCACTTCCTGGTGGCGCGCGGGCTGACGAACTACTGGGGCTACAACACCATGGCCTACCTGGCGCCCCACGGCCGCTACTCCAGCGCGGGCACGCGGGGGCAGCAGGTGCTGGAGTTCAAGGCCATGGTGCGGGCGCTGCACGAGGCGGGCATCGAGGTCATTCTCGACGTGGTCTACAACCACACCGCCGAGGGCGACCACATGGGGCCCACGCTGGGGTTCAGGGGGATCGACAACGCGGCCTACTACCGGCTGCACGACGGCGACCGGCGCTACTACCTCGACTACACCGGGTGCGGAAACTCGCTCAACGTGCGCTCGCCGCACGCGCTGCAGCTGATCATGGACTCGCTGCGCTATTGGGTGCTGGAGATGCACGTCGACGGGTTCCGCTTCGACCTGGCGTCGGCGCTCGCGCGCGAGCTGCACGACGTGGACCGGCTGAGCGCCTTCTTCGACCTGATCCAGCAGGACCCGGTGATCTCCCAGGTCAAGCTGATCGCCGAGCCCTGGGACGTCGGCCCGGGCGGCTATCAGGTCGGAAACTTCCCGCCCTTGTGGACGGAGTGGAACGGCAAATATCGCGACATCGTGCGCGATTTCTGGCGCGGTACGCATTCCGCCCTCCCGGAGTTCGCCTCGCGCCTGACCGGCTCCGCGGACCTCTACGAGTCGTCCGGCCGCCGTCCGGTCGCCTCGATCAACTTCGTGACCTGCCACGACGGGTTCACGCTGGCCGACCTGGTGTCGTACGACCACAAGCACAACGAGGCCAACGGCGAGGACAACCGCGACGGCACCAACGACAACCGCTCATGGAACTGCGGCGCGGAGGGTCCGGTCGAGGACCCCGGCATCGTCACGCTCCGCCGTCGCCAGCGCCGCAACTTCCTGGCCACGCTGTTCCTGTCGCAGGGCGTGCCGATGTTGTCCCACGGCGACGAGATCGGCCGCACCCAGCGCGGCAACAACAACGCCTACTGCCAGGACAACGAGCTGGCATGGGTGGACTGGTCGATGGTGCACGCCGAGTCCGACCTGCTGGAGTTCGTCCGCGTGCTGTCGAAGCTGCGCCGCGAGCACCCGGTCTTCCAGCGCCGCCGCTTCTTCCAGGGCCGCCACCCCGACAACGGCGCCCGCGACCTGGTCTGGCTCACGCCGGGCGGTGCGGAGATGACGGCGGGCGACTGGCACATCAGCTACGCCAAGTCGCTCATGGTCTACCTCAACGGCGAGGCGATCACCGAGCCGGGGCCGCGGGGCGAGAAGATCGTGGACGACTCGTTCCTGCTGCTGATCAACGCGCACCACGAGAACATGTCGTTCACGCTGCCCGGCGAGGAGTTCGGCACCGAGTGGCTGCCCGTCCTCGACACCAGCCACGACACGGTGGAGGACGCGTTCGGGGAGGACGAGTGGCACGGGGGCGACGTGGTGGCCGTCACGGCCCGCTCCCTCCAGGTGCTCAGGCGCCCGCGCCCAGGCAGGTAGGGGAGCTCAGAAGACGCGTGCCGCGCTGGCCGCGAGGAACACCAGCACGAACGTCGCCACTCCGGCCAGCCCGTGCAACGTCACCGCCAGCGCGGGGAACCCCGGGCCGCCCTTCTCGTGCCGGCCCGCCCCGAGCCATCGCGTGAACATCGCGAACCCCAGCAGCGCGGCCGCCGCCAGTCCCCCGAACGCCACCCACGCCAGCACCCGGCTCCCCGTGACCAGGGCGCCCACCCAGCACACCAGCGCCGACACCGCGAGCACCGGATGGGAGAAGACCAGCGTCGCCGGGAAGCGGGTGACCTTGGCCCGGCGCATGCCGCCTCCTGAGAGCCAGTGCCAGAGCAGGTGCAGCCCCGCGACTGCGGCGATCGTCCACGTCCCGGCGGTGACCAGACCCACGGGGCCCTCCCCTGTCCGTCCCATCCCTGTTGTCACGTTAAGCCGAGAGTCGCCGGTATGTCTCCGCATACACGAAAGCGGCACCTGCCGGAAAGCTCGCCATCCGCGGAGGCCGGCGCCCGCGTGCGCCCCGGACCCGGCAGCCTCCCCGCCTCGCCATCACTTGGGCCCGGCAGGGTGGTGAACGGAACGCCTCGCAGGCCGGGACCGGCGGCGAGCCCGGACAGAGCAGTGGGCCCGACGGCCGGCAGACCCCGGACAAACGCAGACCGGACACGGCAGCGGGGCCGGGTTGGCAGCGGGGCCGAGCAGCGCGGCGGCCCGAGCAGCGCGACGGGCCGGGCCGGGCCGAGCAAGGCGGCGGGCCGAGCCGAGCAGGGCAGCGGGCCGAGCCGGGCAGGGCCGAGCGGGCAGGGGGCCGAGCCGGGCCAGGCAGGGCGGTGCGCCGGGCCAGGCAGGGCGGTGCGCCGGGCAGGGCGGGGCGGGGGCGGTGGGGTGGTGAAGCTGGGTGGGGCGGTTGTCGGTGCGGTGTGCCAAGGTAGAGGAGTGCGGCGCATCTATCCCGACATACAGGACAACCCAGACATCGCGCAGGCATACGCCTACCCGCAGGGCCGGCCGTGGCTGCGGCTCAACATGGTCGCCAGCGCCGACGGCGCCGCCTGGCTGAAAGGCCGCTCGGGCGGCCTGTCCAGCAGCGGTGACAAGCGGATCTTCCAGGTCCTGCGCGGGCTGGCCGACGTCGTCGTCGCGGGCGCCTCGACCGTGCGCAAGGAGGGATACGGCCCGGTCAAGCCGCGCGACTCGTGGGCGGAGATCCGCGAGGGCCGCCCCGACGTGCCGCACATCGCCGTCATCAGCCGCAGCCTCGGCTTCGACCTCGACGACGAGCTGTTCACCGCCGCCACCACCCAGACCATCGTCATCACCTGCGAGTCCGCGCCTCACGACCGGCGCAAGGAGCTCGCCAGGCACAACGACGTCATCGTGGCCGGCGAGGAGAGCGTCGACCTGCGGCTGGCGGTGGGGCAGTTGCACGAGCGGGGGCTGACGAGGATCTTGTGCGAGGGCGGCCCCCGGGTCAACGCCCAGCTGTCGGCCTGCGACCTGGTCGACGAGCTGTGCCTGTCGATCAGCCCCATGCTGGTCGGCGGCGGCGCGGCGCGCATTCAAAACGGCGAGCCCGCGCACGTCACACTGGATCTCAGGCAGGTGCTGGAAGAAGAGGGGGTCCTCTTCTGCAGGTATGTGAGGGAGCACAGCTGATGAGCGAGCCGACGGAGCCGACCGGGACGGTCCAAGAGCCGGAGCCGGTGCCCAATTTGCCGGTGCGGCCGCCCGTGCCGCCCATGCTGGCCAAGGCGGTCAAGACCATGCCGAAGCAGGACGGCACGCTGTTCTACGAGCCGAAGTGGGACGGGTTCCGGTGCATCGTGTTCCGCGACGGGGACGAGGTCTATCTGGGCAGCCGCAACGAGCGGCCGTTCACGCGCTACTTCCCCGAGCTGGTCGAGGCGGTCAGGGCCGAGCTGCCGGACAAGTGCGTGGTGGACGGCGAGATCGTGCTGCCCATGGGGTCGCAGCTGGACTTCGACGCGCTGCAGCAGCGCATCCATCCGGCCGCGTCGCGGGTGAAGATGTTGTCGGAGCGCACGCCGGCCCAGTTCATCGCGTTCGACCTGCTGGCGCTGGGTGAGGAGTCGCTGATGGAGGCGCCTTTCGCGCAGCGGCGCGCCCGGCTGGAGGGGATCTTCCCGGAGAAGGTCGGATCCGTCCGGCTGACCCCCGTCACGACCAGCGACGAGCAGGCGCACGAGTGGTTCGAGACGTTCGAGGGCGCGGGGCTCGACGGGATCATCGTCAAGCCGGGTGACCAGCCGTATGTGCCGGACAAGCGCACGATGTTCAAGGTCAAGCACGAGCGCACGGCCGATGTCGTGGTGTGCGGCTACCGGGAGCACAAGTCGGGCCCGATCGTCGGGTCGTTGCTGCTCGGGCTCTACGGCGATGACGGCAGGCTGCACCACGTGGGGGTGGCGGCCTCGTTCCCGATGGCGCGCAGGGCCGAGCTGGTGGAGGAGCTCAGGCCGCTCGTCGCGGAGCTGAGCGAGCACCCGTGGGGGCACTGGGCCGAGCAGGCGGCGGCCAACATCGGCCAGCCGGCCGCCGGGCCCGCGAGGGGCGGGCAGCGGGTGCCGGGGGCGGTGTCGCGCTGGAACGCCAAGAAGGACCTGTCGTTCATCCCGCTGCGGCCGGAGCGGGTGATGGAGGTGGCCTACGACCAGATGGAAGGCGACCGGTTCCGGCACACCGCGCACTTCCGCCGCTGGCGGCCCGACCGCACGCCTGAGTCGTGCACGTACGAACAACTGGAGCGTCCGGTCAGTTACAACCTTGACGACATCCTTGCTCACTAGCCCGATATCCCGATATATCTCGATGTATGAGCACTGGGGATGAGTTAAAGGCCGCCGTGTCCGCCCGCCGCGAGCTCGGGCCCGAGTTCGAGGACGCCATCGTGGAGTCGTTCCTCGACACGATGGGCAAAGAGGTCGACCGGCGGGTGGATGAGCGCCTGGCCCAGGCGGCCCCGAAGTCGGTGGCCCACCAGGGGCCGAGCGACGCGCAGCGGCTCGCTCTGGCGATCGTGTCGCTCAGCCTCGGCACCCTCACCACCATCTTGTTCGTCCTGATGGGCGACGGCCGGGCCGGCTATGTGATCCCGGTCTGGGTCGCGATCATCGTCGTCAACGTGTTGTTCAACAACCGGGGCAAGAGCGGTTAGACCAGCCAGATGAGTCCCGCGAAGCGGCCGCCCGGCTGCTCGCGACGGTGGGAGTAGAGCTCTTCGGACTCGATCGTGCAGCGGGCGTCGTGGCGTACGTCCGCCAGTCCCGCCGCCCTGAGCTGTGCTTCGATGCCGGCCCGCAGGTCGAGCGCGGGGGTGTCCCACGACGTCGTGGACCACGTCTCGGGGACCTTCGACGCCACCTGCTCGCGCAGCGCGGCCGGCACCTCGTAGCAGCGGCCGCAGGCGCCGGGCCCCACCAGCGCGACCATCCTGCCCGGCACGGCACCCTTGGCGGCCATGGCCGCCACCAGGGCGGTGGCGATGCCGGCCTCGGTGCCGGGGCGGCCGGAGTGCGCCGCGCCGACCATCCGGGCCTCCGGGTCGGCCACCAGCACTGCGGGGCAGTCCGCTCCGAGTGAGGCCAGCGCCAGCCCCGGCTCGGTGGTGAACACGCCGTCGAGCGGCGGCGGGTCGTCGCCGAACGGCTCGCTCACGTACGCGACGTCGGCGCTGTGGACCTGGCGCATGTAGACGATCGCCCGCACGCCCAGCTCGGCCGCCAGGCCCGCCCGGTTGGCCCGCACGGCCGCGGGGTCGTCGCCGACCATGCCGCCGAGGTTGCGGGAGCCATAGGGCGGGGCGCTGACGCCTCCGTGCCGGTCGGTGATGGCGACGTGCACTCCGGGAGCCAGCTGCATGCCTAGATCCTAGAGTGCTGGGAGACGTACCTGATGGAAGGGATTCCCGATGACCAGCCTCGCCGACCTGCACGTGCTGATGGCCCGCCTCGGACACCCGGTGGTCCAGCTGGCCGCCCCGTCCGGGCGCGGCTTCGCGGACGGCGCCCCGTACCGGTACGAGATCCCCAGCGTGGAGGGGCCGGCCGTGCTGGAGGCCGTGGTCACGGAGGCCGACCGGCTGGGCGTGCCGATCGCCAGGACGTCGCAGGGCAGCGGCGTGATGATGCTGACGGACGATGAAATTTCCGACATGGCGAGGATCGGGGCCGAGCGCGGCATCGAGATAAATCTGTTCCTCGGGCCGCGGGCCGCCTGGGACACCGGCGGGCAGGCCAAGCTCACGCAGGCCGTGGGGGCGGCGGCGCGGGGGAACGCGATGGTCGCGGCGGGTGTGGCCGACGCCCTGCGGGCCTGCTCCCTGGGCATCCGCAGCCTGCTGGTGGGCGATCTCGGCACGCTGGAGGTGCTGCGGGTGCTCAAGGAGGACGGCACGCTACCGGCCAACCTGGTGCTGAAGACCTCCGTGCTGCTGCCGCTCACGAACGGCCCCACCGCCGCGATCCTCGAACGGCTGGGCGCGACGACGGTCAACGTCGGCACCGACCTGACCGTGCCGCACCTGGCCGAGATCCGGGCCGCGACCCGGCTGCCGATCGACCTCTACCTTGAGGTGCCGGACGACCAGGGCGGGTTCGTACGGTTCTACGAGGCGGTGGAGATCGTCCGGGCCGCCGCGCCGGTCTACCTGAAGATGGGGCTGCGTAACGCGCCCAACATCTACCCGTCCGGCTCCCATCTCGGCGTGGTGCCGCGCGAGCTGGGCCGCGAGCGGGTGCGGCGGGCCGCGCTGGTGCAGCGGCTGATCGAGCAGCTCGACCCCGCATTGGCCAAACTGCCAGCCCGCTCTCGCCCATCCGACCTCGGCGTGCCCGAGGTCTAGTCCCGTATTCCGCACGTCACCGCGCCAGACCACCACTTCCTCCCTGCCCCACCGCATCGGCCGCGGCCCCTTGGGGCGTGCGTCGCATGGCGGCCGGGCCGCGACGAAGCTGCGGAAAACGGGTCTAGCCTCCTGCCCACGCCTGCCAGGTGATGTCCGAGACGGGCTGGTAGCGGCAGCTCGCGCCGGTCGTGATGGAGGCGCGGAGGTGGCGGGCGAGCTCCGGATGGCTCCGGTCGAGCCGGGCGAGCGCGGCGCGGATGCGGTTGGACACCGTCTTGCGGGCGCGTTCGGCCGCGTCGCCGGCACGTGTCGCGGCGGTCCCGGCCTCCTCGATGAGCCGCAGGCGTTGCCGGTCGAGCCGGGCGGCCAGGTCGTCGTGGCCGAGGTGCAGCGCCCGGTCGATCTCCGCGTCCAGCCTGGCGAGCCGGTCGCGGTAATCGGTCCTGGCCCGGTCGCCGGGCGAGGGACCTCCGGCCAGCCGTGAGGCCGACACGTCCACGCCCGGCTGCCGGAGAAGGATCCGCAGGTCGTGCAGCCCCTTGGCGTCGGGCACGCGGACGGTGCGGCCCGCGTACGCGAGCGTCCACATGGTGCCGTCGAACCTGAACACCCTCGACGGACCCGTTCTGTGTGATCGGAGGCGGCGGGCCTGCTCGCTCGCGCCGGCCAGACCGAGGGCGGCCGATTCCCGCTCCACCTCGTCCAGGTGTGCGCGCGCGGCGTCGCCGTCGTGGCCGCGCGCGAGCATGCTCTCGGCCAGCCGCAGCCGGGCCTCGATCGACCAGGGACGGGCCTGGAGGCGGTCGGCGGCGTGCCAGGCGGCGGCGAACCCGTCGATCGCCTCGTCCCATCGCTCCATCGCGGCGTGCAGCAGGGCGGCCCAGTACGCCATCGGGCCCTCGACGGTCGCCATGCCAGGCACCGCCCATTCGCCCGCGAACGGGCCGATCGCGGCCAGGACCTGCGCGCACTCCGCAGGGTCCCGTAGGGCGGCGGCCACCTCCGCCTGGAGCCGCAGCCGCAGCGGCGCGTACCAGCCGTGCCCCTCGGCGCCGGCAGTATCGTCGTGCAGGTGACGCAGGGCGGACGTGACGTCGCCCCGGTGGAGCGCCGTGGCGGCTCTGACCAGATGGGGGTATGGGTGCAGGCCGTCATCGAGCCCGGACAGCAGCGCCTCGGCCGCCTCCGGCCGTCCCCGGCGCAGCTCCAGTGCCCAGCGCAGATGGCGGCACACGCTGGCGGCGTCCACGTGCGGCGGCCGGTCGAGGGTGAGCGCCTGGTCGATGTGCGCCGCCGCCTGGTCGAAACGGCCCGTGAGGGTGGCGATGGTGGCCTGGTCCCATCGCGCGTCGAAGCGGAAGCGCGGCAGGCCCGCGCGTTCGGCCGCTGCCACGAAGGCGCGGTGCTCGGCCAGGTAGCGGGGATCGCCCTGCTCCAGCAGCGCCCACGTGCGCAGGCGCGCGGCGTGGAGGTCCAGTTCCCGGTCGACCGTGCGGCGGGCCAGGTCGGCCAGCTCGGTGGCGATGGCCAGCCGGTCCCGCGCCGTTCCCGGCCCGAGCATGGCGTCGTGGGCCGTCAGCAGGCTCAGCCCGAGCGTCTCATCGTCCTCGCGGCGTCTGGCCAGGGAGGCGGTCCTGAGGCTCAGTTCGCGTACCGCGTGGTCGAGGCGCGTCGCGGTCCCGGGCGGCGCGAGCTTGCGGTGCGCCTCCTCGATGAGGGAGACCTCCAGCGGGGGCTTCCTGGTGGGGTGTTCGAGCCGGTGCAGGACCAGCGCCGTCCGCGCCAGCAGTTCGTCGTCGCCGAGCCGCCTGGCGGCCTCGGCGGCCTCCTCGAACGCCTCCCGTCCCGCCGCCGGGTCGCCGTCGTGGTGCAGGATCGTGCCCAGATCGAGCAGGATGAGTGCCCGGGTGCGGAGATCATGGGCGGGGAGGAGCGCCAGCGCGTGGCGGGCGTGCCGGGCGGCCTCCTCCGTGGCCATGCGGGCGGAGGCGTCGCGGGCGGCCCGTACCAGCCAGCCCACGGTCTCACCGGCATCCAGCACGGGTCCGGCGAGCTGCGCGTGACGAGCCATCTCAGCCGGTGAGAGCTGCGCGTGACGGACCTGCTCCGCCGGTGACGGTTGGGCGTGACGGGCCTGCTCCGCCGGTACGACCGACGCGGCCGGGCCGTGGGCGGCCACCACGGCGGCGTGCCTGCGCCACCGGTCCTCCTCGGGGAGCGAGTCGTAGACGACCTCCCGTACCAGGTCGTGCGCGAACGCGAACCGGTCGTCCCCCGCCGGGACGATCAAGCGGGCCGCCGCGGCGCGGGCGAGGAGCCGTTCGACGCGCTCCGCCCGTACCCCGGTCGTCGCGGCGAGCAGTCGCGCGCCGAACTCGTGGCCCAGCACGGCGGCGGCGGCCAGTGCCTCTTCGACTCCTGGTGGCAAGATGGACAGGCGTTCCCGGACGGCGGCGCGGACCCCGGACGGGATCGTGCCGCCGTACTGCCGCAAATGGGCCAGCTGCTGGACGAAGAACGGGTTCCCGCCGGTGCGCCGGTGGATCTCGGCGGCGGCCTCCAGCTCCGGCGCGTGACCCGTGACCCGGGTGACCAACTCGGTGACGCCCGCGCGGTCGAGCCCGGCCAGGGTGATCACCTCGGCCTTCGCCGCCAGCGACGACAGCGGCGGCTCGGCCGGTCCGGTCTCCGCGTCCCGGTACGTCCCCAGGACCAGGAGCCGCTCCAGCCAAACGTGCTGGGACGCGAACCACAGGAGCCGGAGCGAGGCGTCGTCGGCCCGGTGCAGGTCCTCCAGCACGATGACCACCGGCCGGTGCTGCGCGAGGGCCGTAAGCAACGTCGTCACCGCGTCGTGCAGCGGGAACTCCGCCTGAGCCCAGGACCACGCGCCAGGATCAGCCGTCCGCCCGCCCGGCTCGCTGAGCAGTGCGGGCAAAGCAGGCCCGCGGCCTGCGTCGCGGCGGTCCACTCCTCCGGCGCGGCCTTCCGGCGCAGGGATCGCACGACCTGGGTCCACGGCCAGTAGCCCGGGGCGCCGTCCCGGTCCCAGCAGGCGCCGCCCGCGACCAGGGCGCCCGTGCGCCGGGCAGCGTCGGCCGCGTCGGCGGCCAGCGCGCTCTTCCCGATCCCCGCCTCGCCGGCGATCAGCACCAGACCACCGTGACCGCCTCGCGCCCGCTCGAGCGCGCCACGCACGATCGCGGCCGGTAGGTCGCGTCCAATGAGGGCTGGCATGTGCTCATTGTCCCAACGCCTCAGCCCGCCCTCCGCCCAGCCCGACCTCCTTCCCAGCTCAGCCCGTGCCTGAGGGCGCCGTGCCGCTCGCGCGGACCGGCGTAGCGATCGCTACGGCGCGGCTCGCGCCTGTCCGGTGACAGACACGAGAAGGGAGTCGCCTTGCTCGGCGGACGATTCAACGGGATGGCGATCGGCGCGGTGGCCGGCGTGCTGCTCATGACGGCGGCATGCGGTGGTGCCGGTGGAGGCGCCACGGCGGCGGCCACGGAACCGACCGGAGGAAAGGAGAACACCATGCGGCAGGACACGGACGCCCAAGCGCTGACGCGGCTCGAACAGCGGCAGGCCGACGCCTGGGACCGTGGGGACGGCGACGCGTTCGCCGCCACTTTTACCGAGGACGCCGACTTCATCGCCGTCAACGGCGAGCACATCCGCACGCGGGCGAAGATCGCCGAGAGCATGCGGCAGGGGCTCAGCACGTTCATGAAGGGGACGCGGTTCCAGCTGGGAGACGTGCGGCATATCCGCTTCCTCTCCCCCGACACGGCGATCATGGTCACGAGCAACTGCGTGCTCCGCCCGGGCGAGGACGAGTGCCGTCAGGAGGCACGCTCCATGCAGACCCGGGTCGCCGTGAAGCGCGACGGCGCCTGGCTCTTCACCACCTTCCAGAACACCAGGATCGGGCAGCTGCCGGGCTAGGCGTGCAGGCGGTGGACCGTGAGCGGGCCGCCGCCCCAGCGGCCGATCGCCTCCTCGTCGGCGAAGGCGAGCACGCGCATCATGTTGCCGCCGTCGCTGGCCTCCACGTTGCGCCGCAGCCGCGTGACGAAATCGGGCGCCAGGTTGGTGGTGCCGGCCTCGACGGTGTCGCCGTAGTGGGGGGCGAAGGCGACGCCGGCGAATCCCGTACGGCCGAGCAGCGTGCGCACCGTCTCCGAGGAGTAGAACATGAGGTGGTTCTTGGTGAAGCCGCTCCACGCCGACCCGTACGCCTTGAGCAGCAGCGACCGGGCGTTGACGGTCAGGATGAGCAGCACCCCGCCGGGCGCCAGCAGGCTGCGGAACTTCCTGAAGTCCTCCAGCGGCCGGGGCAGATGGGCGAGCACCGACCAGAGCGTGATCACATCGAACCCGCCCGCCGCGATCTCCGGCACGTCCTCGGGCGCGCCGAAGTAGGTCCGCGCCTTGCTCAGCCGTTCGTTGGCCTGCTGGACGGACTCCGGCGACAGGTCCACGCCGTAAGCGTCGAATCCGCGCTGCTCGGCCAGCTCCAGGAACAGGCCCACGCCGGAGCCGAAGTCCAGCAGCCGCCGCTCCTTGCCCTCGTCGAAGACCGGCGAGAACGCCCTCATGGTCAGGTCGTAGCGGCGCTGCCGGTTGGCCGCGTACTTGCCGGACAGGAATTTGCTGTAGCCGGTGGAGTAGAGGTCGCCGAGGCGTTCCGGGCGGACGTTCGGATTGCGATAGAGGAAGCCGCACGACGGGCAGCGCACGACGTAGTAGCGCCACGAGCCGGGGCCGCCGGTCGGCTCGAACAGCGGCTGCTGGCGGGCTTCCCCGCACATCATGCAGCTGAGGAACTCCTCGATCTCCCCCAGCGGCCTGAGCTGCCGGTACGCCTCCAGCGAGATGACCGGCGCGCGCCTGGTCAGCCATTTCCACTGCGCCTCGCGGATCGCCCGCTCGCCGGGCCGCACATAGACCCGCTGGCCCCAAGGAACACGGTCATAACGGGAGCCGTATGCGAGCCGCCCCAAAAGTCGTCGATATGACATAGCCACCACCTTGCGAAGCGTTTTGCCCCACACCTCTGTGACTATGCGCCCATGTTCGGGCGCTTTACAGGCTCTTGGGCGTCCAGGCGCATGCCCTCATCGACATGTCGGGACTTATGGCTTGATCCTATCAAGCAAGCATATGCTTGGGTACGTGCCTGACTATCGTAATCTCATCGGCGGCGAGCTGGTCGCCGCGGCCCGGACGATGGACTCGGTCGACCCGGCCACCGGCGAGGTGTGGACGCGGGTCCCCGCGAGCGGCCCCGCCGAGGCCGAGGCGGCCGTGGCGGCGGCCCGCGCCGCGTTCCCCGCCTGGTCGGCGCTGCCCGCGCTGGCCAGGGCGCACTTCCTGCGCAAGGTGTCGGAGGTCTTCGCCCGGCACGCCGAGGAGCTGGCCAGGCTGGAGACCCGCGACAACGGCAGGATCCTGCGCGACACCTTGAAGAAGGACCTGCCGGGGATGGCGTACCTGTGGCAGCTGGCCGCCGGGCAGTGCCTGGACGCGGTCAAGGGCGAGACGGTCATCCTCGGTCCTGACGCGCTGGGGCTGACGCGGCGGGAGCCGTACGGGGTGGTGGTCTGCATCATCCCGTGGAACTCCCCCATTTCCACCTTCTCGGCGAAGGCCGCGTACGCGCTGGCGGCCGGGAACACCGTGATCGTCAAGCCGGCCGAGCAGGCGAGCGCGTCGGTGCTGCGGCTGGGCGAGCTGCTGGCCGGGGTGTTCCCGCCTGGGGTGCTGAACATCGTCAGCGGCCTGGGCGAGGAGGTCGGGGACGCCCTCGTGCGGCACCGCGACGTCGGCAAGATCAGCCTCACCGGCTCGACGGCGACCGGCCAGGCGATCACCCGGGCGTCGGCGGACGCGCTGAAACCAATGACGTTCGAACTAGGCGGCAAATCCCCCAATATCGTCTTTCCGGATGCCGACCTGGACGCGGCGGCCCAGGGCGTCACCGTGAACTCCATCTACACCGGGAACGCCGGGCAGGTCTGCGTGGCCGGCTCGCGCATCCTCATCCACCGCTCGATCTGGGACGACATGCTGGGCCGGATCCAGCGGATCTGCGCGGGCCTGGTGCTGGACGACCCCCAGGATTTGGCGACGACGATGGGGCCGATCGTGTCAGCGGGGCAGTTCGAGCGCGTGACCTCCTACCTGGAACTGGCCGAGAAGGAGGGCGCCAGGCTGGTCTTCGGCGGCCGGACCGGCGCGGACGTCGTGCCTGGACTGCCGGGCGGCTACTGGGTCGAGCCGACGTTGTTCACGACGGAGGACAACTCACTGCGGGTGTGCCAGGAGGAGATCTTCGGGCCGGTGGCGGTGGCGCTGCCGTTCGAGACGGACGAGGAGGCGCTGGAGATCGCCAACGACTCCCCGTACGGGCTGGCGGCCGGCGTCTGGACCCGTGACCTCGGCCGCGCGCACCGCTTCGTCCGGGATCTGCAGAGCGGCACGGTATGGGTGAACACCTTCCGCCAGATGCCGCCGGGGCTGCCGTTCGGGGGCGTGAAGGACAGCGGGTACGGCCACGATTCGGTCCTCGAGTTCACCCGCGAAAAAGCCGCCATTATCCAGATCTAGTCAGATAGATTTGCCCCTCGTGAGCGAGGGGATCAAGGACCACTCCGGGCTTTCGGAGGCAGCCGCCCAGTCACGGGCATCGGTGCTGCGTAGCCGCGCCGAATCGTACATCGCCCTGTCGCGGCATGACGCGGCGATCGTGGACCTGACGGAGTCGATCGCCCTGGCGCCCGACAACGCCCGCGCCTGGCGCCTGCGCGGGGAGAGCCACCGCATGATCGAGCGGTACGAGGCCGCGCTGGAGGACTTCGACGAGGCGCTGAAGCTGGAGCCGGACAGCGCGTACGCGCTGGGCTCGCGCGGCCAGACCCACGCTGCGATGGGCCGCTTGGAGGAGGCCATGGCCGATTTCGACCACGCCCTCACCCTCTCCCCCGACTCCCTATGGATCCTGGAGGCGAAGGCGGACGCCCTGGTGGACCTGGACCGCCTCGACGAGGCCCTGGACGAGCACGCCAAGATCCTCACCCTGAACGGCGACCTGCCGTACTCCTGGGTGGCCCGCGGCGATCTGTATCAGCGCCTGCACCTGTACGCCGAGGCGATCGACGACTACACGAAGGCGCTGGGCCTGGACCCCGAGCACGTGCGGGCCCTCAGCCGCCGCGGCGAGGCCCTGCGCATGGTGGACCGCTACGAGGAGGCGCTGTCCGACCTGAGCCGTGCCTTGGAGCTGGACCCGGACAATGATCGGGCGCTGGGCAGCCGAGGAGCGGTGCTGAGCGAACTGGGCGACAACGAGGCGGCGCTGACCGACCTGGACCGGGCGATCGAGCTGGACCCCGAGTACGTGTGGGCGTATCGGGTGAGGGGCGAGATCTTCCAGGAGCTGGAACGCCACGAGGAAGCGGTCTCCGACTTCACCCAGGCACTCCACCTGGAATTCGGCGGCTAGGGGTCCCCGCGCCGGGGAGCTTCGGGCCGTGATCGCTCCGACACCCCGCCTGTCGGCCTCGTGCCTGTGAACTGCCGTGAACTGGTCGAACTCCTACGTCGGCCCAAACAGTCAACTACGACGCCGTGGGGCGGGTGGCGGTGACAACCCACCAGGCGCCGCGCATACGGACGGTGTCGGGTTCGTGGTAGGGGCGCAACGCCGCACTCAGTCGTTCGCGCGCCTGGTCGACGGTGAACTGGTCGGCGGTGCGGAGGTAGTGCCGGACCGGGCCGCTGCCGAGGATGAAGGCGGCGGCGTCAGTGCCGTAGACCATGGACGTGTCGATGGGCACTGTTCGCACATTTTGGAAACCGGCGTGGGCGCGCCATCTCCCGCAGGCACACGAACGCGAGGCGGCCGCTCGGTCGCAGGGCACGGCCGATGTTGGCGAACGCTGCGACGGGATCGGCGAAGAACATGATCCCGCCCCGGCTGATGGCCACGTCGAAACCGCCCTCGGGGAAAGGGTGGACCTGGGCGTCGCCCTGTTCGAACCGCAGGTTGGTGATGCCTTCTGCGATCGCGGTGGCTCGTGCCCGGGCGAGCATCGGTTCTGACAGGTCCACTCCCAGGGCGTGGCCGTGTGGTGCTGTACGGGCGGCCAGGCGTGTCGTCTGTCCGGTGCCGCACCCTACGTCAAGCACTCGATCGTCTTCCTCGACTGCGGCCGCGCGAACAACTCGTCGTTGATCCCGCTGAGCACGGCGTTCCATCGATTGTGGTTGTCGGCCCAGTGGGTGCCCTCGTAGCCGTTCCAGGCCTGGGCCTGCTCGGTGTTGATGATCTGTTGCATCAGACTGTCCTTGATCTCGTGTTCGGTGCCGTTCAGCCGGCCATGGGCAGGAGGTGGCCGTCTTGGCGGGGCAGTGACCGGATTGCGCGCAGCCGGCGCAGCGAGACGATGTGCAGTGCGATCGCCATGGGAACCGCGCCGGTGGCGACGAGCGCGAGCGGGAGCAGGCTCAGTGCCTCGGTGGTGGGTGTGACGTCCAACGGCCGCAACGACCCCAGCCCGGCGAGGAATCCGATGGTCACCGCGACCACGAGATCGACGATCCCCAGCACGTGGAACCACACCGCCCGCCGGTGGCCGACGCCGCGGTACAGCCGCCGGGCGACCAGCGGAGCGGCCAGCCCGACTGCGATGTCACCCAGTGCCGCAGGCAGGGCGAAGACGGCCGGCAGCTTCCCCAGCGCCATCACGACTAAAAACACCACCCCGGCGACGCGCAGGGTGTGGGGCAGGGCCAACCGCGCCAGGGTATCCGGCTCGGCCAGGACCCGGGCCACCACGGGAATCCTGGTGCCCAGCAGCAGCACGGTAAGGATGCCGGCGAAGGCCATGGCGAGCCAGGGTCGGACCTGGCCGGGTTGCTGGTGGTAGATCCCGGCGTTGGCGATCAGGGCGCTGACGACCAGCCATCCTCCGATCAGTGCGAGTGCGCCACCGGCGATCCCCGTTGCCGCCCGCGTGCCGACGCCGGCGGCGACGGCGCCGCGGTAGAGCATCACGCACGTGACAGCTGGTATCCCGACCACGCCCAGCAGCACCAGCGCCCACACATAATTCGGTAGGTCAGCCACGACGGCCTCCTTCCGCGAGGCGATAACTTGGACAGGCATGTCCAAGTTATCGCACTGTAACTCGTACACTGCTGTCTTGGATAGGGATGGTGCGTATGCCTTCGACGCCGACGACAGGAAGCGCCGACACGATGCCGGTCGGCGACGCGCGAGACCTGCGGGCCGACGCCCGGCGCAACATCAGCGCGATCCTGGACGCCGCCCTGGCCTGCCTGGCGCGCGACCCGGACGTGAGCATGGGCGAGATCGCCAAGGCGGCCGGGGTCGGCAGGGCCACCCTGTACGGGCACTTCCCCTCCCGGGCCGAGCTCGTCGACGCGGTGTTCGCCCATGCCGTGGAGCGGGCCGAGCAGGCTCTGTCGGCGGTCGACACGACCGGCGACCCACGCCACGCCCTCGCCGACCTCATCGCGTCCAGCTGGCGGCTGGTCACCGAGTTTCGCGCGCTGCTGGCCGCCGCCGAGCGGGAGCTGCCCGCCGAACGCATCCGCGCCCACCACGACCAGCCGTTGCACCGGGTCCAGGCACTCATCGCCCGAGGGCAGCGCGAGGGTGTGTTCCGCGGCGACCAGCCCACATCCTGGCTGGTCACGGTCTTTTACAGCATGCTGCACAGCGCTGCCGACGAGATCACCGCAGGGCGGCTGCCCGACCACGACGCCATTGCGATGATCACAGCGACACTGTTATCGGCCTATGCTCCGCCCGCACCATCGACGACCGCGACCGCGTCCACCTCGATCAGGTAGCCGGGCGCGGCCGGCGTCTCCACTCCGAGCAACGTATCGGTGGGCTTGTGGTCACCGAACAGCGCGATCCTGCCCGAGAACAAATCACCGACCCTCAGCGCGCGAGCCGTACGCCGGGCCGAACACCACCAGCAGTGCCAGGTCCTCGCTAACCTCGTCGAAGCGGTGTTCCTCGCCCGCCGGCACGAAGATCACCGAACCGGGGCCCACTTCGGCAGCGCCGTCCGGGGTCACGATCTTGGCCCGGCCCGCGGTGACCACGTAGATCTCGTCTTCGGTGTGCGGGCTCTGATCGTCGCGCCCGCCTGCCGGAATACAGTACGTTCCGACCGACAGATCCGGCACCCTCAGGTGCTCCACCCAGTCGTTGGCCGCTCCGGCAGCGAGCGGCGTCCACACCCCTGCACCCTTGATGATCTCCATGACGGAAGCATAGTCATGCACACCTTCAAGGGTTGTGGCCCCAGGTCAGCCGGCCGTGCGGCCGGCGAGTCCGTGGAGGAGCAGGGCCGTGAGCGTGTCAATGATCTCCTCGTCGGGCAGACGCGGCCCGTTCTGACCCGCCCCGAGGACGGCGTAGCCCAGCAGGGAGATCATTGAGCCGATCGCGGCGGCGACCAGGGCGGGATCTCCCGGCAAGGTCTTTCCCTGCTCTCGCATGTACTCCAGGTGGTCGCGGAGCGTATCGGTTTCGGCGAGGATGTGCCGCCAGGCATGGCCGTCGCCGGGTGGTTCGGCGATGGTCGACTGCATCAGCGCCGCCACTACCGGTAGGTGGTCGCCCAGGACGTGCCAGATGACGGCGATGTGCGCGCGGAGTTGGCCGGGGTCGCCGAGGTCGTGCTCGCGCGGGTGCCCCGCGGCGTCGATCTCCCGGTCGGCCTGCACCGCCATCTCCTCCAGCAGCGCCTGGAGCAGTGCCTCCTTGCTGGGGAAGTGGTCGTAGAACGAGCCGGTGGCCCGCCCGGCCTCCCGAGTGATGTCGGTCACCTTGGTGTTGAGGTAGCCGCGTTCGACGAACAGCTTCCGGGCTGCCTGTTTGAGCGCTTGCCCGGTCTCGGCCGCCTTGATCTTCCGCGTTGTCACGCCTTTTCTCCTTGACCTCGTTTCGCGAGCCAAGCATACTGAACTCTCGTTCGCCGAATATAGATTCACTAAATTGAGGTTCACTATGCGTGCCATCATCATCGGCGGCGGCGTCGCCGGGGCCGCCGGCGCGATCGCCCTGCGGCGGCTCGGCTGCGACGTGACCGTCTACGAGGCCTATCCCGACCCCGCGGGCCAGGTGGGTTCCTTCCTCAGCCTCGCCGTCAACGGTCTGCGCGGACTGGACACGCTCGACTGCCTGGAGGAGGTGCGGCGGGCCGGCATCGACGTCGCGCGCCAGCACATGTGGTCCAGTTCGGGCAGGCTCCTGGGCGATGTGCCGCGCGGCCGGCTGTCCGGCGATCCGATGCACAGCGTCACGCTCGCGCGCGGCCACCTGGTCGAGGTCCTGCGCGACCACGCGGTGCGCGCGGGCGCCGAGTTGGTCACGGGAGAACGCTTGACCGGCGCCGTGACGACCGCGACCGAGGTGGGGGCGGAGTTCACCAGCGGCCGCACCGACCACGCCGACCTGCTGGTGGGGGCGGACGGCATCTGGTCCCGGACCCGCACCGTGCTCGATCCAAACGCGCCCGCCCCCGAGTACGCGGGCCTGTTCAGCGTCTCGGGCGTCGCCGAAATGCCCGCCGGACTCACGGTCACCCCCGGCACGTTCAACATGACCTTCGCGCGCAACGGCGCCTTCATCCACGTCCCGGCCCCGAACAGGGCCCTGTGGTGGTCCGCCCAGGTCGCCAGCCCCGACGAGCCGGACCTGAATGCGGTCGCCGACTGGATCCCCGAGCTCACCGATCTCTACCGCCACGAGAAGAGCGCGACCGCCATCCTGGAATCCACCGTCGAGGTGCACCGACCGACCCTCATGCACAAGCTGGCCGCGGTGCCGACCTGGCACAACGACCGCGTCGTGCTGCTCGGTGACGCCGGCCACCCGGTCGGCGCGGGCCAGGGCGCGTCCATGGCCATCGAGGACGCACTGGTCCTCGCCCGCTCGCTGGCCGCGGCCCGGGACATCCGCCAGGCCCTCGCCGACTACGCCCAGACCCGCCGCACCCGCATCGCCAAGATGGTCAAGGCCGCCAGTGACAACCGCGACGCCAAGACCGCCGGACCGATCGAACGCCGAATCAACGACCTCGTCATGCCGGTCTTCTTCCGCCACTTCTACGAAAGGGCCACCGGCTGGCTCTACAACCAGCCCACCCCGGCATGACGAACCCACGGCAACACCTGCACGTAAGCCCAGACGCTGATGCCCCAAGCCCGACCCTCGATACCACGGCACGCCTGTTTCGTCGTCGGCTGCCGGGTAGGTGGTGCGGGCTCACAGGGGGGAGACTGACATGTGTCTGAGCTGTGGCTGCGGAGAGCCGAACGACGATCACGGCAATCCGGCCAACATCACCGCACAGGATCTGCAGGGCGCCGCTCAAGCGGCGGACATCAGCCCGCAGGAGGCCGCCGAGAACATCCAGGCCGGCATCGGAGCCGGGTAAGGCGGCGATGAAACGGAGTGCCTGTGTCCCGCGCCGGCTCATTGCCTCTCGTCGGAGTAGGTGAAGCCACTGCGGGACACAGGCACTCTGCCGCGGTTCACTACGACCTGGACAAGGTCACGTGATCGCCGCTCGACCATTCAAACGCGCTCCTGCGAGCGCTCTACGGGACTACGAGCCGTCGGCAATCGGCGCAAACAACTTGTTGGTCGAATACGACTCGTTGTCTGAGATCTGCTTCTCGACCTGGGCATGGGCCTGGTCCTGGTCCTGGCGCGTGTCCTGCTTCTCGTCCTGATGGTTGTTGTTGTGGATCCAGAGGCGGGCCTTCTGCTTCTGGCGGTGGTGGTAACTGTAGTGGTGGTGGTGGATCTTTGGCTTGGCGTGGCTTACGACGGGCTGCTCCTTGACGGGCTGCCCCTTGGGCTGTGGCGGCGCGCCTCCGGCGTAGGCGGTCGAGGCCAGCGTGACGGCGGCAGCGGACATGGCGATGCTGACCGCGAGAGCCCCGGTCGCAGTCTTGAACTTGGGCATTGAATTTCCCCCCAAAGGTTCGGTTGCCCTGTTCTCAATATTTTCCGAATGATTGGGAAAATGTTGATGAATGGCAGCCAAATATGCTATCCGTGCATCTTCTTTCCTGGATAAGTGTGCAGTAAACGGGGGGCTTTCGTGTGTTTGCCTGATTCTAACGCATCCATGGCCCTATTTGAGCTTTCATGAAATAAAACAAAATGAGGCGATTTGCCGGTTTTATTCGCTCTCGGCGGCGAAAGCTGATCCCGGATCCGCGTGCGCCGCGCGGCGTCGGACAACTCTGGTGAATGTGGGGCTGAGCCGCCTTTATGGCTCAGATCGAAACACGTGCGACGTTTGACTTTCGAGGCCTCATGCAGCGGCGTTCACGCCGAGCCATTCCAAGGCGTCAGCCGCCGCATGGAGGACCGAGATGTGCCCGTCCTCCGGGTAGAGCCGCAGCTCGGCCCGAGGGCAGTGGCGGGCCAGCCATTCGCCGTGTGAACTGGGCACGACCCGGTCCTGACCGCCGTGCATGAGCAGCACCGGAGCGGTCACCTGGCGGGGATCGCAGCCCCACGGGGCGACGTACGCGAGGTCGTCGTCGATCAGCCCTCCGGGGCCGCCCTCCAGGGCGGGGCCGACGACACTGTCGAACCAGGACCACTCACCGGTGAACGCCGCATGATCCACAGGGGCGAACATCTCCGGGTCGTACTCGGCCGTCGCCTCGTGCCGTTCCTTCGCCGCGCGTCCCGCGACGGCGGCACGCAGGGAGGCCTCGCCCGAGGTGGACATGCCGGCGAACCAGTCGAGCCCCTCCGCGCCGTACGGAGCCAGTCCCGACACGCTCACCGCGGCCAGCACCCGGTCGGGCAGCAGCGCGGCGCAGGCCAGGGCGTGCGGGCCGCCGCCCGAGTGACCCATGACGGCGAACCTGGCGATGCCCAGGGCGTCGGCGACGCGCTGGGCGTACTCCGCCGCCGAAGACACATTCCGGCCGGGAACAGGGGTAGTGCCGCCGTAACCAGGGCGGTCGTACGACACCCAGCGGATGCCGAGCCGGTCAGAAACCGGGAAGAGGGGCTCCGGGGGCGCGCCGATGTTGGGCGTGCCGTGATGCCAGAAGACCGTCAGCCGATCATCGGCATCGCCGGCAGCCGTGTCGTAGACGTGCAGCGTTCGGTCGTCGCCAAGATCCAGCGTCAGCTCTTTCACCACCCGGCCGAGCCTAACGACCAGGGAATCCGAGCGCCAGGTGTCTCACCGGGGCCGTACCGCACGGCCCCGGTGAGGATCAGAGGGCGAGCAGGGCGTTCACCGGCAGGCGGGGGTCGGACAGCGGGCGCATGGCGATGCGGAGCAGCGCCAGCGCGTTGTCGTCGCCCGCGATGCGGTTGGCGCTGAGCTCGCCGCAGGACTGGCAGTGATGGATGATCAGCCACTCCCCATCCGGCCGGACGGTGACGCTGAGCGCCGCCATCCGGCCCCGGCAGCCCGCCCGCCGATCCCCCGGGATGCGGTGGTCGACGTGCAGGCTGGTCAGGCAGTGCGGGCAGTGGTTGCGGTGCGCGGTGCCCGGCGCGATCACCGGGACGTCCAGCCGGCAGCCGACGCAGCGGAACGCGTCCGCCGGCTCCCGGTGATGGTGCGCGGTCTTGCGCCGTTGCGGCCTCTCCCGGGCCGGGTTCCTCCTGGGCATGTCACAGGTCACCGAACGCCTCGAGCGGGAACGGCGGCTGCGCGAGCGGGCGTACCGCCATGCGCATGAGGATGAGCTGGTTGTCGTCCCCGCAGATGGGGTTGGACGTCAGCTCACCGCAACGGGTGCAGCGATGGATGATCATCCAGTCGCCGGTGCGGAGGACCGCGATCGAGATCGGGATCATCCGCGAGCGGCACTCGGACGGGCCGCCCTCCATGCGGTCGAGCACGTGCTGTGAGTGCAGGCAGCTTGGGCAGTGGTTGCGGCGGCTGCCGTCAGGGGCGGTCGCCGTCACGGTCAGGCCGCAGCGGACGCACTGGAAGGTCTCGGTGTTGACGATGGAACGTGGTTTGCCGTTGGCAGACAACGCGGGTACTCCTTGCCGGAAACGAATGGGGGTGAAGACAGCAAGGAAGTGCGCCAGCCGCGGCCGGCCCGGCCCCGTCGAGACGATGTCAGAAGTGATGCGTCAGAGGCAGGATTCGCCGGCAACACGTCGAGGCGCACTTGGCGCGGTGCCAGACATCAACCCACCCCTTCCACGGCGGCATGACCCGCCCGTTCGACTCGGCCACCTGCGAGGGTAACGGCGCCGGATGGCCTACCGCCAATGGTTTTCGCCTGCGTGCCGACCGTCGTGCAGGGCGCGCAGGAGAACATTGAGCGAGTCGTCTGGAGTCTGCCCGGCCGTGTCGATGACGATGTGCTCCCGATCCCAAGGTTCGTATGCGCGGTCGATGATCTGCTGCCAGTCGGGAAGGTGGAGGTCAGGGATGTCGGTCGAGCGCGAGGTCGCACGGTGCCGGTGCTCGATCGGGTCGGAGCAGATCACCTCCACCTCCGCGGTCGGTACGTGCGCCTCGGTCCCCACGTCTCGCCAGGCGTCACGGGTGATCGCCAGCGGGTTGACGGATTCCGCGATCACGGTGAGTCCGCCCCGAAGGTGGTCTCCGGCCAGGGCGTACCCGACGGCGTAGCCGACGGGGCCGAGGGGTTGACCGGCCAGGCCGGAACGGACGATCGCCTGCTCGATGGTGTCGATGCGCAGGTGCACGGCGCCCATGTGCTCGGCGAGGAGGCGGGCGAGTGTGGTCTTTCCCGTCGCGGGCAGGCCGCCGATGACGATGAGCATGCCGTCAATACTGTCGCAGCAGTCGCGAAGGAGCGATCGAGGCGATTTGCCGGGAGAGCCGGCGCACGGCTAGCTTCGCCGTCCATGACCCCGACGCTGCGCACTGAGCGCCTGCTGCTGGAGCCGTACGTCCCCGAAGACCAGGAAGACTTCGTCGCCCTGTTCCAGGACCGGAGGGTCTCGCAGTGGATGGGCGACGGTCCTGCTCCCGAGGCGGAGGACCGCGCGCTGTTCGGACGGATCTTCACGAAGGTCTATGCCCAGGATCTGTTCGACGTCTGGGCCGTTCGCCGGGACGGTCGTTTGATCGGACACGGTGAGATCAAGCAGACCGACGTCGTCCAAGGCTACGAGATCATCTACGCACTGGCCCCTGATGTGTGGGGATCGGGACTGGGGAGAGAACTGGCCGAGGCGATCGTCGCCTACGGCTTCGACTCCCTGGGGCTCACGGAGGTGTACGCCACCGTGGCGGCGTCGAACAGTGCCTCGCTGGCCGTGCTGCACAGGATTGGATTCGAGCACGTCCGGGACATAGCAGAGGATGACGGCGGCACCACTCGCGTGCTGACGCGCCGCCGGGCCGTGCAGCCCACCCGGCAGGAGTGAAGGGCTCCTTCCGGGTCCGGCTGGCGATTGACCGAATAAGGTTCTAGATTCGGCTCATGGGGATCGGGCTGAGCGAGGAACACCTGGCATTGGCCGCCTCCGTTCGAGGGCTGGCGGAGCGGACCGTCGAGCACGCGGCCCTCGCCGGGCAAGGGCTCATGGGGCTGCATCTTCCGGAGGAGCACGGTGGGCAGGGGTACGGGCTGCTGGAGTTGTGCGTCGCGCTCGAGGTGCTGGGCGAGCGGCGCGTCCCCGGCCCTTACCTGCCGACGGTCCTGACGTCGGCGGTTCTCGCCCGCTCAGGCGGCGACCGGTACGGGGACCTGGTCAAGGCGCTCGCCGACGGCTCGATGACCGCGACCGTCGCTCTCCCCGCCGACGCCCCGGTCGCCGGTGCCGGGCGGCTCGCCCTGGGGGCGTGCGACGCCGACCTCTTCCTCCTGCCGGTAGGCGGTGGCGCGTGGGCCGTGCTGGGTCGTGACGATGTCGCTGCCGAGCCCGCCGACAGCGTCGATCTCAACCGGGCCCTCTGCTCCGTGACGCCGCGCGGGCAGGTTCCCGCCGACCGGGTGCTCCCCCACGCGCCCGTACGGGAGCTCGCCGCGGTGCTGCTGGGCGCCGACGCGTGCGGCATTGCGGCGTGGGCCGTTGCGACGGCGGCCGGCTACGCCAAGGTCCGCGAGCAGTTCGGCCGGCCGATCGGGCAGTTCCAGGGCGTCAAGCACCGGGTGGCCGCCGCTCTGGTGGCGTTGGAGCAGGCCCGTGCCGCCGTCTGGGACGCCGCCCGGGCCATGGACACCGCCGTCGGGGACACCGGCCTCTCGGATGAGACGCGGTTGGCGGTCGGGGTGGCGGCGGTGCTCGGGCCCGATGCGGCAGTGCGGTGTGCGGCGGATGCGATCCAGGTGCTCGGAGGCATCGGCTACACCTTCGAACACGACGCCCACCGCTACTACCGCCGCGCCCTGTCCGACCGCATGCTGGCCGGCGACCCCGGCCCCTGGGCGGAGGAGGCAGCCGGGCTGGCGGTCCAGGGCACGCGGCGGGCGATGGAGCCGGACCTGCCCGACGAGGCCGCGGCCGTCAGGGACACGATCAGGGCGGAGGCGCAGTCGCTGCGGGCGGAGGAGCCGGCGGCCAGGCGGGCGAGGTTCGCCCGCGAGGGCTGGATCATGCCGTACCTGCCCAGGCCGTGGGGCAGGGACGCCTCCCCGCTCGAGCAGGTGATCATCCACCAGGAGTTCCGTGACCTCAAGCGCCCGAACCTGGGCATCGCCGCCTGGGCGGTCCCGTCCATCGTCCGGTACGGCACCCGCGAGCAGCAGGAACGTTTCCTCCCTGGCACGCTGACCGGCGAGATCGTCTGGTGCCAGCTGTTCAGCGAGCCCGGAGCCGGCTCCGACCTGGCCGGGCTGTCGACCAAGGCCACGAAGGTGGAGGGCGGCTGGTCGCTGAGCGGGCAGAAGATCTGGACGTCGCTCGCGCAGTACGCCCACTGGGGCATCTGCCTCGCCCGCACCGCGCCCGAGCGGCCGAAGCACGACGGGATCTCCTACTTCCTGGTGGACATGTCCTCCCCCGGGATCACCGTCAGGCCGCTCAAGGAGATCAACGGTGAGGAGATCTTCAACGAGGTGTTCCTCGACGACGTCTTCGTGCCGGACGACCTGGTCGTCGGCGAGGTGAACGCGGGCTGGCGGGTCGCCCGCGACACGCTGTCCCACGAACGCGTCGCGCTCGGCGATTCCTGGGGTCCCGGCTCGCAACACACCGACATGGTCAAACTGATCGCCCATCTGCCCGAGCTCCGGCAGGCGCAGCGCGAGCAGGCGGGACGTCTGTGGGCGGAGGGCCAGGCCATCTCGGCGCTCGGCCTGCGCGTGACGCTCTCGAAGCTGTCCGGCACGGATCCCGGAGCGGCCTCCAGCGTCCGCAAGCTGCTCGGCATGCGGCACGCGCAGGCGATCTCGGAGTTCTGCTGGTCGCTGGCCCCGGCGGACCCGTACTGGAACCGCATGATCCTCACCACCCGCGCGTTCACGATCGGCGGCGGCACCACGGAGGTGCAGCTCAACATCATCGCCGAGCGGGTGCTGGGGCTGCCGCGGGACCCGTGATCAGCCTTTGGGATAGTACGGGGCCGCCAGGTGCGCGTACACGATCGTGTTGTCCCGGTAGCTGTGCGCCTGCCGGTCGAACGCCCCGCCGCAGGTCACCAGCCGCAGCCCCGGATAGGCGAGCTTGCCGTAGACCTTCTTGGCGGGGAAGCGCGTCTTCGGCGTGTGTTCGACCTTGTCGACGACGAAGACGGCCACCGAGCGGTCGGCCCGCAGCACCTGGACCTGGTCGCCGCGCTTGACCTCCTTGAGGCGGGCGAAGACGGCGGGGCCGCTCCTGGTGTCGAGATGCCCGGTGATCACGGCGGCGCCACGCTGGCCGGGGACGGGGCCGTAGCGGTACCAGCCGGCCAGGTTCGGGGCGTCGAGCGGCGGGTTCTCGATGGCGCCGCGCGTGTCCAGGCCCAGCTCCGTCAGCGGCGCGGCGACGCCGATGGACGGGATGTAGACGGCGGTGGGACGGGCGGCCTCCATGGGCCTGGCCATCTTGGAGAGCGGCACGCCGGTGATCGGCGCCGGGCGTGCGGTCGCGACCGGCGTCGTCTCGAGCTCGCCGCCCACGATGCCGCTCAGCCCGGACCAGATCAGCAGCGCCCCGGCCAGGGTGATGACGCCCGCGATGGCCAGGATCAGCCGATTTCCGCGAGCACGCGTCGTCGCGTCGGCAGGAGCGCGCGACCCACCGGCCGCTTCAGCGGGAGCGCGCGAGCTGCCGGCCACCCTAGGCGGCATCCCCGCGGCGCCGTACCGCGAACCCGGCCAGCCCGGCCCCGGTCAGCAGCGCGGCCCCGCCCAGCGCGAACGGCCACACCGCGCCGTCCTGCGTGAGCCCGCCCCCGCCGGTCTCCGGATGCCCTTCGGGCACCTTGTGCTCGCGCTCGCCCGTCGGCCGCCACGGATCCTCATGCGCCTCGGGCCCTGGCTGGTGGGCCCAGGGCTCCTCGTCCGGTGCGGGCTCGCCCGACCAGGAATCCTCGGGTGCGGGGGTGCTCGAGGAGGTGTCGTCCGGCGGGGACTCGTCGCAGAGGATCGGCAGTGGAAGGAGGCAGGTGGGGACCACGTCCGGCAGTTCAGGGCCGGACTGTGCGGAGGCGGTGCCGATGCCCGCCGCCAGGCTCACTCCTGCGACCATGAAAGCCGTGACCGCTCCAGCGGCCGCGAGACGTCGCGCTCTTGCCATGAAGGCTCCCGAATTCGTCGGCTGTCGCCCCCCGATGCAGCAGTGAGCCTTGCGAACTATTGGACGGGGAGTCAAGTAATGTGACCGAAGTGAAACAGGCGGATACGGAGTGTTTGGTCGGCCGCCGACGTGGCAGAAGTACTCCGTTAGGGGGACAAAAGCCATGAGTCAACCACAACAGCCCGAACTTCGTAGATCAGGCAAGGCGGCCACCGACTCCACATCCGCCCACGCCATACCTGAGACGAAGAGCGGCGCCAAGCGGCGGACCATCCGCCCGCACGGGACCGACAAGGGAGGCAAAGGCGGCGGCAAGGGCGGCGGCGTGCCTCCCGGCCAGCGCTCGCCGTATCCGGAGTGAGGCCAGAGGTGAAGGGAAGCCTGCAGTTCATCGGCAACGCCACCACGCTGATCCGTTACAACGGCTTCACACTGCTGACGGATCCGAACTTCCTGCATCGGGGTCAGCGAGCGTATCTGGGATTCGGCCTGAGCTCGCGCCGGCTCACCGACCCCGCTGTGGAGATGGAGGACTTGCCTACCCTGGACGCGGTGGTGCTGTCCCACCTGCACGGCGACCACTGGGACCGGGTCGCCCGGCGGGGTCTCGACAGGGACACGCCGATCATCACCACCACCACAGCGGCACGCAAGCTGCGCTGGCGGGGGTTCCGCAGTAGCGTGGGCCTGGAGGAGTGGCAGCAGCACACGCTCCGCGGCGCCGGCGGGACCGTCGTGATCACCGCCCTGCCCGCGAGGCACGCGCCCGGCGCGGCCGAGGCGCTGCTGCCGCCGGTGATCGGCACGATGCTGGAGTTCTACAACCGGGACGAGCGCATCGAGCTGCGCCTGCACATCAGCGGCGACACGCTGCTCGACCGCCGCCTGGACGCGATTCCGCGCCGCTTCCCAGAGATCGACCTGGCCCTCGTCCACCTGGGCGGCACCAGGCTCGGCACGCTCATGGTCACCATGGACGGCGAGCAGGGCGCCTCATGGGTTGACGTGATCAACCCCAAGACGGTGGTGCCGGTGCACTACGACGACTACACCGTCTTCAGCTCGCCGCTGGACGACTTCCGGCGGCAGATCGACCAGGCTGGGCACGCCGACCGGATGGTCTACCTGGAACGGGGCGAGACCCGAGAGCTCGCCCCGCACCGGCTCATCCGCCACTGATCCGCGGCGGCGGCTCAACGTGCGGCGAGGTCGCGGCGGCGCAGGCCGATCCGGGACGCGGAGCAGGCTCGCCCTGATGGTCTCTCCCACGAGGCCGAGACCGCCGGTCGACACGGCGGCGCCGATGCCGACCGCGGCACCGTACACCGCCGGCGCTCGTGCACGGTCTGCTCAGGGCAGGAGTGCCAGCTTGCCCACAGTGGCCCGCGCTTCCAGTTCCGCGAGTGCCTTCGGCCCCTCGGCCAGCTCATAGATGGTGGGCCGGCCGGGGCCGAGCACTCCGGCTGCGAGGAGCCCGAACATCTCACCCATGACGTCGCCGAAGATTTGCGGTGCGGACTGGATCAGGATGCCGATGTTCAGGCCGATGACGTGGATCTGGTGCTTGTAAACGAGCTCCCAGTTGGTGATCGTGGCTTCCCCGCCGACCACGCCGTAGACGACGACCCGGCCGGTGACCCGCTTGGTCGCGGCCAGGCTGGCGTCGAGGGTGGCGCCGCCAACCGACTCCAGTACCAGATCGGCGCCCGCGCCGCCGGTCAGTCGCAGGACCTCGGCGGCGAGGTCGGCGCCGCGGGAGTCGATGACGTGGTCGGCGCCTTGCGCCCGTACCACCTCGTGCTTGCCTGGAGAGGCCGTGGCGATCACCGTCGCGCCGTAGTGCTTGGCCATCTTCACCGCGGCCTGGCCGGTCCCGCCGGCCGCGGCGTGGATCAGTACGGTCTGCCCTGCGGCGATGCGGCCCAGTGGCTTGAGCGCCGCCAGCGCGGTCGGCCAGTTCACGACCATGCCCAGCGCCTGCTCGTCCGCCCAGCCCGCCGGCACGGGGACCGCCGCCGCCGCGGGCAGCACCATGTACTCGGCGAAGGCGCCGCCTCCGATGCCGACGCCGATGACGTGGGCGCCGGGCTCCAGGCCGGTCACCCCCTCGCCAACGGCGGTCACTTCACCCGCCCCCTCGATGCCCGCCAGATACGGCGGCTGCGGACCGCCTGCGAACGTGCCGCGGGCCTGCGAGATGTCGACGAAGTTGACGCCGGCGGCGGTGACCCGGATCAGGACCTCGCCCGGGCCTGGGTTCGGTACCGGCACGTCGGTGATCAGGCACAGGTCCTGCGGGCCGTTCAGTGACGTCTGCTGCAGGGCGCGCATGGTGGACGGAATGCTCATGGCGGTTGCCTTCCTACTTATTTATCGAACGACAAACAAACCGTGGCACGGCGCTCTGGCTGGGGTCAAGGTAAAGTCGATCGAACGATAAAGAAGTCCGGAGGAGACGCTGGATGGCTACTCGCGGCAGGCCGCGCACCTTCGACCCGGACACCGCCTTGCGCACGGCGCTGGACCTGTTCTGGGAGCGGGGCTACGAGGGGACGTCGCTCAACGACCTGGCCGAGGCCATGGGAATCGCCTCGGCCAGCATCTACGCCTGCTTCGGCAGCAAGCAGGACCTGTTCCGCAAGGTCATGGCTCTCTACGGCGCGACCTCGGGCGAGCCGCCCAGGCGCGCGCTGCGCGAACAACCGACCGCGCGCGCCGCAATCGAGGCCATGCTCCGCGCCACCGCCGATGAGATCACCCGCCCGGACACGCCGCACTACTGCATGCTCATCCTGGCCGCGCCCACCGGCGCCGTGGAAAACCACGCGGTCCGGGAGTTCCTGGCCGACCTCCGGCGCGACATGCTCACCACCATCAAAGACCGGCTCGCCCGCGGCGTCACCGACGGCGACCTCACCGCGCCGCCCGCCGGCCTCGACGCCATCGCCCGCTACTACACCACCGTGGTGCAGGGCCTATCCGTACAAGCCCGCGACGGCGCCACCCGCGCCGAGTTGGAAGCGGTCATCACCTGCGCGATGGCCGCCTGGGACACGCTCACGTCCGCGCCGTCACACATCGGCGGTTGATCCGGATGGCGGCCTCGGCCAGCGGGCAAGCTGCCGCTCGCCGCTCCGGTGGCTGGCTGCGGCACCCGCGTAAAGAACGATCAGGATACCACCTCGAGGCGGGAAAGCGCCTTGGCGATGGGATGGGCGGTGAGGGAGAGCTGCCATTCGCGGGCACCCAGCTCCCGCAGCCGGGTCGCGACCGTCTCGTCCGTGATCTCGTCCGGCGGCTCCCACGTCAGCCGCCGCACCGCGTCCGGCTGCAGCAGGTTTTCCGTCGGCATGTGGTGCTCGTCGGCCAGCGCGGCCACCACGGCGCGCGCCGCGGCCAAGCGCTTGGCGGCGGCCGGGTCGCGGTCGGCCCAGCGGTTGGGCGGCGGCGGGCCGTCCCCGGGCGTGCTGGGCTGGGGAAGCTGGCTGTCGGACAGGTTGCGGGCCCGGTTGACGGCGGCGAGCCAGTCGCTCATGTGGCGGCGTGCGCTGCGCCCGGTGAAAGCCGAAATTTCGGTCAAGGCCTTCTTGGTGCGGGGCCCTTCGAGCGCGGCCGTGATGATCGCCGCATCCGGCAGGACCCGGCCGGGCGCGAGATCGGCCTCTCGGGCGATCCGGTCGCGCATGGTCCACAACTCGCGCACGATGGCCAGCGCCCGGACGTTGCGTACCTTGTGGATGCCCGACGTGCGCCGCCACGGATCCGACCGGGGCGCCGGCGGCGGGGTGTTGAGCACGGCGGCGAACTCCTCGCGCGCCCACTCCAGTTTTCCGCTGTCCGTCAGCTCCTTGTGGAGCGCGTCCCGCAGCTCGACCAGCACCTCCACGTCCAGCGCCGCGTAGCGCAGCCAGTCCTCGGGCAGCGGCCTGGTCGACCAGTCGGCGGCCGAGTGGCCCTTCTCCAGCCGCAGCCCGAGCACCGTCTCGACCATCGTGCCGAGTCCCACGCGCTCGTAGCCGAGCAGCCGGCCCGCCAGCTCGGTGTCGAACATCTCGCGCGGCCGGAAACCGACCTCCAGCAGGCACGGCAGGTCCTGTGACGCGGCGTGCAGCACGATTTCTGCCTCGGCCACGGCCGCGTCGAGCGCGGACAGGTCGGGGCAGGAGGTCGGGTCGATCAGCGCGGTCCCCGCCCCGGCGCGGCGCAACTGCACCAGGTAGGCGCGGTTGCCGTAGCGGTAGCCCGAGGCACGCTCGGCGTCGACCGCCACCGGGCCACTGCCCGCGGCGAACCGCTCCACGACCATGGCGAAACCGTCCGCGTCCTCGATCACCGGCGGAATGCCCTCGCGCGGCTCGAGCAGCGGCTCGACGGTGCGTTCTTCTGTCACGAGTTCACCGGCCTCATGACGCGGGTGCTGTATTGACTGGTGCCCTCACTTCGTTCGGTCACTCTCCGGTTTCATCACGTCGGCGGGGCAGCGCGGCCACATCCGGCGGGAGCGGCGGGATCCCCGCCGCCAGGCACATCAGGTCGCACCAGGCGGCGACGTGGCCGGAGAGATCCTCCTGGGCGGGTGACCAGGAGGCCCGCAGCTCGAGCTCGGTCGTGACCGGGTCTTCGGCTTTGTTGCCGAACCCCTCTGACACGGCTCTAGTCACGGTACCGCCAGCGGCGGAGTAGTCGGCTTGATGGGCGTCGAGCGCCTCGGTCAGCCAGCTCCACGCGACGGGCCCGAGCAGCGGATCGGAGGTGATCTCCGGCTCCATGTCGGCCCGCACGTACGCCACCAGCCGAAACGGGCCTTCCCAGCCGCGCTGGCCGTCGGGGTCGTAGAGCAGGATCAGCCTGCCCACCGCGAGCTCGTCGTCGTCGCGGTAGACCGACGCGCCGATCGCGGCCGAGTAGGGGGCCAGCCGCTGGGGCGCGGGCAGGTCCTCCAGCTCGATCTCCGGCCTGACCTCGGACAGCCGCAGGCTCTCCGCCGCGCGCGTGAACGCCGCGGGTGGCGGTGGCTGGTCACCGAGTGTCATAGCCGAAGCGTAGGTCGATATCGGACGGAAGGGGACCACGGGGGTGCTCATCCTTGGTGATCAAGCCGCAGCCATAACGAGCCGGCGAGCCGCTGTGGTGGTCTGGGCGGAGCCGAGCATGATCGCGTGGCCGCATTCGACGCAGGCCCATTCCGGGCACTCTCCCGGCCGGTGTCCGTCGAAGCACGGCGGCTGCTCGAACAGCCGCTCACCTGCGCAGGAGGCGCAGCGCTCACTGCGGCGCTCTGTGGAACTCCACAACGCGGTCATTGGACATTCTCCGTGGACATCCCGGCCTTGAGGCCGAAGAGGAAACGAACTCCCGCGTAGCGGGACAGGATGAGGCGATCTGCCATCGGGCCAACCGCCGTCAGGATGCGCACCGGTGTTCTTCCTTCTTGATCGTGTAGGCGTAGCCGTCAGCTCGCTGGAGCAGGCGCAGATGCTTGTGCGAGGTCTTGATGGGGCCGGTGGGGGTCTGCACGGTGTGGCTCCCGGATGTCCGGACGGCGACCCGGCCGATGTGGGTTCCGACATGCTTGCCCTTCGGCACGATCGCGCGCACCAGATCCCCGGTCTGGAACCCGAAGATCTGCTTGGCGCGCGGCAGGCGCAGCCGGGGGAAGCCGTACATGTCTGTGCGGGTCCTGCAGTACGAGCCGCGCCCGCTGGCGGAGACCACCAGCACCCGGTCCGGCCACGAGGCCACATGGTGGAGCTCGCCCACGTGAAGGGCGTCCAGAGTGTGGGACTTGGGTGCGCCGGTGCGGTGCCGGTTCCACTTAGTGCGGCCACCGCTGCCGCAGAGTACCGTCTGGCCGCTGGCCGCCAGCGCGTCGTACAGTGCCCAGCGGGTGGTGTTGACGGCGGCGGCGTCCCGCAGCGGCGTCTTGGCCTGGGCGAGCACCCGCTCGAGGACCGCCGGGTGGCCGGTCAGGAACTCGGTGACCGGCTTGCTGTTCTTGGCCTGGTTGCACGGCACGCAGGCCACGGTCAGATTGCTGATCCGGTCCGTGCCGCCTCGGGAGCGGGGCTGGATATGGTCGATGTTCAACGGGACACCGCTCGCTCCACAGTACGCACACGACCGCCCCCACTTCTCCAGCAGGTATTCTCGCGCCTCATAGCCGTGCAGGGTGCCGTGGTGGTACTCCACACCCTCCAGGGGCCTGCCCGCGGCCAGCGCGTGGGTATCGAACTGCACGGTCTCCACGTGGATGGCCCGCACGGGGGCGAGACGGCCGAGCCGCTGCACCCAGCTCATCGCAGTGTCCACCCGGTGCCGCAGGCTTGGCGGCAGCCAGCCGTCCGGGCGGCGGCGGTTGGCGAACCTCGGGGCGCGGTAGCGCAGGTTACGCGACCGCCTGCAGCGGCGGTAGCCAGCCCGGGCCTCGAGCCTGTCGCGGATCTTGCCGCCGCGGTGGTCCAACTGGATGCCGAACAGGCCGTACCGGGTGCCTTCCTGGGCGCGGAACACGCTGATGCCGGTGTGCCTGCTACCGGGGTCCAGGGAGACCTCCACGCCCTCGACCTCCAACTCTGCGGCTGTGCGATCCTTCAAGCGGATCACGAAAGGGGTGTGCCGGGCCACCACCGCCCGCCCCGCCGCGAGAAGCTTGCGGGCGCGGGCGGGATGGCAGGGATCCAGCGGCGTGCCGTCCGATGCCAGGACGAACACGCGGGGTGCGGTCTCACGACCGGCTTCTCCGCTTGCGCGGGTGACGCCCGCCGCGCCAGGTGAGGCGCGGTGGGTCTCCCCTCGACCATGTTGGGCACTCCGCTGCCCGGAGGCGTCCGCGCCCCGTTTCGTCCCTGCTCCAGGGGTGTCTGCTGACGCGGATTCCAGAGTCCGCCGCTGAGGAAGCACGGCGGAGTGGATCTGCTGACGTGTGTCCAACGTAGCCACCAAGGTCACCTCCCTATCGGTGATGGCTGGGTCTGGTCACTCCGGGCCCTGCCCCGGCCAGTAAGGCACGCTTCGCCCTTCAGACCGGGAGCGAGTGACCGCACGGGGCCTTTCCTTCGGGTTGTGGGTCCGACGTTGGCACGAGCCGCTGACAATTCCCCGCAACGCGCTCGGCGTGTCCCGAAAGTGGTCGCTGAATCGGTGCCGCGCGGTGGGTTGGCGAACATTTGACCCAGTCGAGACCGGCTCTCTGGTACGCCATGGGCCGTGTTCGACCCGTGTGCGATGCCGTCGCCGAGCGGACCGGTAAACCTTCATCCCGCTATCTGATCATGATTTGGGGTGTCCAATGGATGTTTTTCCGACACCTCGCTGCCGATGCGGGGACCGGCCCCCGAGCATGGCACCCTTGTGGGGTGAACCTCGCCGACTCAGCGTTCCTGCGTGCCTGCCGCCGCAGGCCCGTCCCGCACACCCCGGTCTGGTATATGCGCCAGGCCGGCCGGTCCCTGCCGGAATACCTCAAAGTGCGCGAGGGCGTGCCGATGCTCACCGCCTGCGCGACGCCGGACCTGATCGTCGAGATCACCATGCAGCCCGTCCGCCGCTACGGCGTGGACGCGGCCATCTTCTTCAGCGACATCGTCGTGCCGCTCAAGGCCATCGGCGTCGACCTCGACATCAAGCCGGGCGTCGGGCCGGTCGTCGCCGACCCCATCCGCGATGCCAAGGGGCTCGACGTGCTGCGTCCCCTGGAGCCCGACGACGTGCCGTTCGTCACCGAGTCCATCCGGGCGCTGACCGGCGAGCTGGGCGGCACGCCGCTGATCGGGTTCGCGGGGGCGCCGTTCACGCTCGGCTCCTACCTGATCGAGGGCGGCCCGTCCAAGAACCACGACCGCACCAAGGCCATGATGTACGGGGCGCCGGAGCTGTGGCATGCGCTGATGGAGCGGCTGTCCGGCATCGTGCTGGAGCACCTGCGCATCCAGATCGCGGCAGGCGCCTCGGCCGTGCAGCTCTTCGACTCCTGGGTGGGGGCGGTGGCGCCGGACGACTACCGGGAGTTCATCCTGCCGCACACCCGGCGGATCTTCGAGGGCATCGTCGGCGTGCCGCGCATCCACTTCGGCGTGGGCACCGGCGAGCTGCTCGGCGTGCTCGGGGAGGCGGGCGCCGACGTGGTGGGGGTCGACTGGCGGGTGCCGCTGGACGAGGCGGCCCGCCGGGTCGGGCCCGGCAAGGCGCTGCAGGGCAACCTCGACCCGGCGATCCTGTTGGCGCCGTGGGAGGTGGTCGAGCGCAAGGCCCGCGAGGTGCTGCGGCGAGGGCGGGCGGCCGAAGGGCACGTGTTCAACCTGGGGCACGGCGTGCTCCCTTCGACCGACCCCGACCAGCTCAAGCGCCTCACCGACCTGGTCCACGCCTTCACCCCCGAGTCCTGACGCCCGCGCCGCCGGTCCTGGAATGACCGTCTCGGGGCCTTGACGCCCGGCCTGCGGCGACCCCGTCTCAGGGCCTTGACGCCCGCGCCGCCGGGCCTGCGGCGGCCGTCTCCGGGCCCTGACGCCCCGGGGTGCCGACATGACCGCCTTCGGGTGCTGCCGCCCGTGCCGAGGGCGGTGCTCGCGTGAGCGCGCCACCGTGTAACGCCCTGTGATGCGCCGCGCCTCACCGCCCTCGACGCGCCCCGCTGTGAAGCGTCGCGTCGATGCCGGGCGGCGCGGCTGCCGGGGTCAGGCGGTTTCCGGGTCCGGGTCGCCCGGGCGCGGGCCACGGGGAGGTGCCGGGATCCCGGGGCGTCGGGCGCGGTCACGGCGGACCAAGTAGACCAGCAGTGCCACCAGAGGCAGTGCGACGATCGTCCACGGCAGCACCGCGCCCAGTACCGTGAGCACGACCTTCGTGAAGGACACCAGCCCGTTCCATCCCGACTTGAGCCCCCCGAGGAACCCGGCGGGCTCTTCCTCTTCCGGCTCGTCCGCGACCGCGACCGGCCCGAGCAGCCGGAGCGTCAGCGTGGCCATGGACACCTGGGCGGCCAGCTCCTTCTGCTGCGCCTGCAGCGATTCGAGGTCGGCCTCCCGAGCGGAGATCTCCCGCTCGACCTCCAGCACCTGCCCGATCGTGTCGGCCCGCGTCAGCAGCGCACGCAGCGACTCGAGCGCCTGCTCGGCCGACTTCAGCCGGCTGTTGACGTCGGCCACTTGCAGCGTGACGTCCTGGGCGGCCTGGTTCATGGAGATCTGCTTACCCAGGTCCTTGCCGAGCCGCCCGAGCACCCCGCCGTACCCGTTCGGCGGGATCTTGAACTCCAGCGTCGCCGAGTCTCGGGAGTCACTGGCCGAGCGGCTCTCCTCCTTGGACAGGTACCCTCCGGCCGCGATCACGATCTGCTTGGCCTGCTCGACGGCCGCGGCGACCTGCTTGACCCGCACGGTCATGCTGCCGGTGTAGATGACCTGCCGCGCCTGCTGGGTGACCTTGACGTTGGAGACGATGCCGTCCTGGCCGCCCTGCTTCTGAGGCTGGCGCTGCTTGGCCTGGACCTCGGCGGTGGCAGCCTGCTCCCTGACCGCGGACTCGGGGGCGGGGGCTCCGGCCGTATCCGAGGTGCTCTGCAACGTGCTGCCACTGCCACCGCAGCTCGTCAGAGCCAGGGCCGCGCAGGCGGCCGAGAGCGCGATGCCGTACCGGATTCTCCTCATGCCTCTAAGACGGCGTGCGGATCATCCCGGTTTGAAGGCGGGAGTCACGGTACGGTCACCGTGTTCATGGCCTGACTCCGTCGCCGTATGCCGCGGCCCTCGCGGCCCCGAGCGGCTGGCCATGCCCATGAGGCGGTAGCGTCAGGAGGCGTGGAAGGGAATCGGGCGCACGTGGTCGTCGTCGGCGCGGGAATCTCCGGTCTCGCCGCCGCTTGGTACATCCGGCAGGGCGCCGGCGAGCGGGTCAAGGTGACCGTGCTCGAGGCGGGCCCGCGCGTCGGGGGCAAGTTGCACGTCTCGGAGGTCGCCGGGGTGAGCGTCGACGCGGGCGCCGAGGCCATGCTGGCCAGGCGGCCCGAGGGCGCCGAGCTGGCCCGGGCCGTCGGGCTCGGCGACGACCTGGTGTTCCCCGGCACCATGCAATCGGCCGTCTACACCAGGGGCGCGCTGCGCCCGATGCCGAAGGGGCAGGTCATGGGCGTCCCCGCCGACCTGACCGAGCTGGCCAAGTCGGGCATCATCTCGCCCGGCGGGCTGCTGCGCGTGCCCCTCGACCAGATCCTGCCGCCCACGCTGGTGCGCACCGACGTGTCCGTGGCCGCCTACATTCGCGCGAGGATGGGCGGCGAGGTCGTGGACCGGCTGGTGGAGCCGCTGCTCGGCGGCGTCTACGCAGGCCGTTCCGACATGTTGTCGCTGGAGGCCACGATGCCGCGGGTGGCGGCCGTCGCCCGTTCCGAGCGCTCGCTGCTGACGGCGGCCCGGCACCTCGTGGAGGAGACGCCCAAAGACGCCGGGCCGGTCTTCACCTCGCTGGCGCACGGCGTCGGCGCGCTCCCCCAGGCGGTCGCCAAGGCGTCGGGGGCCGACGTCAGGACGGGGGTCACCGTACGCGAGCTGCACAGGACCGAGCAGGGCTGGCGGCTGGTGACCGGTCCGGTGCCCAGACCCGAGACGATCGAAGCCGACGCGGTGATCGTCGCGGTGCCGGGGCCGGCCGCGGCCCGGCTGCTCAAGGCCGAGGCGCCCAAGGCGGCCGGGGAGCTGGCCAGGATCGAATACGCCAGCATGGCCATCGTCACGCTCGCTTACCCGCTGGGCGCCTTCCCCGAGCCGCCCGCCTTCAGCGGCTACCTGGTGCCGCCCGTCGAGGGGAGACCGGTCAAGGCGGTCACGTTCAGCTCGGTGAAGTGGCCCCACCTGGCCGGGGACCTGGTGATCCTGCGCTGCTCGATCGGCAGGATCGGCGAGGAGCACTTGCTGCACCGCGAGGACACCGAGCTGGTGTCGCTGGCCACGGCGGAGATGGCCGACGTGATGGGCGCGCGGGGGCTGCCGGTCGACAGCAGGGTGACGCGCTGGGGTGGCGGGCTGCCGCAGTACAACGTGGGACACCTGGATCGGGTGGCGCGCGTGCGCGCAGCGGTCGCGATGCAGCCGGGGCTGGCCGTCTGCGGCGCCGCCTACGACGGAATCGGCATCCCGGCCTGCGTCGGCACCGCCCGCACGGCCGCCGCCCGGATTCTCGACCACCTGTCCCTGCGAGGAGAATAGGAACCATGACAGAGGCAGCTCCGCGGCTCAAGGCCCGCGATCTCAACCAGGTGATCCGTTACACGATGTGGTCGGTCTTCCAGGTGACCGAGCCGTGTCCCGTTGACCGTGACGGCCTGGCGGGCGAGGTCGAGGAGTTGCTGGAGCAGGCCGCCGGCAAGGACGTCGTGACCAGGGGGGTCTACGACGTGGCCGGGTTGCGGGCCGACGCCGACTACATGTTCTGGTGGCACGCGGCCACGCCCGAGGATCTGCAGGACGTCTACGCCAGGTTCCGCCGCACCACGCTCGGGCGGCACAGCAGGCCCGTGTGGTCGGCGATGGCGTTGCACCGGCCGGCCGAGTTCAACAAGTCGCACATTCCGGCGTTCCTCGCGGAGGAGGAGCCGCGGGCGTATGTGAGCGTTTATCCGTTCGTCCGCTCATATGAGTGGTATCTGCTGGAGGACTCCGAGCGGCGGGCCATGCTGGCCGAGCATGGCAGGATGGCGCGCGACTATCCCGACGTGCGGGCCAACACCGTGGCCTGCTTCTCGCTCAACGACTACGAGTGGATGCTGGCGTTCGAGGCCGACGAGCTGCACCGGATCGTCGACCTGATGCGGACGCTGCGGGGCGCGCAGGCCCGCCGTCACACCCGCGTCGAGATCCCGTTCTACACCGGCGCGCGCAAGCCGGTCCGCGAGCTGGTCGCCGCTCTGCCGTAATCCGCCGACCCGAGCCCGGCGTCCTTGATCGGGGGGAGAGTCAGATCCAAGTTGGCGATCCAACTGAAGTGATCTACCCCCTTTGTCAGAATCAGGGAAATCCCTTGTTCGTGGGATGTGACGTGTGGTGGCACGTTCCACGGGGGCAAGGAGGGGCGGGTGGAGACATCCGGAGGGCCGGGCCGCGGACGGCGCCCGGCCGGTCGGCACGCGGCGGGCCGCTCGCGGCACGGGCGGCGGCGTCGCCGTGCTGTGCGGCGGGGGCTGGTGCTGGGGGCATTGGCGCTGGCCGGTGGAGTGGCCGGGCTGCTGGGCACGGGCGGGACCTTCGGCGGGGCGCCGGTGGCCTCCAGATCGCCGGCGCAGCCCGGGTCGCACGCGCGGGCGGAGGAGGCGAGCCCGTCCGCGGCGCTGCCGGGCCGGGCGGGGGCGGCGAGCCCGAGGTCGAGTGGCCAGGCCAAGGCGCGCGAGATCGAGCAGGCCGCGCCGAAGGAGACCAAGACCCCTGTGCGGGAAGAGACTCCCGGCGCGGTGGCGGGCTCCGCCGCGCCTGACGTGGTCGAGGGTTCGGCGCCGCCAGAGGAGGGGCCGGAGGAGCCCGTGCTCCTGGTGCCGGGGATGGACGACACCGATGGCTACCGCGCCGACGGGCCCTCGGCGCATACGGACCGGCGGGCGGCGGAGTATTTCCGTACGCACTGGGGCCCGGACGACAAGGCGCTGAAACGCCTCAAAGACATTCGCACCATCGGCGGATATTTGCGGATTTATACTGATTTACCGGAAACGGCGCACAATTCCCCTCACGCCATAACGTTGTGCAAGCGCGGCCTCGCCTATCTGAAGGCCGCCGGGGTGGCCAGGCCGGTCGTGTTCGTGCAGGCCAGGTTCGGCGGGAACGGCAACCCGGTGCTCGCCAACATCCTCGGCCCCTCCGACCGGAGCTGCCGCGTCACCCACCCGGCGCCGGACTGAGCGGTCACCGCACTCGCACCCGTGTTTTCGCGCACACCTCGCACCGTTGGGTCACGATGCGACCGATGGCCTCGATCGTCACCCAGCGGTGGCGGAGATGGCGGAACCCCACGCGGGATTCTTTACCCGTGGCCGAAGGTTGATACGCGGAGTCGCGAGTCGATCACGCCTTGGGCTCGAGCCGCAGCGAGACCGAGTTGATGCAGTAGCGATCGTCGGTCGGAGTCGGATAACCCTCGCCGTGGAACACGTGCCCCAGATGCGAGTCGCACCGAGCGCACCGGACCTCGATCCGGAGCATGCCGTGACTGCGGTCCTCGATCAGCGTCACCGCATCGGAGTCGGCAGGCGCGAAGAAGCTCGGCCACCCGCAGTGGGACTCGAACTTCGTGTCGGACCGGAACAGCTCGGCCCCGCAGGCGCGGCACGAGTAGACGCCCTCGGTCTTGGTGTCGACGTACTCCCCCGTGAACGGGCGCTCGGTCCCGGCTTCCCTGAGGACGTGGAACTCCTCGGGGGCAAGCTGGACCCGCCACTCGGCCTCGCTCTTGACGACCTTTTCCATACGTCCAGGGTACGAGATCCGGCAAAAAGAGATCTCCACTGGGTGAAGCATCCATTCTGGGGAGAATTCGCGTCTTTGTAGGCAAGGGGGTGTCATCGCCTCCTGCCAAGGGGTGAGATCGTCCGCAGATCCCGCCGAGCGGCACAGCCCACGCCCGTGCTGGAGCCGCTGGGGATCGTCATGGCCGACCGGGTGGCGCGCCAGCGCCCGGAACGGCGACGGACGATCTGTTGGCCCGCCCCGTCGAGCCCTCGGTCCCGCCACCGAGGCGGCTCCGGGGCGGGCCCGCCCTGTTCAGTACCCCGCAGGGGCGGATCCGCCTCAATGTCGCAGGACGGTAGTAGGTTCGGGGGCATGGCATCGCCGTTCATAGAGCTCGAGGTTGGCGAGCGGACCGTCAAGGTCACCAACCCCGACAAGGTGTACTTTCCGGAGATCGGCGCCACGAAGCGCGAACTGGTCGCCTACTACGTGAGCGTCGGCGACGGCGTCCTGCGGGCGCTGAAGGACCGGCCGACCAACCTCAAGCGCCACCCCGACGGCGTGCAGACCGAGGCGATCTACCAGAAGCGCATGCCGCCCAAGCATCCCGACTGGCTCCAGTCGGTCACCGTCACATTCCCGAGCGGCCGGACGGCGCAGTCCGTGCGGGTCACCGAGGTGGCCGCCATCGCCTACTGCGCCAACCTGGGCACCATCGACTTCCATCCCTGGCAGGTGCGGGCCTCCGACGTCGAGCACCCCGACGAGCTGCGCATCGACCTGGACCCGCAGCCCGGCCTGGACTTCGACGCCGCACGCAAGGCCGCGTTCCTCACCAGGGACGTGCTGGGCGAGCTGGGGATGACCGGGTTCGTCAAGACGTCGGGCAACAGGGGCGCGCACATCGCCGTGCGCATCGAACCGCGCTGGGACTTCATCCAGGTCCGCCACGCCGGCATCGCCCTGGCCAGAGCCGTCGAGGAGCGGGACCCGAGCCTGGTGACCACGGCGTGGTGGAAGGAGGAGCGCGGGGACCGGGTCTTCATCGACTTCAACCAGAACGCCCGCGACCGCACGGTGGTCAGCGCCTACTCCGTCAGGGCCCAGCCGCACGCGCCCGTCTCGACGCCGCTGACCTGGGACGAGCTGGCCGACGCCGACCCGCGGGACTTCGACATCCGCACGGTCCCGGCCCGCTTCGCCGACGTGGGCGACGTGCACGCGGACATCGACGACCGGTCATACTCGATCGAGCCCCTGCTGGAGATGTACGCCAAGGACGAACGCGGCGATATGCCATACCCGCCCAACTACCCCAAGATGCCGGGGGAGCCGATGCGGGTCCAGCCGAGCCGGGCCAGGCGCGCCGACTAGTAGCTAAGCGCCGGTTGCCCCGCGCGACGATCCAGGCGACGGCGCGTTCGACGGGTGGGCGCCGGTGGCGGTGTCGGTGTCGTGCAGTCCCAGCCCGCAGGTGGCCTTCCAGCGCAGGCATCTCGCAAGAGCCGTGACGACCCCCGTGACTGCCACGGGACGTGCCGCTCCGTACCCTGTGATCGGTGGTTAAGGGAGGCGCTACTTGACGCCCCCGGTGGGGCGGCCGTACGGTTCGGGAAAGCGCTTTCCCCCCCGTTTGACCTGAAGGGATCCTCAATGAGCGTGCGCACCATCGGCGTCGTGATGAACGGCGTCACCGGGCGGATGGGCTACCGCCAGCACTTGGTCCGGTCCGTCCTGGCGATCAACGAGCAGGGCGGTGTGACGCTCTCGGACGGCGCCCGAGTGAAGCTCAAGCCGGTGCTGGTTGGCCGGAATGCCGACAAATTGGCAGATATCGCGTCGAAGCATGGAATTTCGGATTTCACCACTGACCTCGACGCGGCCCTCGCCGACGACGACAACGTGATCTACTTCGACGCCCAGGTCACCAGCGCCCGGGTGAAGGCCGTGCTGAAGGCCATCGAGGCCGGCAAGCACATCTACGCCGAGAAGCCGACCGCCGAGTCCACGCAGGAGGCGATGGCGCTGGCCGAGGCCGCCGCCGCCAAGGGCATCAAGAACGGCGTGGTCCAGGACAAGCTGTTCCTGCCCGGCCTGCTCAAGCTGAAGCGGCTGATCGACGGCGGCTTCTTCGGCCGCATCCTGTCGGTGCGCGGCGAGTTCGGCTACTGGGTGTTCGAGGGCGACTGGCAGGAGGCGCAGCGCCCCTCGTGGAACTACCGGGCCGAGGACGGCGGCGGCATCGTGCTGGACATGTTCCCGCACTGGCACTACGTGATGGAGAACCTGTTCGGCCGGGTCGAGTCGGTCTACGCCCGCGCCGTGACGCACGTCCCGTCACGTGTGGACGAGCAGGGCAAGACGTACCAGGCCACCGCGGACGACGCCGCGTACGGCATCTTCGAGCTTGAAGGGGGCATCGTCGCGCAGATCAACTCCTCCTGGACCGTCCGCGTGAACCGGGACGAGCTGGTGGAGTTCCAGGTGGACGGCACGCACGGCAGCGCCGTGGCGGGCCTGCGCAACTGCCGCGTGCAGCACCGCTCGGCCACCCCCAAGCCGGTCTGGAACCCCGACCTCCCGGTCACGGCGCGCTTCCGCGACGGCTGGCAAGAGGTGCCGGACAACGCCGAGTTCGACAACGGGTTCAAGATCCAATGGGAGGGGTTCATCAAGCACGTGGTGGAGGACGCGCCCTTCCCGTACGACTTCGCGTCGGGCGCTCGGGGCGTGCAGCTCGCCGAGCTGGGCCTGCGCTCGTCCGCCGAGGGCCGCAGGATCGAGGTGCCGGGGCTGTGATGATCGACCTGCCCGGCGTCGGCGCGTACACGCTGGCCGAGCCGACGGTCTGGCCGGTGTCGGAGACGCCGGCGACCAGCCGCATCGTGTACGCGGCCGCCCACGTGGTGGCCGACCCGCTCGGCGACAACACGCCCGGCTCCCCCGCCGCCGTGGACTGGGACGCCACCCTCCGCTTCCGCCGCCACCTGTGGTCGCACGGCCTGCGGATCGCCGACGCGATGGACACCGCGCAGCGCAACATGGGCCTGGACTGGGCGGCGACCAAGGAGCTCATCCAGCGCAGCGCCGCCGAGGCCCGCTCGTTCGGCGACCCGGCGACGCTGGTGGCCTGCGGGGCCGGCACCGACCACGCGCCTGACGCCGCCGACCTGCACACGATCACGGCCGCGTACGCCGAGCAGCTGGAGACCGTCCAGTCGGCCGGCGCCGGCGTGATCATCATGGCCTCCCGTCAGCTCGCCAAGGTGGCCGCGGGGCCGCAGGACTACCACCAGGTGTACGGCAAGCTCTTCGGCCTGGCCGACCGTCCGGTGATCCTGCACTGGCTGGGCGAGATGTTCGACCCGCAGCTGGCCGGCTACTGGGGCTCGCGGGACGTGAACGCCGCGACCGAGTCGTTCCTGGAGCTGATCCACGCCCACGCCTCGACGGTGGACGGCGTGAAGGTGTCGCTGCTGGACGAGGAGCACGAGGTGCGCCTGCGCGCCGCGCTCCCCGAGGGCGTCAAGCTCTACACGGGCGATGACTTCAACTACCCGTCGCTGATCAAGACGGGCTCGCACGCGCTGCTGGGCATCTTCGACGCGATCGCCCCGGCGGCCGCGGCGGCACTGCAGGTGCTGGACGCGGCCGAGGCGGCCTGCGACGAGGCGGGCCGTGACCGGCTGCTGGCCGCGTACGACGAGATCTTCGGCCCGACGGTCCCGCTGTCACGGAAGATCTTCGAGACGCCGACGTACAACTACAAGACCGGCATCGTCTTCCTGGCCTGGCTGAACGGCCACCAGGACGCGTTCGCCATGGTGAACGGCGCCCAGTCGGCCCGCTCGCTGCTGCACCTGTCGGAGGTGTTCCACCTGGCCGACCAGGCCGGGCTGCTGTCCGACCAGGAGCTGGCCGTGCACCGCATGAAGGCGCTGCTGGCGGTGAACGGCCTGTGAGCGAGCGAAGCGAGGGAACCAAGAGACACAGCAGTCTGACTCAGAGGACCGAAGGTCATCTGAGCCTTTCACTCAACCAGTGGACGACCAGGCGCTGGTCCGTGGCGGAGGCCGTGGACGGGTGCGTGCGGCACGGCCTGGAGGCGATCGGGCTGTGGCGGCAGAATGTGGCCGAGCAGGGCCTGGCGGAGAGTGTCAAGCTGGTGCGGGACGCGGGGCTGCGGGTGTCCTCGCTGTGCCGTGGCGGCTTCCTCACCACCAGCGGCAAGGCGTTCGCCGAAGCGCTCGAGGACAACCGCCGCGCCATCGACGAGGCGGCCGAGCTGGAGGCAGCCTGCCTGGTGATGGTGGTGGGCGGCCTGCCCGGTGTGCAGCCGGGCGAGCCGCTGACCGCGGGCGCGTCGCGGGATCTGGCGGGCGCGCGCGAGCGGGTGGCCGAGGCACTGGCGGAGCTGGCCCCGTACGCCGGTGAGCGGGGGGTCAAGCTGGCCCTGGAGCCGCTGCACCCGATCTACTGCCCGGACCGTGCGGTCCTGTCCACGCTGGGCCAGGCGCTCGACCTGGCGCTGGCGCACCCGGAGGAGCAGGTCGGCGTGGTGGTCGACACGTTCCACGTGTGGTGGGACCCGAGGGTGTTCGACGACATCACGCGGGCCGGCCGCCGGATCGCGTCTTACCAGGTGTGCGACTACCTGCACCCGCTGCCGGAGGACGTGCTGCTGGGCCGGGGCATGATGGGCGACGGCGTCATCGACTTCAAGCCGATCACGCGTGCGGTCCTGGACGCCGGCTACACCGGCGACGTCGAGGTGGAGATCTTCAACGCCGACATCTGGGCCGCCGACCCGGACGAGGTGGTGGCCACGATGAAGGCCCGCTACGAGGACGTGGTGCTGTCGCGTCCGTGAGGCTCGGGGCGGCGGCTCGAAAAGGGCCGCCGCCCGGTCAGCGCTCGGGTTTGTCCCAGGTCAGCAGGTAGCGGCGGAGCAGCAGGCGGCGGAAGCGGCTGCCGGGCAACAGCACACGGGCCTGCTTGGCGACCTGTCCCTTGGTGATGACGGGGTCCATTCCCGGAACGCCGGGCCCGCGCTTGCCGCCGTGGAACAGCTTGAGCACGTGCGAGACCGTCTGTCCGGCGAGGCGCACGACGTGGTCCAGGAGTGTGCGGTCCCGCGCGATGCCGATGATCACGAGCCGGCCGCCCGGCGCCAGCAGCCGGACCAGGCCGTTCATGGCCGCGCCGAAGTCCGCGTGGTGGACGACGGCGACGGCGGTGACGAAGTCGTACTTGCCCTCGGAGAGCAGGCCTTTCCCGTCATCGAGGTAGTCGGCCTCCACGAACGTGACGTTGTCCAGGTCGCCATACTGCCGACGCGCCATCGCGATCGCGTCGGCGGAACGATCCACACCGGTTACGGCCGGCACGCGGGCGGCCAGCTTGCTCACCAGCAGCCCGTCGCCGCAGCCGACGTCGAGCACGTGCTCGCAGCCTTCCGGCAGGAGCTTCAGCACGAGCTGCTGGTAGTGGACATTGTGGTTCCAGTACGCCTCGGGCATTTGATCACAGTAGCGTCACGGTGCCCGCCGCGCCGTTCACTTCGATCTCCTCGCCCGTGGTGATGCGGTGGGTGGCGTCGGGGACGCCGACGACAGCGGGGATGCCGTACTCGCGGGCCACCACCGCGCCGTGCGACATGGCGCCGCCCATCTCCATGACGAGGCCGCCGGCCGTGAGGAACAGCGGCGTCCAGCCGGGGTCGGTGGACGGGCAGACCAGGATCTCGCCCGGCTCCAGGTGCGCGCCGACCGGGTCGAGCACCACCCTGGCCACGCCGGTGACGGTGCCCGCCGAGGCGGCCGTGCCGATCAGCGCGCCGTCCGCGGCGGCGACCGCCAGCGCCTCCGGCTCGGTGCCGTCGGACAGCAGGACTCGGGGGACGTGCCTGCGGCGCCGCTCCTGCTCGTACGCCGCCCGCCGCTCGGCCACGACCCCCCGCAGGTCGCCTCCGCCCAGCGCGGACCTGACCTCCCGCAGGTCCAGGAAGAACACGTCCTCGGCCGCGTCGAGCACACCGAGCCCCACCAGGTGCTCGCCGACCGCGAAGAGGCTGTGCCGCACCGCGGCGAGCGTCTTGACCAGGTAGAACTTGGGCAGCTCACGCAGGCCGGCGAACTTCCTGGTGCGCCGGAGCCCGAACCGCGCCACGGCCCCCCGCCAGCGGGCCCTGCGCCGGGCCTGCGTCACCACGTGCGCGATGGCGGCCTGCGCCTGCTCGGCGCCCTTGGCGAACAGCGCGGCAGGAGCGAGGTCGGCGCCCCCATCCCGCTGCAGGTCCATGCGCAGGTAGTTGGCCAGCACGCCGAGGATGTGCGCAGGCTCCTCCGACCATCGGGGCACGCCCAGGTCGATCTCCGCGACGCCGCGGTGGCCGTATTTGTCCAGAAACGCGGTGATCTCGCGCTGCGCGACGGGCGGCAGGCCGCCCTCCTTGTAGCGGCGGACCAGCTCGGCGACCGGCAGTTCCTTGAACGGCTCCGGCTCGATACGGGTGGCCAGGGCCCACAACTCCAGGTCCATCTCCGTGGTCGGGTTGTGCGGGACGCTGCGCAGCACGTCCTGCATCTCGGCCAGCGGCACACCGGACAGCTTGGACGCCAGCGCGAACAGGCCATACCCGGTGATCACGATGGGCATGATCGAGATGATGGTGGGAAACGTGCCGGCCAGCATACGCTCGGCGTGATCCAGCCGCTGTGCGGGGGTCGCGGAATCGGGCACCTGGAGCCTCTTGTCGAGCTCTCCGCCGAGCCGGGCGGCATCGGCCAGAGCCCTCTCCGGCCTGGTCAGGGCCATCAGGACACGCGATGGGGCATGGACGCGGTGAGCGAAGCGCGCGAGGGCGCGCAGGAACGGGCGGCGGGAGGCGTGGACGAGCGACAGGCGAGGGTCCTCCACCAGCCGCTCCATGACGGTGGCGGTGCGGGCCTCGCCGAGCGTCAGCGCGCGCGGGAGGATGACGCGGCCGGGGCGGCTGCGTACGGCGGTGGTGATGTCGAGCCACAGGCGCTGCCCTGAAACGGACACGAAGGGCGGGCCGTCGAGCGGGTCGGCGGGGCCGTAACCGGGCAGGCTCGCGGCACCGCCGCTGATCAGTTTGAACGCCGACAGCCCCAGAGGCGTGATCGGCCCCATCACGCCTTGGGCCACGTTGACCGAGAAGAAGACCCGCAGGCCCTCCCTGGTGGTCTCCGGCAGCGGGTAGAGGGTGGTGATCGGCCTGGCCTGGGTGAGCCAGAGCGTGCCGTCCGCGTCGATGGCCCATTCGGTGTCCTGCGGCGCGCCGTAGTGGTCCTCGACCCGGGCGCCCAGCTCGGCCAGCGCGAGGACCTGGGCGTCGGTCAGGCAGAGGCCGTCGTGGGCGGTCTCGACGCGCTCGGTGCCGCCGCCGGGCAGGGAGCGGATGGCCAGCCGCTTGTCGCCGGCGTCGCGTTCGAGGATCTCTCCGCCGCACACGACGAAGCGGTCGGGATTGACGGCGCCGGAGACGACCGCCTCGCCCAGCCCCGGGCTGGCGTCGATGACGGCCTCGCGCCGCCGGCCCGTGACCGGGTTCGCGGTGAACATCACCCCGGCGACCTGGGAGTCCACCATGACCTGGACGACCACCGCGAGGCGCACGGCGGCGTGGTCGATGCCGTTGGACTCGCGGTAGGCCACGGCGCGGTCGGTCCAGAGCGAGGCCCAGCAGCGGCGTACGGCCTCGACCACCGCCTCGGCGCCCACGACGTTGAGGTAGGTCTCCTGCTGCCCGGCGAAGCTGGCGAACGGCAGGTCCTCGGCCGTGGCCGACGAGCGCACCGCCACCGCGACGTCGGGGCCGAGCGCGGCGTAGTGCTTCACGATCGTCTCGTGCACGGCGGCCGGCACCGGGGCTTGGAGCAGGTGCCGCCTGGCGCGCTCGGCCAGCCCTTCTCCACCGGTCTCCAGCCCGTCCGCGACCTGACGGTAGGCCTCCGTGGTGAGCACCCAGCCGGGCGGCACGGGCAGCCCGGCCCTGGTCAGCTCGCCGAGGTTGGCGGCCTTGCCGCCCACCTCGGCCAGCATCCCGCCGTCGATCTCGGAGAAGTCCAGTGCCGTGTTCATCGAGTGCACTCCAGCCGTTCAGCGTCCTGTCACTCAGTTTCCCGCTTTTTCGGCAGAAATTCAACACGTGATGAACTCTGTGCTCACTGCTCCAGTGGCCTGCCGTCCAGGTCCCATTCCGGATCGATCGGCACCCCCAGTGCCGCCAGCACCGAGGGCGCCACGTCGACCAGGCGCGGCGTGCCGAGCGAGCGGCCGCCCAGGTCCTCGCCGAGCCGGGCGGCGATCACGAAGACCGTGCGCTCCTCGTCCGAGGTGCCCCCATGGCCGCCCTCGTCCACGTGTCCGTGGTCGGTGGTGACGAACACGGTCCAGCGCTCGCCCGGGTACGACGGCCGCGCGCGGATCGTGTCGAGCAGGCGGCCCAGGTACGCGTCCTGGGCTTGGAGGGCGGCGGCGTACTCGGGGCCGTGCGGGCCGAGGTCGTGGGCCACCTCGTCGGTGTCGCCCAGGTACACGAACACGGCGTCGGGGTGGTCGTGAGCCAAGTGCCGCTCGGCGGCCTCGATGATCTGCTTGTCGGCCTCGGCCCAGCCGCAGGTGTACCCGTCCAGCACGAACCGGTGGTCGATGACCGGACCGAACGCGCCGTGGTCGGCGAGCGCCGCCCAGGAGAAGAACGCCGAGGTCAAGCAGTCCGGCCGGGCATTTTTCGCACGAGTCAGAAAGTCCGGAAATTTCTGGAACTGGGGGTCGGCGAAGCCGTTGTCCACGATGCCGTGTTTGTCGGGCCAGGCTCCGGTCGCGATGGACGACCAGCCCGGCCCCGAGTCGGTGCGGGACTTGATGACCCGGCCGCCGTCCCCCGGCTCCGGGCTCTTGGGCACGACCTCGCCGGGCGACTCCGTGCGGGGCGCGCCGGCCTCCCCGTACGGGAGCAGGCTGGTGCCGTACGCGCCGGTGGACATCAACGCGGTCAGCACGGGGGCGCCCGACGCGGCGAGCAGGTCGAACCGCAGGCCGTCCATCCCGACGACCAAGACTTTGTTCCTAGGTAGGGGCATCCCCCTATCTAAGCGGCGAACCTCCGCACCCAGTCAGCCGCTCCGGGCAGGATCTCCTCAACCGGCGCGACCTGCGGATACCACGTGCGCTCCCATTCCAGCGACACCCACCCGTCGTATCCGGCCTCGCGCAGCAACGCGCCCGCCTCCTCCAGCGGCACGGATCCGGCGCCCATCGGCACCGGCGTGGTGTCCTGCGCCGAGACCGCGTCCTTGACCTGGACGTAGGACAGGTAGGGACCGAGCGCGGCCAGCGAGTCGGCCGGGGACTCGCCATGCCGCCACGGGTGCAGCAGGTCCCAGATCGCTCCCGTGGTCTCAGGGCAGGCCGCCTCGGCGAGCAGCCCCGCCACGGCCGCGCAGGTGGCCATGCTGTCGTGCGTCTCGACGAGCACGCGGCGGCCCAGCGCGGCGGCCGTTCCGGAGACGGCCTTCAGCCTGCGGGCGCCGACGGCCGGATCGTCGCCGCGCGGGAACACCCGCACCCCGGGCGCGCCCAGGTCGGCGGCGAGCCGCAGGTCGGCGAGGAGCGCTTCCAGGACCGGCTCGTCCGGCCCCGGCTCGCAGATCCCGACGTAGCCGGCAAGGGCGGAGATCTCCAGACCCGCGCGCTCCACCCGCTCCCGCACCGAACGTCGCTCCGCCGAGTCCAGCCCGGCGTGCACCCCGGTGTCCGGGTGCAGGCGCAGCTCCAGCCCTTGACACCCGGACCCGGTCGCGATCTCGATCGCCCGGTCCAGATCCTCGCCGGGCGTCCCCAGCGTGCTGACCGCCAGCCTCACATCAGCCTCCGTACGCTTTCCCGCAACACGACCTCGCCGGCGACCTGCTCGACGACAACAGCCTCTTCCTCGCCCAGTGCCAGCTCCAGCGCCCGCGCACCCATGGCCTTCAACGGCAGCCGCACCGTGGTCAGCGCCGGCACGTGATCCCGCAGGGTCACGATGTCGTCGAAACCGGCCACCGACACGTCCTCCGGCACCCGGATTCCGCGTTCGCGGTAGGCCGCCAGCGCCCCGACCGCCATCACGTCGTTGACCGCGAACACGCACGTCGTGTCCTCGCGCACCTGCTGGGCGGCCGCGTAGCCGCCGTCGCGGTCGAACGGCCCGTGGATCACGTGCGGTGCGGGCAGCCCCAACTCCTCCAGCGCCCCGGCGAACCCGGCGCAGCGGTCGGCGGCGGTCACCAGGTGCGGCGGCCCGGCGAGCACCGCGAAGCGGGTGTGCCCGAGCCCGGCCAGCGCGCGTGCCAGCTCCGCCGCTCCCTCCCGGTTGGCGGGCGCGACGGTGTCCACTCCCAGCAGGTCCTGACCGACACAGGCCGCCCGGCCGCCGCCCGAGCGGTATCGGGCCAGCTCGTCGCGGAGCCGCCCGGTGACGGCCGGGTCGGCCACGCGGGAGCCGACCAGCAGCACGGCCCGCACGCGCTGGGCGTTGAGCGTGGCCACGTAGGCGATCTCCTGCTCCGGGTCGCGATGCGTGGTGCCCACCATGACCAGCAGGCCCTCGGTGGCCGCGGCCCGCATCGCCCCGTCGGCCAGGGCCGCGAAGTAGGGGTCGGTCAGGTCGTGCACGACGATGCCGATGACGTTGCCGGCACCGCGGGCCAGCGTCTGGGCCGCGATGTTGGCTCGGTAGCCCAGCTCGTCGGCGGCCTGCTCGACGCGCGCTCGCAGGGCCGCGCCAACCTGGCGGGTGCTGCCGTTGAGCACCCGCGAGGCGGTCGCCAGCGAGACGCCCGCCTGCCTGGCGACGTCCTCAAGCGTGACCACGTGACCTCCCGGAAAGCGGTTTCCAGTGTGCCAGAACAGCACCTGGATCCGCATCCTTACATGCCCGGGCCCCAGACGACAGAACGCCCCCGGCCAGGGCGGGACGGCCGGCAGCCGGCAGCCGGGGGCCGGGGGCCGGGGGCCGGGGGCCGGGGTGCGTAGCGGGTCATCCCCCGGCCCGTGGGAGCGTCACCAGGGGAAGAGGATGTCGAGCAGTCCCTTCCGTTCCTCCTGCGTCGGCGTCGGCGCGGGCGCCTGGGTGGTGGGCTGCTGCGCCGGCTGGCTGCTGCTCGGCTGCGTGGGCTGCTGCTGCTTGCTGTCCGACTGCCCGCTCTGGGGACGCGAGTCCGTGTCCGGGTCCGGGTTCGTGTCCTGCATCTCGCTCACCGGCGGCCTGGTGGCCTTGCTGGTGGCCTTCTTGGTCGGCTCGCCGGCGCGGGTGGAGGTGGGACGAGCGGCCGGCTCGCGAGTCGGCCGCTCCCGCTGGGCCGTCGAGGTGGGCATTGCGGACTCGGTATCGGTCGGCTCCGAGGTGGCCGAATCGTCGGGCTCGGGAGTGGCCTCCTCGGCCGGCGTGTCCTCGGGAGCCGCGGTGTCGGAGGGCGCGGTCACCTCCCTAGCGCTGGCACACTGGCCGCCCTGGCACGGGTCGTCCGACGAGGTGCCGGTGAGCATGAACCCGGCCCCCACCCCGACCAGCACCACCGCGGCCGCCGCCACCAGCAGCTTCCTGGTGCGGCGCCGCACCTCCCGGTCGCCGCCCGAGCGCCCGCGAGGAGAGTCGTCGGTCCACCCCGAGCCGAGAAAGCCGCGCTTGGTCTGCTCCTCCTCGCGGTCGTCGGTGTAACCCCCCTCGTAGCTCCGGTCGAGCGGCAGGTACGGGGCGCCGTCCTCGACCTGATGCGGTCCACTGTGCTCCGGCAGAACGTCATGCGGGCCACTGGCATCGCCGAGCATGTCATGGGGACCGCTGTGGCCACCGAGCACGTCGTAAGGACCGCCAAGAGCGTCGGGAGGACTGCTGTGGCCGCCAAGTACGTCATGGGGACCGCTGTGGCCGCCAAGCACGTCATGGGGGCCGCTGTGGCCGCCAAGCACGTCATGGGGACCGCTGTGGCCGCCGAGCACGTCGTACGGGCCACCGGGGTCGCCCAGCACGTCCTGCGAACCCCCGCCCAGGTCGCGAGGCCCGCCGCTCAGCAGATCGTGCGAGGCCGCCGGGCCGTCGTCGAGCACGTCACGCACGCCGTCACGGCCCACCAACTGCGGCTCACCGGTCAGCGAATTGGGCGGCATGATGTAGGTCTCGTTGCCGACGACCTGGATGGCAGGCTGTTCGTCGGTGTCATCGGTGCTCCACCGCGGCGACAGCACGTCACCCGTCAGCTCCGGGTTCAACGACCTACCCTGCCCATCCTCGTATGGCCTGTCGTTCTCGTCGCGCGCCACGATGAACCTCTCTAGTACGAATGCGGACCGCGCCCTTTCCTAGCAGACCCGACCACTGATTGTCCGGATATTTCACATGTTTCCCTAAAATCACAGAGAGTTATATTCGTCACTCCCCGCTCTCACGCCACCTCAGGCGGTATTCCGGACGGCCGTCAGGGGGTGAGTCCGTTGAGCAGGTCGCCGAGCGCCGACTTCACCCGCTCGATCCCCACCCCGCACTCCCGGATCCGATACGCCAGCAGCGGCGCGGCCAGAGGCGCCAGCAACGCGTCGGACAGACAGGAGGCGTCGGCGTCCGGCCGCACCTGTGCGATCAGCATCGTCAGGTGCCCGTGATAGGCGTCGTACGCGCCGCCGAACCGGGCGAACGGCCCCGCCGTCTCCGCCATGACCAGCAGGTCGAGCTGCTCGACCGTGCGATCCGCGAGTGCGTCGAGGAACGCGCGTGCCCGCACGGCGGGCTCCGCACCTGGCCCGAGCGGCGGCGGCCCCTCGATGAAGGCGGACTGGAACTCCCGCTCCCGCCGGTCGATCAGCGCGTACGCCAGCCCGGAGCGATCCCCGAAGCGCCGGTAGAGCGTGCCGACGCCGACCCCGGCGGCCGCGGCCACCTCCGCCATCGACAAGCCGCCCACTCCCCGGTCGGCGACGATGGCCTCGGCCGCAGCGAGGATCTTCGCGCGATTACGGGCCGCGTCGGTGCGCTCGCGTTTCACGGTCTGCCCTCCCGCGTCACGGTCCGCCCTCTCGCGTCACAGTCTCCGCCCTCTCGCGTCACGGTCGCTGCCCTCGCGCCATCCCGGACCCTCTCACGATCGATCTCCATCCTGGCATCACTTGCATGCGGAATGCGTTCCGATTAGGGTCGAACCGGAACACATTCCGGTTCTTGGAGGATGGCATGATCCGAAAGGTCGCCCTGGTCACGGGCGGGAGCAGGGGAATCGGCGCGGCCGTCGCACGGCGGCTGGCCGGCGACGGATTCGACGTGGCGATCACGTACCAGAACGCGAGCGACCGGGCCGCCACCGTGGCCAAGGAGGTCCAGGCGGCCGGCCGGCGCGCCCTCGGCATGCGCGCGGAGGCCGCCGACGCCGGCGCGCTGGTCGAGGCGGTGGAGCGCACGGTGCGCGAGCTGGGGCGGCTCGACGTGCTGGTGAGCAACGCCGGGATCGCGCCGTACGGAGCGCTGGAGGAGGTGACGCTCGAGGAGGTGGACCGGCTGCTCGCCGTCCACCCGAGGGCTGCGTTCGTGCTGGCGCAGGCGGCCGCCCGGCACATGGGGCGGGGCGGCAGGATCGTCCTCATCGGCAGCAGCCTGGCCGAGCGGGTGCCTTATCCCGGATGGACGGCGTACGCGATGAGCAAGTCGGCGCTGGCCGGCCTCGTCAAGGGTCTGGCTCGAGATCTGGGACCGCGCGGCATCACCGCGAACCTGGTCAACCCGGGCTCCACGGACACTGACATGAACCCTGCCGACACCCCGGAGGCGGAGGAGGAGCGGCGCTACACCGCGCTCGGCACGTACTGCTCTCCCGACGACATCGCCGCCGCCGTCGCCTACCTCGCAGGGGAGGGCGGGCGCCACATCACGGGCGCCTCGATCCCCGTCGACGCAGGCGTCACGGCCTGAGGCTCACAAGCACGGGTTGGTGCTCGAGTCGACCACCTTGTCCTTGAGCGAGTCCGGGATCGCCGATTGCACGCGCACGCCCGGCCAGTCCGCCCCGATCACGAGCTGGACGATCGGGCCGTCGGGCGGCTCGGCGACCTTGGACTTGTACGGCTGGGCGTTGACCGGCTTGACCTTGCCGGCCACCGCGGTCCGCTTGTCCTGGGACAGCCGGACGGCAACCGCGTCGGCGTAGGCCGGTCCGTCCTGGGCGTCCTTCTTCGCGTAGCGGATCGCGGTGGTCGCGGTCGCGGGAGCGTTGCCGACCTCGATGACGGCGAAGCCCTGGGCGGCCAGCTCGTCGGCCACCTGGACGGCCTTGCCCGCCTCGCCGGTGCCGTTGAGCACCTGCACACGCACCAGCTCGTGCTCGATCTTCGGCGTGGCGGACGTGCCGGGGGTCGGGGTGGCGGTGACCTCGACGTCGCTGCGTACGGCCTCGAAGAAGTTCTTCGCGGCCGGCTGGCTGAACTGCACCCGGTTCTTGTCCCCCGGATACGCCTCGACGGGCACCGTGATGCCCTTGAGCTCCTTGGCCGTCAGACCCCTGACGCTGTTGGCGATCTCCAGCATCCGCTCGAACGTCAGCTCACTGTCCACGGTGACCGCGGCGGCGGCGGAGCGCAGGAACCCGTCCAGCCTGATGGGGTTGGTGAGCAGGCCGCCGTCGGTGACCTTCTTCAGCACCTGGGTGAGGAACACCTGTTGACGCTGGATCCTGCTCAGGTCGCTGCCGTCGCCCAGCGCGTAGCGGGTGCGTACGTAGCCGAGCGCCTGCTCGCCGTTGACCACGTGCTTGCCCGCGGGGAGCACCAGCTTCGCCTTGGGGTCGTTGACCGGCTTGGGCAGGCAGATCTCGATGCCGCCGACGGCGTCGATGATGCCCTTGAAGCCGGTGAAGTCGACCTTCACGAAGTGGTTGATCTTGATGTTGGTGAGCGATTCGAGTGTCTTGATGGTGCAGTTGATGCCGCCGTCGTTGAAGGCGGAGTTGATCTGCCGGATCCCGCCGGGCAGCACGGCGCCGTTCCTGCCCTGGCACTCGGGGATCGCCACCATGGAGTCGCGGGGGAAACTGATCATGGTGGCCTTGTCCCTGTTCGGGGAGATGTGCAGCAACATGATCGTGTCAGTGCGCTCCCCCAGCCCCTGCGACTTGGGGCCGTACTGTTTGTTGTCGCCCTCACGGGAGTCGGAGCCGACGAGCAACACGTTGAGCGCCCCCGTATCCGGCGGCCGGCTCTGGCCGGGAATGATGGGGTCGCGGCGGATGCTGCCGTCGATGCTGCGGTAGTACGCGTACGCGGCCAACGTGGTGGCCACGAGCACAAACGTCAGCGCCACGCTCACCCAGCCCAGGGGCGTCAGCGGGTTCCTGCGCGGCCGGGGGTCGAGCTTCCTGGACCGGCGCGGCACGGGGGCGACGCGAGTATCCGCATCGCCGGGTCGCCCTCTCACGCGGTCCACCCCCTGCGTCATGATCGCGAAGCATAGCCACAACCAGGGGGTCCCCGACGGCACATCACTACTTGTCCACCGCCCCCACGCTCAGTTCGCCTGTCCGCGGCCCGGGAGACTATGACCTTTCCGCCACTCCTCCATCACCTGACCTGGGGCGGGCATGGGACGCGGACTAGTTACTCACGAGTAGCATAAGCGTGGAACCCCTTCCAGCAGCGAGGAGCGAATCCGTGCCTTCCTCTCGTGACGTCGTGTTCGTCGACGGCGTGCGCACGCCTTTCGGCAGGTCAGGGCCGAAGGGACTGTACGCCGAGACCCGCGCCGACGACCTGGTCGTCCGTGTCATCCGCGAGCTCATCCGGCGTAATCCCAACCTGCCCCCCGAGCGCGTGGACGAGGTCGCCATCGCCGCGACCACGCAGATCGGCGACCAGGGCCTGACCATCGGCCGGTCGGCGGCCGTGCTGGCCGGGCTGCCCAAGAGCGTGCCCGGCTACGCCATCGACCGCATGTGCGCGGGCGCGATGACCGCGGTCACCACGGTCGCGGGCGGCATCGCGTTCGGCGCGTACGACGTGGCGATCGCGGGCGGCGTCGAGCACATGGGCCGCCACCCGATGGGCGAGGGGGTCGACCCCAACCCGCGCTTCCTGTCGGAGAAGCTGGTCGATCCGAGCGCGCTGGTCATGGGCATGACGGCGGAGAACCTGCACGACCGCTACCCGTCGATCTCCAAGGAGCGCGCGGACGCATACGCGGTGCTCTCGCAGGAGAGGGCGGCCAAGGCGTACGCCGACGGCAAGATCCAGCCCGACCTGGTCCCGACCGCGATCAGGACGGCCGAGAAGGGCTGGGGCCTGGCCGTCGAGGACGAGGCGCCGCGGCCGGGCACCACGATGGAGGGGCTGAGCGGGCTCAAGACGCCCTTCCGGCCGCACGGCAACGTCACGGCGGGCAACTCCTCGGGCATCAACGACGGCGCCACCGGCTGCGTCGTGGCCGCCAAGGACGCCGCCGAGGAGCTCGGGCTGGCGCCGAAGATGCGGCTGGTGTCGTACGCGTTCGCGGGCGTCGACCCCGAGGTCATGGGCGTGGGCCCGATCCCGTCCACGGAACGCGCGCTCCGGCTGGCGAATCTCGATATTTCGGATATCGGGCTGTTCGAGATCAACGAGGCGTTCACCGTACAGGTCCTGGCGTTCCTCGACCACTTCGGCATCGACGGCGACGACCCCCGCGTGAACCCCTACGGCGGCGCGATCGCCTACGGCCACCCGCTCGCCTCTTCGGGCGTGCGACTGATGACGCAGCTCGCCCGGCAGTTCGGCGAGCGTCCCGACGTGCGTTACGGCATCACCACGATGTGCGTCGGCATGGGCATGGGCGGCACTGTGATCTGGGAGAACCTCGCGTGAGCAACATAGACACCTGGCGGGCGCTGCTGAGCGACCGCAACACCGACGAAGTCGTCACCAAGGCGCTGGTGCGGGACGTGCAGCTGCCCTACGGCGCGGGCACGATGGCGCTGATCACGCTGGACAACGGCTTCGACCACACCAAGCCCAACACGTTCGGCCCGCACGGCCTGTTCGCGCTGAACGAGGCGCTGTCGCAGATCGCCGGGCGCACCGACCTGGCCGCGGTCGGCGTGACGGGCAAGCCGTTCATCTTCGCCGTCGGCGCCGACCTCAAGGGCGCGGCCCAGATGGCCTCGCGCGAGGAGGCCCTGGCCATCGGCGCGCTCGGCCACCACGTCTTCCGCAGGCTGGGCGAGCTGCCGATCCCGTCGTTCGCGTTCGTCAACGGCGCGGCCATGGGCGGCGGCCTGGAGGTGGCGCTCCACTGCACGTACCGGACGATCTCCTCCGGCGTGCCCGCGGTGGCGCTGCCGGAGTGTTTCCTCGGCCTGGTGCCGGGCTGGGGCGGCACGCAGCTGCTGCCGCGGCTGATCGGCCCGGCGAAGGCGATCAAGCTGATCGTCGAGAACCCGCTGGCGCAGAACCGCATGATCAAGGGCAAGGACGCGTTCGAGCTCGGCGTCGCGGACGCGATGTTCGAGCCGGCCGATTTCCTGGAGGAGTCGCTGCGCTGGGCCGCCCGCGTGCTCCAGGGCGAGGTGAGCGTCGAGCGCCGCTCCCACGACGGCTGGGAGAAGGCCGTCGGCGACGCCCGCTTCCTGGTGGACATGAAGCTGCGCGGCGCCTCCCCCGCCCCCTACCGGGCGCTCGACCTGATCGCCCTGGCCGAGACCGCCACCCGCGACGAGGGCTTCGCCGCCGAGGACGAGGCGCTGGCCGACCTGCTGATGAGCGACGAGCTGCGGGCCGGGCTCTACTCCTTCGACCTGGTGCAGCGCCGGGCCAAGCGGCCCGCGGGCGCGCCGGACAAGTCGCTGGCCCGCAAGGTCACCAAGGTCGGCATCGTCGGTGCGGGGTTGATGGCCTCGCAGATGGCGCTGTTGTTCGCCCGCCGCCTCGAGGTGCCCGTCGTCATGACGGACCTCGACCAGGCCAGGCTCGACAAGGGCATGGAGTACGTACGCGCCGAGGTCGGCAAGCTCCTCGCCAAGGGCCGCGTCAGCGAGGACCAGGCCAACCGGCTCAGGTCCCTGGTGACCGGCTCGCTGACCAAGGACGCCTTCGCCGACGCCGACTTCGTGATCGAGGCCGTGTTCGAGGACATGGCGGTCAAGAAGCAGGTGTTCAGCGAGGTCGAAGCGGTCGTGGAGCCGACGTGCGTGCTGGCCACGAACACCTCCTCGTTGTCGCTGACCGAGATGGGCTCCGGGCTGAAGCACCCGGAGCGGCTGGTCGGGTTCCACTTCTTCAACCCGGTCGCCGTCATGCCGCTGCTGGAGATCATCAAGGGCGCGGCGACCGACGACGCCACGCTGGCCACGGCCTTCGCCGTCGGCAAGTCACTGAAGAAGTCGTCGGTGCTGGTCAAGGACGCTCCGGCGTTCGTGGTCAACCGGCTGCTGACCTGCTTCATGGGCGAGGTGGTCGCGGCGGTGGACGAGGGCACGCCGCTGGAGGTGGCCGAGCACGCGCTCGACGGGCTGGGGCTGCCGATGACGCCGTTCGCGCTGCTGCAGCTCGTCGGCCCGGCGGTCGGCCTGCACGTGGCCGAGACCCTGCACGAGGCGTTCCCCGACCGCTTCGGCGTCTCGGAGAACATGGCCAAGCTGGTCGCCGCGGGCAAGCCGGGCGTCTACCGCCCCGACTTCACGCTCGACCCGGAGGCGGTGGCGCTCTTCGCGGGCGGCGCCGCACCGTCCACCGCCGAGCAGGTACGCGAACGCGTCCTGACGGCGCTGGCCACGGAGATCCGCATCATGCTCGACGAAGGCGTGGTCGCGGCGCCGCAGGACATCGACCTGTGCATGATCCTCGGCGCGGGCTGGCCGTTCCACCTGGGGGGCATCACGCCTTATCTGGACAGGACCGGCATCGCCCAGCCCCGGTTCCTTCCTCCGGGTGTGGCCTCACTCCCCGCCTGATTCTTTGCGGGGGCCCGACCCGGGCCCCCGCTTTTCATGACCTTCACCTCCGTAGCGTTTGGTGCCGCACGACGAACGGAGGGTAATCATGATGCGAACGATCGGTACGATCGCGCTCTGCGCGGCGTTCCTGGCGTGCTCGTCCCCCGCCGCGCAGGCGGCCCGCCCACCCAAGGGCAAACTGAAGATCGCGATCGCTACGAAGGGCAGCCCGGCGCGGGGCGGCACGCTCCACTGCGGTCCCGACGGCGGCACCCATCCCCACCCACGCGCAGCCTGCGACGTGATCCGCAAGATCGGGGGCGACTTCAACCAGATCCACGTCCCGGCGGACGAGACCTGCGACCAGAAGCTCGAGCCGTACGCGGTGGCGATCACGGGCACCTGGCGCGGCAAGAAGGTGGAGTGGAGCAAGGGATACCGCAACTTCTGCGTGATGCAGGCCGCGGGCGGGAAGCTGCTCTCCTGACCGGTGCGGGGCGGGCTATCGCCCGCCCTTCACGGGCGCGGCCGTCCTGCTGTGCCAGTAGCTGTAGCCGAAGTAGATGACCACGCCGACGGCCATCCAGATCAGGAACCGCAGCCAGGTCTCGATCGGCAGGTTCAGCATCAGGTAAATGCAGGCCAGCACGGACAGGATCGGCAGCACCGGCACGAGTGGCGCGCGGAAGGCCCGGGGCAGGTCCGGCCGGGTGCGCCTGAGCACGACCACGCCGATCGAGACCACCACGAAGGCGAACAGCGTGCCGATGTTGACCAACTCGGCCAGCTCCTCGAAGTCCACGAAACCGGCCAGCGCCATCGTCACCACGCCGATCACGACGGTGAGCCTGGCCGGCGTGCCGAACCGGGGGTGGACCGCCGCCAGCGCGCGCGGCATCAGCCCGTCGCGGGACATCGCGAACAACACCCGGGTCTGGCCCAGCAGCAGCACCAGCACCACGGTCGTCAGGCCGGCGATCGCGCCCACGCTGATGATCGTGGCCAGCCACGGGTGCCCGACGGCCCGGAAGGCGTCCGACAGTGGCGCGGACGTGCTCAGCTGGCTGTAGTTCTGCATGCCCACGACGACCAGCGAGACAGCGACGTACAGGAACGTGCAGATCGCCAGTGAGCCGAGAATGCCGCGGGGCACGTCCCGCTGCGGCTCGAGGGTCTCCTCCGCAGCGGTGGCCACGATGTCGAAGCCGATGAAGGCGAAGAACACGATCGCCGCGGCGGTGAAGATGCCGATCACGCCGAAGGCAACCGGCGTGATCCCGAACAGCACCTGGATCAGCGGCGCGTTCAGTCCGCCGACGCGCGGTGTGGACACCGCCTCGGGGATGAACGGCGTGTAGTTGGCGGCCCGGATGAAGAACAGCCCGGCGATGATGACGAGCAGCACCACCGCGACTTTGGTGACCACCAGGACGAGGTTGACCCGGGAGGAGAGCTTGATGCCGGCGACCAGGATCGCGGTGAGGACGGCGATGATGAGCACGGCGGGGACGTTGACCACGGGGTTCGCCCCGGCGATGGACTCCGGCAGGGGGATGCCGACGGAGGCCAGCATCGAGGCGAAATAGCCGGACCAGCCGGTCGCCACCACGGCCGCCGCCAGCGCCAGCTCCAGGAGCAGGTCCCAGCCGATCACCCAGGCGGGGAACTCGCCCAGAGTGGCGAAGGCGAACGTGTAAGCCGACCCGGCCACCGGGATCGTGGAGGCGAACTCGGCGTAGCACAGGGCGGCCAGCCCGCAGACGATGCCCGCCACGACGAACGACAGCGCCACCGCCGGCCCCGCCAGCCCTTTCGCGACCGTTCCTGTGAGCACGAAGATCCCGGTGCCGATGATCACGCCGATGCCGAAGACCGTGAGGTCCGTGGCGGTCAGGCGTTTACGCAGCTGATGCTCGGGATCCTCGGTGTCACGGATCGATTGCTCGACGGACTTCGTACGAAAAATCTCCACGGCCAGTGATCCTTCCCATACGCTAGGCGATCATTCCTTGATTCCTTGACGGGGATGGTTCCGTGACGTTCCCGATGATCCTCCTGGATCGGGGTAGCGGTCCTGGACTATGTCTCATGGTCTGCTCGACACTCTGGCCAGGCAAGACCTCGGCGTGGTGATGCTGCTCCTGCTGGTCTTCCTGACGCTGGACGCCTCGGTCGGAGTCGGCCTGATCACGCCGGGCGACACCCTGCTGCTGGTCGCGGGCGCCAGCGCGGACACTGCGCCGGAGGCGCTGGCGCTGATCGGCGCGGGCATGCTGGCGTGCTTCGCAGGCGCCTCGGGCGGCTATTTCCTGGGCCGCCGGTACGGGACCCGGCTGCGGCACGGGCGGCTTGGGCGGCGCGTCGGCGAGGCCCGGTGGCAGCGCGCGGAGCAGCTGTTCGAGCGCAAGGGATGGGCGCTGGCGCTGGCGTATTTCCTGCCGGTGCTGCACGCGCTGACCCCGGCCGTGGCGGGCACGGTCGGTATGCCCTATCGCACGTTCATGCCGTGGGCGATGGTCGGCAGCACGGCCTGGGTGAGCGCGTACGTCACGCTCGGCGCCGTGGCGGGCGGCGTGGCGCGGCAACACGCTGAGTGGCTGGTGCCGATCGCGGCCGCGGCGGTGATCGTCGTGCTGGGGATCTCCGCCGCGGTCCGCAGGGCGATCAGTGGCGGGCAGGCTCCACGTGGGAGGTCCGCTTCGCGACGGCCTCGGTGATCTGGCGGGCGAGGTCTTGGCCGGTCAGTCCGATCTGGCCGAGGATCGCCGCCCGCTTGGCGTGGTTGAGGAACTCCTGCGGGATGCCGTAGGTGCGCACGGGCACGTCGACGTCGGCGTCGCGCAGCAGCCGCGCCACGGCGTCGCCCACACCGCCGACCCGGCCGTTGTCCTCCACGACGGCCACCAGCTTGTGCGCGCTCGCGGCCAGCACGAGCGCCTCGTCCAGCGGCTTGACCCAGCGCGGGTCGACCACGGTGGCCGCGATGCCCTGGGCGTCGAGCAGGACGGCCGCGTCCAGGCAGACCTGCGCCATCGGCCCCACACCGACCAGCAGCACGTCAGGCTCTCCCACGGGGGCGCGCAGCAGATCCATCTCGCCCAGCTTGCCGACCGGCTCGACCGCCTCGGCCACGGGGCCCTTGGGGAAACGCAGCACGGTCGGGCCGTCGGTGACCTCCACGGCCTCGCGCAGCAACTCGGTGAGCCGGTCCCCGTCGCGCGGCACCGCGATCCTGAGCCCGGGAACCACTTGGAGGATGGACAGGTCCCACATGCCGTTGTGGCTGGCGCCGTCGTCACCCGTGACGCCCGCCCGGTCGAGCACGACGGTCACCGGCAGCCGGTGCAGGGCGACGTCCATGAGGAGCTGGTCGAAGGCCCTGTTGAGGAACGTGGCGTAGACGGCCACGACCGGGTGCATGCCGCCAAGCGCCAGCCCGGCGGCGCTGGTCAGCGCGTGCTGCTCGGCGATGCCCACGTCGTAGATGCGCTCGGGGTAGGCCTCGGCGAACGCGTTGAGCCCCGTCGGGTGGAGCATGGCCGCGGTGATGGCGACGATGTCGTCCCGCTCTTTGCCGAGCCGGACGAGCTCCTCGCTGAACACGTTGGTCCAGATGCGGCCCTTGGGCTTCTCCTGGCCCGTGACCTTGTCGAAGGGTCCGGGGCCGTGGAACTGGTCCTCGTCGTGGTTTTCCGCCGGCGTGTAGCCGCGGCCCTTCTGGGTGACCGCGTGCACGATGACGGGGCCGCGGAAGTCGCGGGCCTTACGCAGGGCGGCCTCCATGGCCTGCTCGTCGTGGCCGTCGATGGGGCCGAGGTATTTCAGCCCGAGGTCCTCGAACATGACCTGCGGCGCCAGCACGTCCTTGACGCCCTTCTTCACGCCGTGCAGCGCGTCGTAGAGCAGCGGAACGTTGCCGATCTTGTCCTTGACGTAGTCGAGGAAGTCCTCATAGCGGCGGTTGACCCGCAGTGAGGACAGGTGGGAGGCGAGCCCGCCGATCGTCGGCGAGTAGGAGCGGCCGTTGTCGTTGACCACGATCACGACCGGCAGGTCCTCGCCGGCGGCGATGTTGTTGAGCGCCTCCCAGGCCATGCCGCCGGTCAGCGCGCCGTCGCCGATCACCGCGACGACCGTCCGGTCGTGCTCGCCGCGCACCTTGAACGCCTTGGCCAGGCCGTCGGCGTAGGACAGCGCGGTCGAGGCGTGGGAGTTTTCCACGAAGTCGTGCTCGGACTCGGCCTGGCTCGGATAGCCGGACAGGCCGCCCTCCTGCTTGAGCGCCGCGAACCCGGCGGCCCGGCCGGTGAGGAGCTTATGCACGTAGGCCTGGTGTCCGGTGTCCCAGACGATCGGGTCGCGCGGGGAGTCGAAGACGCGGTGCACGGCGAGGGTGAGCTCCACGACACCGAGGTTGGGGCCCAGGTGGCCGCCGAATCTCGCGCACGAGTCGACGAGCAGATCACGAATCTCCCCCGCGAGCCCCGGCAGCTCCTCTGCCGCCAGCCGTTTGACGTCGTCCGGTCCCTTGATCGAGCCCAGCAACCCGCTCACGGATCCGACTCCCCTCTGCTCTTGTGCGCCGACCCCCCGAGTGTAGTTCGCGGACGCCTCGCTGACTCCATCGAGTCAAACGCGCCCACATATGTCCGATCTTGACCTAGTCTTTCGGTACCTATGAACTCCGTCCCCATAAGCAAACTTGTGGCACTCGTCGCCGCGCTTCTGGCGCTCGCTCTGGCGGCGGCCGGTCTGGTGCTCGTGCTCGCCGACGTGGCCACGACCTCGACGGAGTCGGCCAACGAGGCCCAACAGATCGTCTCACCGCCGGTGAAGGCCGCCGATGCGAAGAAGGCGGCGCCGGGCAAGGCGCTGGCCACGGCGAACCCGCTCTACAAGACGGGGCGGCTGGCCGACGTGAACTGCTCGCCCGGTCACCTGCCGGCCGGCAGCATGACGGCGTACCGGCGTTTCCTCACCCGCGTCACCGGGTGCCTGAACAGGGCGTGGGGCGCCCAGTTCCGCAAGGCCGGGCTGCCCTTCGCCAAGCCGCGCCTGCGCATCATCACCAGCAAGATCAAGACGCCCTGCGGGTCATGGAACGCCGGCGCCGACGGCGTCTACTGCTCCACTGACCGCACCATGTACCTGATGATCAGCCGGGACCAGCTGCGCAACCCGTTCCCGCTGGGCATCACGCGGCTGATCGCCCACGAGTACGGCCACCACGTCCAGCAGATCTCCGGCATCTGGAACTACTACTGGACGGCCAGGATGGGAGCGACCAAGGCCCAGCGGCTCATGCTCTCGCGCAAGTCGGAGCTGCAGGCCGAGTGCTTCTCGTCGGTCTTCATGAGCACGATGCAGGGCACGCCGCTGGTCACCGACGCGGACTGGGCGTACACGGTGGACTGGTTCAGGAAGAACGGCGCCAAGGGGTGGCCGCAGAACGACCACGGCAAGGGCCCGACGCAGGCCGCCTGGATGACACGGGGCTTCAACCGCGGCACTCCTGGCTCATGCAACACGTGGGCCGCGAACCATCGCAATGTCAACTGACGCCACGCTTTAATCTTCCTTTACCTGGAACTCCCTCTTTACTAGGGTTCATTCCCATGCGTATCCCCCGATTGGCGCTCATGGCGGGCGCCCTGGCGAGCGTGCTGTTCGCCGGCACGGCCCCTGCGGCCGCCGTCTCCGCTCCGGCGTACAAGCCGGTCCTGGCCAAGAACGCGATTTACAAGACGGGCGAGCTGGGCCTCGAGACCTGCGAGGAGCCGAAGGTCTTGACCGGGAGCGCGGAAGAGGTCAAGGGCTATATGGACGTGGTCCTCGACTGCCTCAACGCCGCCTGGGAACCGAAGATCAAGAAGGCCGGCTTCGCCTTCAGCAAGCCCTCGTTCCAGGTGGTCACCAAGGTCGGCGCGGCGACCGGATGCGGCAAGTACCCCGCGGGCGCGCTGGCGCTGTACTGCTCGCTCAACAAGAAGATCTCCCTCCTGGTCCAGCCGGCTCTCGTCGAGGAGCAGTCGGACATGCTCCTGCTGGTGACCGTCGCCCACGAGTACGGCCACCACATCCAGCAGCTCACGGGCATGTTCAAGGGCCTGACGCGCTACAACGGCAAGAACGAGGCCAGGGTGCTGGACGAGCTGCGCCGCTTCGAGCTGCAGGCCGAGTGCCTGAGCGGGGCGTTCATCGGCGACGTGTGGCACTCGCTCGGCCGCCGGCAGACCGAGTTCGACTACCTCGTCAAGGGCGGCGGCAGCGGCGCCGGCCTGGGCCTCATCGGGGTGAACGAGGAGGACTGGGGCTCGAAGACGCACGGCAAGCCCACCACCGTGGGCCGCTGGCTGAAGCGCGGCTTCGACACCGAGTCCGCGGGCGGCTGCAACACCTTCAAGGCGCCGAAGTCGCACGTACTTTAGGACTCTAGGACAAATCCCGACATATTGATCTATGATCCGCGGTCGTGCGCACTCTTCTCGTAGCGGCAGCTACGTGCACGATCGCGGGTCTTCTCTTATCGGGGCCGGCCCGGGCGGCGGCGCCGGGCACTCCCCAGGCCGGCTTGTCCGACGTGATGGGCGGTGACCAGCTCCGCCTGACATGCGCGATCCCCGCGATCCGGGCAGGTGTCGTCGCCTCGCTGAAGGCCTTCCACCGGGCGATGGCCCGCTGCGCCGACCGGTTCTGGGCCGATCGCTTCGCGGCCGCCGGGCTGACGTACAGCGCTCCCGAGGTGACGATCACGACAGGCGCCGACTCCGTCTGCGGGAAGATCACCAGCAGCGGCGCCCACTACTGCCCGCACCAGCGCACGATCGTCATCCGCATCACGAAACAGGACCTGCGGGACCCCTTCAGGATGAACATGGCGCACTCCGTCGCCCACGAGTGGGGGCATCACGTGCAGCAGCTCACCGGCGTGCTGGACGCGCAGAGCGCGCTGTACTGGCCGGCGTCCGGCAGCGCGCGCACCCTGCTCAGCCATCGTCTTGAGATGCAGGCCGAGTGCTTCGCCGGCGTCTTCTACAGTGCGACGCTCGAGTCGATCAAGCCCGGGATCGAGTGGGAGGAATGGATCGACGCCGTGCGGCGGGCCGAGGAGAGCGAGATCCACGGCAAGCCGAAGAACCTGGCGTTCTGGCAGGACCGTGGCTATCGGGGCGGGGCCACAGGCTTCTGCAACACGTGGACGGCCACCAAGGCCAAGGTCACCTGAGAAGATCAGGTGTTGGCGCGGGCCAGGACTTCCAAGGGGTCGGCGAGGACGTGGGCGAAGGCCAGCTCGGCGGCGCCCACCAGCGTGGCCGCGTCCCCCAGCGCCGAGGTGCGCAACCGCAGCCGCTCCCGCTGCGGCGCCATGGCGTGCAGCGCCAGCTGCGTACGCACCTGTGCCGCCGACCCGAGATAGACCTCACGCAACATCCCCCCGAAGATCAGCAGTTCCGGGTTGAAGATGTTCACCAGGTTCGCGACGCCCAGCCCCAGCCACTCGCCGATCCGGCTCAGCGCCTCCTGCGCGACGATGTCCCCCCGGTCGGCGGCCTCGACCACGGCCCGCACCGCGTCCCGCCCCTGCGGCCCGGCCCCGAACCGGCCGGCCGCCTCCAGCAGGGCCCGCTCCCCCACCTCCGCCTCCAGGCAGCCGTGCGAGCCGCAGCCGCACGCCCGGCCGCCCGGGTTGACCACCATGTGGCCGATCTCACCGCCGTAGCCGTCGTGACCGCCGAGCAGATGCCCTCCGGCGATGATCCCGCCGCCGATCCCCACGTCGCCGTGCAGGTAGATGAGGTCGCGGACGGCGACGCCGACGCCGCGGCTGTGCTCGGCCAGCGCGGCCAGGTTGGCGTCGTTGCCCACGCTGACCGGCAGCCCCAGACCCAGCTTGCGGCCCAGCTCCTCGCCGAACGGCACCTCCTCGGCCTTCAGGTTGGGCCCGAACATGACCACGCCGTCGGCCTTGCGCACGCCGCCCGACACGGCCGCCGCCGCGCCGACGCAGACCGTGTCGTCCCTGGTCTTGCGCCGCATCTGGCGGGCGAACCCGGCCAGCTCGCCGATCAGCTCCTCCAGCTCGAACGCACCCCGCCGCCGGACGGTCTCCCGTTGGTCGAGGATGACCCCGCCGAGACCGACCCGGGCGACGGCGAGCCGGTCGGGACCCACGTCGAAGGCGAACACGTAGACACGCGCCGACTCGGGGCGCACCACGAGCGAGGGCCGGCCCGCGCGGCCCGTCTCGCGGGGCAGCTCCTCGCGCACCAGCCCGGCGGCGGTGAGATCGGAGGTCAGGGCCATGATCGTGCTGCGGTTGAGCCCCATCTTCGAGGTCAGCTCGGCACGCGAGATCGGCCCGCCGAGGTGGACATGACGCAGCAGCGCGCCGAGGTTGTGGCGTCTGATGTCCTCTTGCGACGGGCCGGCACGCATGGGCTGGGGTTCCTTCAGGGGCTGCTGGTCGCCGATCACCTTAACCCAGCGGCAGCCGCCCGCTTGCGCGCCAAGGCGTCCACGCCTGCGGCAAGCAGCAGAACGGACCCCGTGACCAGATACTTCACGCTCGCCCCGTATCCCATCAGACCCATGCCGTTCTCGATCACGGCCACCACGGCGCCGCCGAGCACGGCGTCGAGCACCCGGCCCTTCCCGCCGAACAGGCTCGTTCCGCCGATGACCGCGGCGCCGACCGCGTACAGCAGGACGGAGCTGCCGCCCGTGTTCGGGTCGACGGAGCTGGCGCGGGAAGCGGCCACGATGCCGCCGATGGCGGCCATCGAGGAGCAGATCACGAACGCGCTGATCCTGAGCCGGTCGACCGGGATGCCCGCCCTGCGGGCGGCCTCGGTGTTCCCGCCGACCGCGTAGAGATGGCGGCCGAACGCGGTGCGCCGCAGGATCACGGTCCACACGACCAGCAGCACCAGGATGACGGGGACCACGATCGGCACGCCGGTCAGCGAGACCAGCAGGGGGTTGCGGCTGCGCTCCAGGTTGAGCACGAACACCGCGGCCCCGGCCAGCACCGCCAGCGCCCCGACGCGGAAGGCGATCAGCGACAGCGGGTCGGCCACCAGCCCGCGCTTGGCCCGCTTCCTGGCCCGCAGCAGTTGCACGGCCGCGAACACCGCCACGGACACGGCGTACAGCGCCCAGCCGAGCCACGGCGGCAGGTTCCTGTTCGCGATCGCGACGATCACGGTGTCCCGGATGGAGATGTTCGTGCCCTCGTCGACCAGCACCAGGACCAGGCCCTGGAAGGCGAGGAACGCGGCCAGCGTCACGACGAACGACGGTATGCCGACCTTGGCCACCAGCGTGCCGAGCACGGTCCCGATGATCACGCCGGTGATGATGGCGGCCAGCGCGCACACGTACCACGGCAGACCCATGCTGGTGAGCGTGACGGCGAGCACCGCCGCGCACACGCCGCTGGCGAAGCCGGCCGACAGGTCGATCTCGCCGAGCAGCAGCACGAACACCAGGCCCATCGCGATGAGCGTGACGGCGGCGCCCTGGGTGAACAGGTTGGCGAAGTTGCCCGCGGTCACGAAGGACGGGCGGGCGACGGCGAAGACCACGCAGAGCACGACCAGGCCGAGCACGGCGGGCAGCGCTCCCATGTCGCCGCCGCGCACCCGCTGAATGTACGCGCGGAAGCTGTTCTTGATCGACGGGGCCTGCGTCGCTGTGACGATGGCCTCGCCGGGGAGTTCCTTGACCTTGATCATGGCGTGACCCCGTTCTTGAGGCCGAGATCCCCGCTGCGGCCCGCGGTGATCAGTTCGACGACCTGGGCGTGCGTCACGTCGGAGGTCTTGACCTGTGCGGCCATCCTGCCGAGGTAGAGCGCCGCGATCCGGTCGGAGACGGCGAACACGTCGTTCATGTTGTGGGAGATGAGGACGACGGCGAGGCCCGTGTCGGCCAGCCTGCGGACGAGTTCGAGCACCTGCGCGGTCTGGGCGACGCCCAGCGCCGCGGTCGGCTCGTCGAGGATGACGACCTTGCTGTTCCACAGCACGGCCTTGGCGATGGCGACGGTCTGCCGCTGCCCGCCGGACAGGCTGGAGACCTGCTGCCGGATGGACTTGACCGTACGCACGGACAGGCTGCTGAGCGTCTTCTCGGCCAGTTCCTCCATGCTGTCCTCGTCCAGCAGGAGCCCGCTCTTGCGCTCCCTGCCGAGGAACATGTTCTGGACGATGTCGAGGTTGTCGCACAGCGCCAGGTCCTGGTAGACGATCTCGATCCCGAGCTCGCCCGCGTCGCGGGGAGTGTGGATCACGACCGGGCGGCCGTCGAACAGGACCTCGCCCGCGTCGATCGGATAGATGCCGCCGATGCACTTGACCAGCGTCGACTTGCCCGCGCCGTTGTCGCCGACGAGCGCTGTGACCTCGCCGGGGTACGCCGAGAGCTCGACGTTGTGCAGGACTTTCACCGGACCGAAGCTCTTGTCGATCCCGCGCACTTCAAGCAGGGGGGTCATGGGGCTCCCTCAAGGGGGCGCGACCGGCGGCCGCGCCCCCATGGACTCACTGGATTCCGGCCTCGGTGCACTTCGCGGCGAAGTCACCGGTGCACAGTTCCTCCTTGGTCACGTAACCGTCGGCCACCACGTCCTTGACGTTGTCGAAGTAGATGGCCTGGGGATCCATGAGCTCGGAAGGCACGTCCTGACCGGTCTCCGGGTCCTTGACGCTCGAGGCGGCCGTGGGCTTCTCACCCTTGGCCAGCGCCACCGCGAGCTTGGCCGCGGCGTCGGCCTCCTTCTTGACCGCCTTGTAGACGGTCATGCACTGGTCACCCGCGAGGATGTTCTGCAGGCCCTGGACGGTGGCGTCCTGGCCGGTGACCGGCACCTTGCCGTTGAGGTTGTTCTTCTTCAGCACGGTGATGGCGGCGTTGCCCAGGCCGTCGTTGGCGGCCAGCACGCCGGCGATCTTCGGCTGCTCGGTCAGCATCTGCTCGAACAGCGTTCCTGCCTGGGTGTTGTCCCAGTCGGGCACCGACTGCTCGGGGCCCTTGACGTAGTCGCCGGAGTCGAACTTCGGCTTGAGCACCCCGTCGTAGCCGCTCTTGAACAGCGTCGCGTTGTTGTCGGTCGGCGAGCCGTTCAGGTAAGCCACGATCGGCTTTTCGGCCTTCTTGTCGGTCAGGCACTTGGTGAGGCCTTCGCCCTGGAGCGTGCCGACCTTGGTGTTGTCGAAGCTGACGTAGTAGGCGGCGCCGCCGCCGAGCGTCAGCCGGTCGTAGTCGATCGTCGGCACACCTTGAGACTTGGCCTTCTCGATGACCGTCTTGCCGGTGCCGCTGTCGAGGTTGACGATCATCAGAACGGTGGCGCCGTTCGTGATCATCTGGTCGGCGATGGTCTGGAACGCCGTCTTGTCGTTCTGGGCGTTCTGAATGTCGTACTGGACGCCGGCTGTCGTGAACGCCTCTTGCAGGTACTTGCGGTCCGCCGTCTCCCACCGGGCGGACGACTTGCTGTCCGGCAGGATGACGCCGATCTTTCCCGCCTTGGCCGCGGGGGCCGATGCGGTCGACGTCGACGTGGTCTGACCGCTATCGCCCCCGCAGGCGGTGAGACCGAGGGCGAGCGCGGCTGCCGCGGCGGTCAAGCTGAGGATCCCCTTGCGCATGGTGCAGGGTCCTTTCTTCCGGAGGGGCCCGGATGAATGTTGTTTGCGGCAACGTATTCCGGGACGGCCTGCTTTGGAAGAGGCTGGGGGCCGGGAGTTTGTTGTATCCGGTAACAATCCAGAAACGCCACCTCAATCTCCCCGACTCCTCCTCGCCACCTGTGCACCACCAGGACCTTCCTGGGACAATCCGGGCATGGCAGATCTCGTCGAAGTCGTGGACTACGACCGGGGCTGGCCGGCGCGGTTCGCCGCACTGGGCGCGGCGATGCGTTCGGCGCTCGGCGACGTCGCGGTGCGCATCGATCACATCGGGTCGACGTCCGTTCCCGGTCTGGCCGCCAAGCCGGTGATCGACATCCAGATCTCGGTACGCTCCTTCGAGCCGCTGGAGGCGTTCAAGGCTCCGCTGGAACGTCTGGGACTGATGCATCGGGCGGGACTGTTCCGCGACTACCTGCGCGTCCACCCCGCCGCAGCGGCCGAGTTCGCCGAGGCGAAACGGCGCTGCGCGGAGCGCTTTCGCGACGAACGGGAGAAATACGTCGCGGCCAAGGAGCCGTACGTCTGGGACGTCGTGCGGCGGGCCGACACGTGGGCTCAGGGCGTCGGCTGGCGACCCGGTCCCAGCGACGCGTGAGGCGTCCTCAGGGTGCCATGACCTGGCTGACCACGTTCTGCACGATCAACGCCGCCGCCGAGGCCGCCGCCACGACCAGGACGCCCGCACGCACCTTCCCGCCGTCGAGATAGCGCCGCAACGGCCCCGACACCAAGAAGCCCAGCACCATCGGCACGATGAGGATCGCCCCCGTCGTCAGCGCCCGGGACGGCAACTCATCCACCAGGGCCAGGATGGCCAGCGACTGCGCCGCGCTGAGGAAGAAGAACATCGCCAGTGTCGCGCGAATCTGCGGGCCCTTGGCGTTCTGATAGACCAGCGCGAGAGGCGGCCCGCCGATGCCCGTGGCGGTGCCGGTGATCCCCGACACGAAACCCGCCGACGTGATCGTCACACCGTTGCGCGGCACGCTCAGCGCCCTGGCGGTCAATGCCACCGCGACGAGCACCATGACCGCGACGAAGATGCCGCGTGTGTAGACAGAAACGTAGACAACTATGAGTGCGCCGAGGACGCTGCCAGGGATCCTGCCGAGCACCGCGAAGCCCAGCCCGCGCCAGTCCACCTTCCGCCATTCGGCGGCCAGCGTGAACAGCGGCAACGTCATGTTGACGACCTGAATCGCGCCCGGCATCAGCTCGGGATTGAGCAAGGTGAGCACGGGCGCTGCGACCAGGCCAAGGCCGAAACCCACGGCGCCCTGGACGATCGCACCGACGAAAACCGCCAGACCGGCAAGGATCAGCACCAATGCGGCATTAGTCATGAACGAGAGTCAACCATCTTTACGCTCCGTTGCCGTTCCTGCTGCGAGAGTAACCGCTCCGGGGTATGGTTTCCAAGACGCCGACGTAGCCTGTCGAGTATGAGCATGAAGCCTAAAGCTGCGACGACGATACGCGTCAGCGTCGACACCAGAGACCGTCTAGCCCGAATCGCCCGGCAGGAGGGCCGAACCATGACCGAGGTGCTTAACGAAGCCATCGCCGACTACGAGCAGAAGCTGTTCTGGCAGACCCTCAACGAACAGATCGAGCGGACCCAGCGCGAAGACCCGGAGGGCTGGGCCGAATACCTCGCCGAGCGCGAGGCCTTCCTGGGTCCACGGCCACGCTCCCGTCAGATCGCACCGGAGTGGGAAGGACTGATCACATTCCCCGAGGAGAAGGATGAAACTAACGCAAGGTGAGATCTGGTTCACACGGTTCGATCCCCGCCCCATCGGTCGCGAGCAAGGCTTCGATCGTCCGGCCATGATTCTCAGCAACGACCAGTTCAACCGATCGAGGCTGGGGCTCGTCTGGGCGGTGCCGCTGACCAGCCGTGAGCGCGGATATGTTTCTCATATTCGCATTGGCGGCAAGGGCACGGGGCTAACCAAGACCAGTTGGGCGATGATCGAGCAGGTGCGCGCGATCTCGCCCGACAGGCTCGACTTCTTCATTGGCAACGCACCTGACGACGTCGTCGCAGAAGCGATCACCGCGCTCAACCGAATGCTATGAGGCTTGCCGCCCGGCGAAATAGTAGTTCGCCGGGTGGCATCCCCATCGTGCCACACGCCACTGATCGTTAAGCTGCCCATCGTGCAATCCCTCCCACTCAAGCGTGCCCTGACGCTCGTCGCGAGCCTGGCGATCGCCTGCGTACCCGCCCAGAGCGCCCAGGCGGCCCCAGTCGCTTTCCCCAAGAAGGCCGGCAAGCTGGCGATCACGTCGTGTCCGGAGACGGCGATCAGTTCGGGAGGGATTCCACGGACGCGGGAGTATCTCCAGGGCGTCGTGAAATGTCTGGACAAGTCGTGGGCGGCGTACTTCAAGCGGACGCGGTGGACGTTCCACAAGCCGGTCGTGCTCTACTTCGAGGAGCCCCAGAGCACCGTCTGCGGGGTGGCGTGGCCTGAGCACGCGGCGGCCTTCTACTGCACTGAGCGCGGCACGTTGGTGTTCCCGCTCACCGGGCGGTGGATCGAGGACAGGACTGATCTCTTTCCGTTCAAGGTGGCGGCCCATGAGTACGGGCATCATCTGCAGAGCCTCACCGGGGTGCGGGGCGCCTACGAAGTACGGGTGCGGGCCGAGCCGGTGCGTCAGGACGAACTGAAGCGGCGCTACGAGTTGCAGGCCGACTGCCTGGCCGGTGTGTTCCTGGGCAGCGTGTGGGGATCGCTGGACCGTACGGGGCGCGACTGGGAGGCGCTCGTCGATGTCACCCGGGCCAGCGGGGATGACGGCGATGATTACCGCAGCCATGGCAAGGGCGCCACCCGTGTCTACTGGCTCAAGCGCGGGTATCGGGCCCTGTCCCCCGCCGCCTGCGACACCTGGTCGGCGCCCACCTCGAAGGTCTCCTGACCGACGACTTCCACGCCGCCGCCACACGGCCGTGTCGCCGTGCCGCCGTGCCGCCGTGTCGCGTGCCGCCCTGTCGCCGTGCCGCCCTGTCGCCGTGCGGCCCTGTCGCCGTGCCGCCCTGCCGCCGTGTGCGAGGGTGCCGTTCAGCGGCCTCGTTGAACCGGTTAGTCGTCGCCTCGGCGGGCGGGTGTTCGTGCTGGATGAGGCCGCGGCGGCGGCATGGGAGCGCTTCCAAACGGACGTCTCGAAAGCGTCACGGCTATTGACGGCATGGACATGCGGAATTTACGTTCGCGGTACTTATCCGGTTCAGCAGGGTCGCGTGACCTGTGACTACTGAAGAGTGATCGCTCACCGGTCTCATAGGCGGAGCGTGCTTGCGTTACGTGTGGGAGCGCTCCCAGCAAACCCGGCACCAGCAGGCGCGGGGCCCGTCCGAGCCCGGCCCATCGGGGTGTTGAAGCACACGTGCGAACCTTCGCGCCAGACGCGCGGAGGGAAGGAGAGAAGCGATGCGTAACCGGGCTCGGATCATGATTCCGCTCGTGGCGGCGGGCCTGCTCGCCACGGCCTGCACCGGCGGCGGATCCACGCCGACCCCGCCGGCCGGTCAGACACAGGGGAGCCAGGGCGCGGCGGCTCCTGCCAACCCCGATCAGCTGCCGCGTAGCGAGACGCTCTACACCACGGGCACGCAATGGGGTCCACCGGCCAACTTCAACCCGATCAGGGAATGGGACTCGGCCGTGGGCACCAAGGGCCTGGTGTACGAGACGTTGTTCCACTACGACACCACCGCGGCCAAGCTCACCCCGTGGCTGGCCGAGAGCGGCTCGTGGGCCGACGACTCCACCTATCAGGTCAAGCTGCGCCAGGGGATCAAGTGGTCCGACGGGCAGCCGCTGACCGCCAAGGACGTGGTGTTCTCGTTCGAGCTCGGCAAGATGGAGACGATCCCGTACCACAACCTGTGGACCTGGCTGAAGACCGTCGAGGCCGTTGACGACCAGACGGTGACGTTCACCTTCTCCAAGGCCAACTACCAGCAGTGGGACTTCAACCTCTACGGCCGCACGATCGTGCCCGAGCACATCTGGAAGGGCCGCTCGGAGAAGGAGGTCCTGGACGGGGTCAACGAGAACCCGGTCGGCACCGGCGCGTACAAGTTCATGAGCAAGGACCAGGACCGCGTGGTGCTGCAGCGCCGCGACGACTGGTGGGGCAAGACGGCACTGAACATGGAGCCCAAGCCCCGCTACATCGTGGACATCGCCACCCCGAGCAACGAGGTCGCGCTGGGTCTGCTGATGCAGAAGGGCCTGGACCTGTCCAACAACTTCCTGCCCGGCGTGGCGAACCTGGTCAAGGGCAACTTCGGCCTGACGACCTACTACGCCGAGCCGCCGTACCACCTGTCCGCCAACACCGCCTGGCTGGTGCCCAACAACACCAAGAAGCCGATGAACGACCCGGCCTTCCGCAAGGCGCTGGCCTCCTCCATCGACACCAAGCAGATCGTCGAGGGCGTCTACGGCAACCTGGTCAAGGCTTCCAGCCCGACCGGCCTGCTGCCGCAGTGGGAGCAGTTCGTGGACCAGAACGTGGTCTCCTCCTCCGGGTTCGCGTTCGACGCCGCCAAGGCCAAGAAGCTGCTGTCGGACGCCGGCTACAAGGACACCGACGGCGACGGGTTCGTGGAGAACAAGGACGGCTCCAAGATGAACCTGACGCTCATCGTGCCGTCCGGCTGGACCGACTGGATGGAGTCGGCCCGGTCCATCGCGACCAGCGCCAAGGGCGCCGGCATCCAGATCACGCCGGACTTCCCCGACTTCAACGCGCTGGTCGAGAAGCGCGCGAAGGGCGACTACGACCTGCTGATCAACAACGAGCGGCAGCTGTCGAACTCGCCGTACACCTACTACGAGTACATGTTCCAGCTGCCGATCCAGAAGCAGCAGAACACCGTCAACTTCGCCCGTTACGAGAACAAGAAGGCCTGGGACCTGGTGCAGCAGCTCGACCAGGTCAAGACCGACGACGTCGAGGGCATGAAGAAGATCATCTCACAGCTCCAGCAGATCCACCTGGACGACATGCCGGTGATCCCGCTCTGGTACAACGGCCTGTGGGCGCAGTCCAGCAACTCCGTGTGGAAGAACTGGCCGTCCGGCGCGGGCAGCGCTCCCAAGACCGGCGCCGTCATGTGGCGTAACTGGCTCGAACTCGGCGGTTTCGAGAGCCTCACCCAGCTCCAGCCCTCCGGCTCCTGATCGGCCCCTCGACCCCGCCAACCCCTTAGCCCCCCGCTCGCCGAGCGGGGGGCCTTCCCGGAGAGCCGCACGTGCGTCGTTATTTCGGCAGAAAACTCCTCATCTACGGATTGACCTTCTTCGTCGCGGTCACGGTCAACTGGATGATCCCGCGCTTCATGCCGGGTGACCCCGTCGCCAGCATGGTGGCCAGGGCCAACGTGACCAGGCCCGAGGCCGTGGAGGCCATGCGGGCCTACTACAACAACCTCTTCGGCTTCGACCAGCCGCTGTGGCAGCAGTATCTGAACTTCTGGGGCGCCCTGTTCAGGGGCGACTTCGGGCTGAGCATCTGGCTGTTCCCGACGCCGGTCAGCGACGTGATCATCAACGCGGTGCCGTACACGCTGGCGCTGATCGTCCCGTCGGTGCTGCTCAGCTGGGTGGTGGGCAACCAGTTCGGCGCGTACGCCGCCCGCCGCAAGCTCCTCGACAACACCGTGCTCCCGGTCGGGTACGTGTTGACGGCCATGCCGTACATGTGGCTGGCGGTGCTCCTGGCGTGGGCGCTCGGCGTGATCGGCGGCTTCTTCCCGGTCGCCGGCGGCTACAGCTTCTCGATGCGCCCCAACTGGTCGTGGACCTTCATGCTCGACCTGGTGCACCACTGGACGCTGCCGTTCCTGTCGTTGTTCCTGGTGGCGCTGGGCGGCTGGGCCATCGGCATGCGCAACATGATCATCTATGAGCTGGAGTCCGACTACTCCAACTACCTGTCGGCGCTCGGCGCCCCGTCCAGGCTGATCCGCAGGTATGCCTTCCGCAACGCCGTCCTGCCGCAGATCACCGGCCTGGCGCTGCAGCTGGGCGTGCTGGTGGCCGGAGCGCTGGTCACCGAGATCGTCTTCGCCTATCCGGGCCTCGGCAGCCTGATTCTCAACGCCATCAAGAACAAGGACTTCTTCCTGCTCCAGGGCTCGTTCCTGTTCATCGTGCTCGGCGTGCTGATCGCCAACTTCATCATCGACATCGTCTACGTCGTGGTCGATCCGCGGACCAGGGCGGGAATGGCGGGTGCGCAGGCATGACGACGCTCCAGGAAGTCGCCCCGCGCGAGCGGGCCGGGGTGCGGCGCGAGGCGCTGTACTTCGCGGTGCGCAACGGCAAGCTGATGACCGGCCTCGGCATCGTGCTCGCGCTGCTCGTGCTGGGCATGATCGGGCCGCTGTTCGTGGACGCCGCGCCCAACCAGTACGGCCCGAAGCCCATGAGCCCGCCCTCCGGCGAGTACTGGCTCGGCACCAGCACGTTCGGCCAGGACATCTTCGCCCAGTTCGTGCACGGGCTGCGCAGCACCTTCGCGGTCGGCGTGATCGGCGGCGGCATCGCCGCGGTCATCGGCATGGTCGTCGGCTTCGTGGCCGGCTACCTCGGCGGCATCGTCGACGAGGTGCTCAACATGCTGACCAACATCATCCTGGTCATCCCGACCTTGGCCGTGCTGCTGATCATCAACGCGTATCTGGGCATCCGCAGCGTGGCCGTGCAGGGGCTGTTCATCGGGCTGACGCAGTGGCCGTGGGCGGCGCGGGCGATCAGGGCGCAGACGTTCTCGCTGCGTACGCGGGAGTTCGTGGACCTGGCCAGGATGAGCGGCTCGGGCACCGGGCGGATCATCGCCAGGGAGGTCGCGCCGAACATGAGCTCCTACCTGTTCATGACGTTCATCCTGCTGTTCGGCGGCTCGGTGCTCATCGCCTCCTCGCTGGACTTCATCGGCCTCGGCCCCACCGAGGGGGTCTCGCTGGGGTTGATGCTGCAGAACGCCACCCAGTGGAGCGCACTCCAGTTAGGCATGTGGTGGTGGTTCGTGCCGCCGGGCGCGGCCATCACGGCCATCGTGGGCGCCCTGTACGTGGCCAACGTCGGCCTCGACGAGGTCTTCAACCCGAAGCTGAGGGAGACATGAGTCTGCGGGTCAGCGAGCTGCGCGTGCACTACAGGACGCTGAAGGGCGAGGTACGCGCCCTCGACGGCATGTCCTTCGACCTCGGCGACGGCGAGATCCTCGGCCTGGTCGGCGAGTCCGGCTGCGGCAAGAGCACGCTGGGCAAGAGCCTCATCCGCATGGACGGCCGCATGCAGCACGTGGGCGGCCGCGTGGAGCTCGACGGCACGGAGCTGCCGATCGCCGACGACCGCAGGATGAACGACTTCCGCTTCAAGGAGGTCTCCCTCATCCCGCAGTACGCCATGAGCGCGCTCAACCCCACCCGCAAGATCCGCAGGATGGTGACCGAGCTGCTCAAGTCCCGGGGCGCGACCCTCGACACCGCGGAGTTGGAGCGCCGGATGGACCAGGTCGGGCTGCCGCGCGAGGTGCTCGACCGCTACCCGATCGAGCTGTCGGGCGGCATGAAGCAGCGCATGGTGATGGTCATCTCCACGCTGCTCGACCCGTCGCTGCTGATCGCCGACGAGGTCACCTCCGCGCTGGACGTCTCCACCCAGAAGGCCGTCGCCCGCGCCCTGCTCGGCTTCCGCGACAGCGGCTACGTCAAGAGCATGATCTTCGTCACCCACGACCTCGCGCTCACCCACCACATCGCCGACACGATCATGGTCATGTACGCGGGCAAGCTGGCCGAGAAGGCGCCCGCCGACGTGATCGTCAAGGCGCCGCGGCACCCGTACACGAGGCTGCTCCTGGACTCCCTGCCCGAGGTCGGCGTGCGGTACGCCGAGCGCCGGCTGGAGGGCATCGCCGGCAGCCCGCCGTCGCTGCTGAACCCGCCGGCCGGTTGCCGCTTCCGCGATCGCTGCCCGATCGCCGGGGACGAGTGCGCCGAGGAGCCGCCGGTGGTCGAGATCGCGCCCGCCCACCACGTCGCCTGCTGGAAGGCATGATGCTGAGACTCGACGACGTCACCAAGGAATTCAAGGTCGGCGCCTTCGGCGGCAAGACCGTCGCGGCCGTGCGGAGCGTCAGCTTCGACGTCGTGCCCGGCGAGGTCGTCTCCCTGATCGGGGAGAGCGGCAGCGGCAAGAGCACGATCGGCCGCATGATCCTCGGGCTGAACCCGGTGACCAGCGGCTCGATCACGTTCGACGGGCGGCCGGTGCGCGGCGCCAAGGAGTACTACCGCCATGTCCAGGGGATCTTCCAGGATCCGTTCAGCTCGTTCAACCCGGTGTTCAAGGCCGACCGCGTGTTCGCCATGATCAAGGAGTCGTACTACCCGGCGGTGCCCGAGCAGGAGTGGGACGAGCGGGTGCGCGCCGCGCTGCGGGACGTGCGGCTCAATCCGGACCAGGTGCTCGGCAAGTATCCGCACCAGCTCAGCGGCGGCCAGCTGCAGCGCCTGCTCATCGCCCGGGCGCTGCTGCTGGACATCAAGCTGCTGGTGGCCGATGAGATCACCAGCATGCTGGACGCCTCCACCCGCATCGACGTGCTCAACCTGCTGGCCGAGCTGAAGACCAGAGGACTCGGCGTGCTCTACATCACGCACGACCTGTCGCTCGGCAACTACCTGGCCGAGCGCACGGTGGTGCTGCGCAAGGGCGGCGTGGTGGAGATGGGGCTGACGGACAAGGTCTTCGGCGACCCGCTGCACCCGTACACGCGCGAACTGCTGTCGGCGGTGCCGCGCCTGCACGAGGAGTGGGCCGACGCCGCGGCCGTGGACAGCTGCCTCTACCACGAGCGCGGCGCGACCGGGGCCCTGTTGGAGGCCGGACCGGGGCATTTCGTGGCCTGCGCCCAGCTCGAAACCTGCTAAGGAGATCTACTTGACCTACCGTCCGCTGCACGACGGCTGGACCCTGTCGTCGCAGGACATCACGGGCGTGGCCGCGACCGTGCCCGGCTGCGTGCACATCGATCTGCTCGCGGCCGGGATCATCGACGACCCCTATCTCGACGACCACGAGCACCGCCTGGCCTGGATCGGCCGGACGGAATGGACCTACCGCACCACGTTCGCCTGGTCGCCGGACGAGCACGAGCGCACGGACCTGGTGTGCGAGGGCCTGGACACGGTCGCCGCGATCGAGCTCAACGGGGTGCGCGTCGGCAGCACGGCCAACCAGCACCGCTCCTACCGCTTTCCTGTCCGCCACCTGCTGCGGGACGGTGACAACGAGCTGACGGTGACCTTCGGTTCGGCCTACGCCTACGCCGAGGAGCGGCGGGCGGCGCTCGGGACGCGGCCGGGCGCCTACGACGAGCCCTATCCCTTCATCCGCAAGATGGCCTGCAACTTCGGCTGGGACTGGGGTCCCACGCTGGTCACGGCCGGGATCTGGCGGCCGATCGGGCTGGAGAGCTGGAGCGGCGCCCGGCTGGCGGAGGTGCGCCCGCTTGCGCATGCGGACGGCACGGTGCACGTGCACGTCCGCGTCGAGCGGACCGCCGAGGAGCCGCTCACGCTGTCCGCCGAGATCGCCGGGGTCACCGCGGAGCAACGCGTGGACGGGCGGGCCGCCGTGCTCTCGCTCCAGGTCTCCGGCCCCGAGCCGTGGTGGCCACGCGGATACGGCGACCAGCCCCTCTACGATCTGGCCGTCCGCCTCGGCGAGGACGTATGGCGGGGCAGGATCGGGTTCCGGTCCGTGGAGCTGGAGCGTGAGGCGTTCAGGCTCGAGGTCAACGGCGTCCCGGTCTTCGTCAAGGGCGTCAACTGGATCCCCGACGACTGCTTCCCCTCCCGCGTCACCAGGGAACGCCTGGCCGAGCGGCTTGGGCAGGCCGCGGACGCAGGGGTCAACCTGCTGCGGGTCTGGGGCGGCGGCCTGTACGAGAGCGACGACTTCTACGACCTGGCCGACGAGCTGGGCCTGATGGTCTGGCAGGACTTCCCGTTCGCCTGCGCCGCCTACCCGGAGGAGGAGCCGTTCCGCTCCGAGGTGGCCGCGGAGGCCAGGGAGAACGTGTCCCGGCTCGCCCCGCATCCCAGTCTGGTGGTGTGGTGCGGCAACAACGAGAACCTGGAGGGCCACGCCGACTGGGGCTGGCAGGAGCGGCTCGAGGGGCGCAGCTGGGGGGCGGGGTTCTACTACGACCTGCTCCCCGGGATCGTCGCCGAGCTCGACCCCACGCGCCCGTACTGGCCGGGCAGTCCTTACTCGGGCGCGCCCGGCCTGCCGCCGGACGACCCCGCGCGTGGCACGATCCATATTTGGGACGTCTGGAACCGCGAGGATTACTCCCGGTACGCCGCCTACCGGCCCCGGTTCGTGGCCGAGTTCGGCTTCCAGGGGCCGCCCGCGTACGCGACCCTGCGCCGGGCCTCCTCCGACGAGCCGCTGACGCCGGACTCCGCGCACCAGAAGGCGATCGACGGGCGCGCCAAGCTGCTGCGCGGGCTGGGCGAGCACCTGCCGCGGCCTGAGACGTTCGACGACTGGCACTACCTGACGCAGCTCAACCAGGCGCGGGCGGTGACGTTCGGGATCGAGCGGTTCCGCTCGCTCATGCCCTGGACGATGGGCACGATCGTCTGGCAGCTCAACGACTGCTGGCCGGTGACGTCGTGGTCTGCCGTCGACGGCGACGGCCGCCGCAAGCCGCTCTGGTACGCGCTGCGCCGCGCCTACGCCCACCGGCTGCTCACCGTGCAGGACGGCGAGCTCGCCCTGGTCAACGACCTGCCCGAGCCCTGGTCGGGTGAGCTGCAGCTGGTCCGGCAGAGCCTGTCGGGCGAGCCTTTGGCCAAGGAGGTCGTGGCCGTGCACGTGGCCCCCCGGTCGGTGACCAAGGTGACGCTGCCGGAGCCGGTCGCCGTGCCCGACGACCCGGCGCGGGAGCTGCTCGCCGCCCGGCTGGGCCACGTCCGCGTGGTGCGCCTCTACGCCGAGGACACCGCCGTGGCGTTGCCCGACGCGGCCTACGACGCCTACGTCGAGCGGTCGTCCGGCGGCTACCGGGTGATCGTGACCGCGATCAGTCTGCTGCGGGAGCTCGCGATCTTCCCCGACCGGCTCGACCCGGACGCGACCGTGGACGACCAGCTCGTCACCCTGCTGCCGGGCGAGAGCGCGGTCTTCCAGGTCACCACGGCCAGGGATCTGGACGCCGGGGCGTTGACGAGCTTTCCCGTGCTGCGGTGCGTGAACGAGGTCAGACCCTGAACTCCTCGGTGCGGTGCGCGTACGCGGGCACCGCGGCCCGCATCGCGTCGGTGACGACCGGCGGCGGCAGCGGCGCGATCTCGCGCTCGTGGAAGCGCAGCACGTCCTCGCCGCCGGCGTACAACTCCCGCACCGCCCGCAGGCAGGGGGCCACGACATGGGGATCGGTGATGCGCCGGCCTCCCCCGCAGCCGCCGTAGCGGTCGTAGAGCACCTCGTACATGAGGGACGGCGAGAAGATCACCAGCTCGGGCAGGGGGTCGAGGGCGGCGACCCGCTCGGCGGGCACCACCCGGCAGGGTGATCCGGCCCGGGCGCGCACGGCCAGCACGTGCAGCTCCCACTGCAGGTACGCGGTGATCGGGAACTCCACGACCCGCACCCGCCAGACCGGCACGCGGCTGCGGAAGTAATCCTCCAGCGGCCCGGTCATGCGCTCGGCCAGGGCCAGCGAGCCCGCCCAGTCACCGTCCATCATGGCCCGCCAGCTCGCCACGTCCGGCTCGTAGAACACCTGGGCGCGCTCCAGCTTCCACATCGGCTCGGTGCGTGCGGTGTGGTCGCGGTCGAATCGGGACTGATAGTCCGGCACGTCCAGGTCGAGCCCGTCGGCGTGCGCGACGGCGGCGAACGGGTTGGCCGGAGTGCCCTCGGTCATGCGGCGTCCCTTTCGCGTTTAAGGCCCGCCCAGATCATCAGTTCAGCCCACGACAGGGTCAAGGCCCAAAACCGACCTGGACGGACCTCAGCGGCGATAGTGGAAACGCCGGTGGATCAGGCTGAAGACCATCGCGCCCACGAACAGCGCGAACAGCACCTTGAAGATGCCGAGCCCGAAGATCAGGCTCAACACCATGAGCACGAACAGCACGCCGACGAACGGGTGCGGGCCCCGGTGATGCTGCCGCAACGGGTGCCCGTGGCGGTGCCACTGCCGCCGCATCTCCCTTTGGGCCTGGCGCATGTCGCTATGGGCCTGCCGCATGGCCTCGACCTGGTAGCGGTTCGCCATCATCGAGGCGCGCCAGTCGTCCATGGCGTGCTGCGGAGTGGGCTGATGCCCGGGCAGGTCGGCCGTGATCTGCGTCAGGTCCCGGCCGGTCTTGGCGGTCAGCGTCCGGTCGAGCCGCTCGTCGAGCTCCTCGTGGGTCAGGCGGCCCTGCGCGAAGTGCTCACGCAGGGCGGCCATCGTCTGCTCACGCTCGGCATCGCCGATGCGCAGGTCGTCACGCTCCATACCCGACTCCTCGGTCCCCGTAGCCCGGTCACTCCTCGCCCGGTTCGTCGTCTGCCAGGATCTGGTAGAGCTTGCGCCGGGTCTCTACCAAAGTCTTACGCGCTTCCCGGATTTGTGCGTCGTTTCCGGTTTGGAGAATTTGCATCATCGCGAAGGCCGACTGGCGGGCGATGTGCCAGAGATCGGCGGTGTTGTCGTCGATGTCCGGGCGCATCTCGTCCCACGGGGCGCGGACCTCGTCGGCGTGCGCCTCGATGTAAGTGCGGCCTTCGTCGGTAAGGCGGAAGGTCTTGCGGCCTTCGCTCTCCTCCGAGACCACCAGGCCCTCGTCGGTGAGCTGCTGCAGCGCCGGGTAGACGGCGCCCGGGCTGGGCTTCCAGCCGCCCTCGCTGCGCTCGGCGATCTCCTGGATGATCTGGTAGCCGTTGCGCGGCTGCTCGGCGAGCAGGGCCAGGATCGCGGCGCGCACGTCGCCCCGCTTGGCCTTGCGGCCCCTGCCGCCCCAGCCACGGTGACCGCCCCACGGCCCGCCGGGGCCGCCCCAGGGACCGCCCCGCCCGAAGTCGAACGGGAACGGTCCTGGACCGCGCCGCGGGCCGCGCTCCCGGTGCTCGTGGTGGTGGTGCCGGCCACCCATCTGCTCGAAGGCCTCAGACAAGGTCTTGAACGCCTCGCGGGCTGCCTGCTTGGCCTCGCGGGCCGCCTGACGGTATTCGTGTGCGCCGGGCCAGTGCCCTCCTGCTGTTTGTGCGGAACTCATAGGTTTCCCCCTATATCGTGATCTGTTCTCGATGCGTCAACGATATATCGATAGCGTGTCGTTCGCAAGCGCCGACCAAGAGTGATCCAGATCACGAAAAAGTTGCGGAATCCGGGAACAGGATTGGGGAGAGGGTCGTTGTTCAGAGCAGACGAGGTCGTTCCGCGTCGGCAGGGCTGGGGGGTGCTGTCGCCGCGGAGACGACCTCGTCTGCGTTTCCGGCTCATGCTTCGCCGTGTCCGGCCCCGCTTCACCGCGTAAAGGGCTTCTTTGCCGTACAGTCCCGATCATGATGGGGCACACGCATGCGTTGACCGGGGCCATCGCCTGGTTGGGGCTGGCGCCGCCGCTGGCGGCGCTGCCGCTGCTGACCGAGTCCTCCCGGTTCATCGAGACAGGGATCATGGCGGGCGCGTTAGGCCCCGCCGAGCTGATCGCGGGCGCCGTGGTCTGCGCGGGCGCCGCGATGCTGCCCGACCTCGACCACCCGAGCGCGACCATCGCTCAGACGTTCGGGCCGGTCACGTGGGGGCTCAGCAAGGCCGTGTCGTGGATCAGCGGCGGGCACCGCGGCGCCACGCACTCGCTGGCCTTCGCCGTGGCGATGGGGTTCGGGGCGCACTGGCTGGCCAACACCTATCCCATCGGCCGCGACATCATGGTCGTGCTGCTCATCGGTCTCGCGCTGCGCGCGGTGGGCATCGGGATCCCGGGAAACAAGATGGGGTCCGCCATGATCAACGTCGGGCTGACCGCCGGGCTCTACGCCGTCTTCCTCTCGCTGTCCGTCGGGTACGCGTGGCTGGGGCTGGCCGTGGCGATCGGCTGCCTGATCCATGTGGTAGGCGACTGCATGACCGAACGGGGCTGTCCGGTGTTGTGGCCGCTGGGCGCGAAGTTCATGCTGCCGTGGAAGATCGGCATCAAGACGGGCAAGACGTTCGAGCAGAAGATCCTGGCGCCGATCCTGTCGGTCGCGATCATCGGCCTGCTGTTCTGGCGCCTGGCGCCCGTTTAACTTGATGTCGAGATACTCTAGAGATATCTTGACGTCGAGACATCTGTGCCGCAGTACTCCGGGCCTGCGAGTTAGGTTTACCTAACATGCATGCTCCTCCGGGAGTGCGGCAGGATTTGGTCTGGAACCCTGTCTGATGGAGGAGGCGAATCACCGTGTCCGCGAACAGCTTCGGCAGCCGTGACACGCTACGCGTCGGCGACGCGTCTTACGAAATTTTCCGGCTGGATGCCGTCGAGGGCGCCGCACGCCTCCCGTACAGCCTGAAGATCCTGCTGGAAAACCTCCTTCGCACCGAGGACGGCGCCAACATCACCGCCGACCACATCCGGGCGCTGGGATCGTGGGACCCCAAGGCGACGCCGAGCGTGGAGATCCAGTTCACGCCCGCGCGCGTGATCATGCAGGACTTCACCGGCGTGCCGTGCGTGGTCGACCTGGCCACCATGCGTGAGGCCGTCCGCGACCTCGGCGGCGACCCGGCCCGCATCAACCCGCTCGCACCTGCCGAGATGGTCATCGACCACTCGGTCATCGTCGACTTCTTCGGCCACCCCGACGCCTTCCAGCGCAACGTGGAGCGGGAGTACGAGCGCAACCGCGAGCGTTACCAGTTCCTGCGCTGGGGCCAGACGGCCTTCGACGAGTTCAAGGTCGTGCCGCCCGGCACCGGCATCGTCCACCAGGTCAACATCGAGCACCTGGCCCGCGTGGTCATGACCCGCGACGGCAAGGCCTACCCCGACACCTGCGTCGGCACCGACTCCCACACCACCATGGAAAACGGCATCGGCGTCCTCGGCTGGGGCGTCGGCGGCATCGAGGCCGAGGCCGCGATGCTCGGCCAGCCGATCTCCATGCTGATCCCGCGGGTGGTCGGCTTCAAGCTCAACGGCCAGCTCCCGGCCGGCGCGACCGCCACCGACCTGGTCCTGACGATCACCGAGATCCTGCGCAAGCACGGCGTGGTCGGCAAGTTCGTGGAGTTCTACGGCGAGGGCGTGGCGTCCGTGCCGCTGGCCGACCGGGCGACGATCGGCAACATGAGCCCCGAGTTCGGCTCCACCTGCGCCATCTTCCCGATCGACGGCCAGACCGTCGACTACCTGCGGCTGACCGGCCGCAGCGAGGAGCAGATCGCGCTCGTCGAGGCGTACGCCAAGACGCAGGGCCTCTGGCTCGACCCCTCCGCGCCCGAGCCGGAGTTCTCCGAATACATCGAGCTCGACCTGGCCACCGTCGTGCCGTCCATCGCCGGGCCCAAGCGCCCGCAGGACCGCATCGCGCTGTCGGCCGCCAAGAGCACCTGGCGCCACGACGTGCAGAACTACGTGGCCGAGGGCGAGGAGGAGGGCGAGGAGTCGTTCCCCGCCTCCGACGCGCCCGCCTCCAACGCCGCGGCCAACGGCGGCCGGCCGCACAAGCCGGTCCCGGTCACGATGGCCGACGGCACGTCGTTCGAGATCGACCACGGCATCGTCTCGATCGCCGCGATCACCTCGTGCACCAACACCTCCAACCCCTTCGTCATGCTCGGCGCGGCACTGCTGGCCCGCAACGCCGTCGACAAGGGCCTGACCCGCAAGCCGTGGGTCAAGACCTCGCTGGCCCCCGGGTCGCAGGTGGTCACCGGCTACTTCGAGCGTTCCGGGCTGCAGCCCTACCTCGACAAGATCGGCTTCAACCTGGTCGGCTACGGGTGCACCACCTGCATCGGCAACTCGGGGCCGCTGCCGACGGAGATCTCCGAGGCCATCCAGGCCAACGACCTCGCGGTCACGGCCGTGCTCTCGGGCAACCGCAACTTCGAGGGCCGCATCAACCCCGACGTCAAGATGAACTACCTGGCCTCGCCGCCGCTCGTGGTGGCGTACGCGCTGGCCGGGACCATGGACATCGACCTCGACACCGAGCCGCTCGGCCTCGGCACCGACGGCGAGCCGGTCTACCTCAAGGACATCTGGCCGTCGCCGGAGGAGATCTCCGCCGTGGTCAACTCCTCCATCGGCCGCGACATGTTCGAGCGTGACTACGCCGACGTGTTCAAGGGCGACGACCACTGGCGCTCGCTGCCGATCCCGACCGGCAACACCTTCGAGTGGGACCCGGACTCGACCTACGTCCGCAAGGCGCCCTACTTCGACGGCATGCCGGAGAAGCCGGAGCCGGTCACGGACATCGCGGGCGCCCGCGTGCTGGTCAAGGTCGGCGACTCGGTCACCACCGACCACATCTCGCCGGCCGGCTCCATCAAGGCCGGCACCCCGGCCGCGCAATACCTGCAGGCCAACGGGGTCGAGGTCAAGGACTTCAACTCCTACGGCTCGCGGCGCGGCAACCACGAGGTGATGATCAGGGGCACGTTCGCCAACATCCGCCTGCGCAACCAGATCGCCCCCGGCACCGAGGGCGGCTACACCCGCGACTTCACCCAGCCCGAGAGCCCGGTGTCGTTCATCTACGACGCCTCGGTCAACTACGCGGCCGCGGGGACGCCGCTGGTGGTGCTGGCGGGCAAGGAATACGGCTCGGGCTCCTCGCGCGACTGGGCGGCCAAGGGCACGGCGCTGCTGGGCGTGCGAGCGGTCATCGCGGAGTCCTACGAGCGCATCCACCGCTCCAACCTGATCGGCATGGGCGTGCTGCCGCTGCAGTTCCCCGAGGGCGCGTCCGCCGCATCCCTCGGGCTGACGGGCGAGGAGACGTTCGACATCACGGGCGTCGAGGAGCTCAACAAGGGCGGCATCCCGCAGACGGTGCACGTCAAGGCGGGCGATGTCGAGTTCGACGCGGTGGTCCGCATCGACACGCCCGGCGAGGCCGACTACTACCGGCACGGCGGCATCATGCAGTACGTGCTGCGTTCGCTGCTCGCCAAGTAGATCTTCCCGCACCCGTCCGGTCATGAGCCGGGCGGGAGCCGGGAGCCCTTGGCAGTTTCGTCGAGCCGGGGGTGGGGCGCGATCCTCACGCGCCCGTATCGGGGGAACCACCCGACACATGAGAGCCGCCCGGCGGGAAACCCCCGCCGGGCGGCTTTCGCGTTTTCGGGGGCAGCCGGCCGTGTCGAACGTCACAAGCCTCCGATGGGTTTCGGTCCGGCCGGCAGGACCGGCCGATCGTCCGGCGCAGACGCTTCAACGATCACTTTGGTTTACCCCCACAACACCGGAATATTGCGAATTTGATGACAAATGGGTTGCGGTCCCGACAGAATGCGGAGCCATCCAGCGTCTACCGCAACTGGAGGAAACCCCCTATGCGTAGACCCCTTGGGGTACTCGCCGGCTTCGTGAGCCTGGCCGCGCTCTGCGTCCCGGTCACGGCGGCCGAGGCCGCAACGGCGTCGGAGGCAGCCAGGTGCCGCGTCAGCGTGGCCAAGCCCCGGCTCAACAGCGCATTGAAGATCGAATCCTTTGCCGCCCGCCGCGGCTGTTTCTCATCCGCGCTGCTGCGCATCCGGATCAAGCGCGCCGTCCCCGGCCGCGACCCCGTGGTCAAGAGCGGGGCCACCGGGAACGGCCGCGTCAAGGTCGCGGTGGCCTGCGAGCCCGGCGTCTACTACGCCCTCGCCACCGACCTCCGCGGCCGTACCATCGCCAAGTCCAGGGCGGCCAGGTTGTCCTGCTCCCCGGACAGCAGCAGCACTCCCACCCCGACGCCGTCGGGCTCCCCCACCGCGACGCCTTCGACGGGGGCGGTGGGCACGGCCGAGGAGAACGAGGTCGTCCGGCTGACCAACGCCGAGCGGGCCAAGGGCGGCTGCGGGCCGCTCACGCACGACGCACAGCTGCGTGCCGCTGCCTTCGGCCACTCCGAGGACATGGCGAAGAACAACTACTTCGACCACACCTCCAGGGACGGCCGCAGCTTCACCGACCGGATCAAGGCGGCCGGGTTCACGGGAGGATCGGCCTGGGCCGAGAACATTGCCTTCGGCCAGCCGTCGCCCGCCTCCGTGGTCCAGGGCTGGATGAACAGCCCGGGTCACCGTGCCAACATCATGAACTGCCGGTTCAACCTGATCGGCGTCGGCGCGGCCAAGAACTCCCAGGGCCGGATCTACTGGACCCAGGACTTCGCGGCCCGGTAAAGCGCTAGGCCACCCACCGCCTCTCCCTGCGGCCTGATCCGCGCCTCGGGCCGCGGGAAGGCGGTGCGGTACGCCGAGACGCCGAGCACGTCGTCAACCCATCTCCTCAAGTTTGCGGCCCTTGGTCTCTCTGACGTATTTGGCCACGAACAGGTACGACAGCAGCGCGAACAATGCGTACCCGGCGTACGTGAGCGGCAGGTTCCACGCCGACAGGGCCGGGAACGACACCGTGATCGCCCAGTTGGCGATCCACTGGGCCGCGGCGGCGAGACCCAGGGCGGCGGCGCGGATGCGGTTCGGGAACATCTCGCCCAGCAGCACCCACACCACGACGCCCCACGACAGCGCGAAGAACAACACGAACACGTTGGCCGCGATCAGCGCGATCGGCCCCTGCGGGTCCGGCAACGAGACCGCGCCATCGGCGACCCTGGCCGCGCTGAACGCCCACGCCGCGGTGGCCAGCGAGACCGCCATCCCGGCCGAGCCGATCATGAGCAGCGGCCTGCGGCCGATCTTGTCCACGAGCGAGATCGCGATGAACGTTCCGATGATGTTGATAATCGAGCTGGAGAAGCTGATCAGCAGGGAGTCGGCCTGGTTGATGCCGACCGACTGCCACAACACGGTCGAGTAGTAGAAGATCACGTTGATGCCGACGAACTGTTGGAAGACCGACAGGGCGATGCCGATCCAGACGATCGGCAGCAGCCCGAGCGCCGGCCCGCGCAGGTCCTTCACGCCCGGCACGCGCTGGGTCCGCAACACGTGCTGGATCTCCGAGATCCGCTCGTCGATGTCCACCCCGTCGCCCTCGACCTCGGCCAGCACCTCGCGTGCCCGCCTGGTGCGCCCTCTCATGACGAGGTAGCGGGGCGACTCGGGGATGTTCAGGGCGAACAGCAGATACAGCAGGGCCGGCACCGCGCAGGCGCCCAGCATCCACTGCCACGCCTGCAGCGGCCCCAGGTGGTTGTTCACGTCGCCGCCGGCCCGCCAGGCGATCAGGTAGTTGACCAGCTGCGAGACCGCGATGCCGAGCACGATGGCCAGCTGCTGGAGGGAGCCGAGCCGGCCACGGTAGGCCGCCGGGGCCACCTCGGCGATGTACGCGGGCGCCAGGACCGAGGCCATGCCGATCGCGAAGCCCGCCATCACCCGCCACACCGCGAGATCCCAGATCGCGAACGGCAACATCTGCCCGATCGAGCTCACCGCGAACAGCAGCGCCGCCACCTGCATGGACCTGGTGCGCCCCAGCCGATCGGCCAACCGGCCACCCGTCCACGCGCCCGCGGCGGACCCGAGCAGCGCGATGGCCACCACGAACCCGATCTCGACCGGCCCGACGCCGAAGTGCCTGCGGATCCCGACGACCGCGCCGTTGATGACGGCGCTGTCGTACCCGAACAGGAACCCGCCCATGGCCGCGGCGGCCGTGATGAAGAGCACGTGGCCCAGGTGCTCGGGGTGCGTGCGCTGAGACGTCATGCGGGTTCCTCCCCTGGGGTCGGGACATACCCGCACGTCAGCGACGTATCGCTCGGCTTACCCAAGCTTTACAGCCGCGGGTCCACCGGCTCCGACTCCAGGGCCAGCACGGCGAAGACCGGCTCGTGCACCCGCCAGGCCGGCTCGCCGTCCGCCAGCCGCGACAGCGCCTCCAGGCCCAGCGTGTACTCGCGCAGCGCCAGCGAGCGCTTCTTGCCGAGGAAACGCCTGCGCAGCACGTCGAGCGACTCGGTGTAGTCGGGGCCGTAGATGATCCGCAGGTATTCGCGTCCGCGGACCTTGACCCCAGGCTGCACCCGGCCGGGCGCGTACGCGGACGGCTTGACCACCATGCCCTCGCCGCCCGCCGCCGTCATCGACTCCCACCAGGCGGTCGCCTCGGCCCTGGACTCCGGCGAGCCGAGGTCGACGAACACGTGGCGGGTCGGGGCGATCAGCGGCGAGTCGAGCAGCGCCAGCGTGCTCAGGTGCCAGGCGTGCGGCTCCAGCGCCGCGGCCCGGCCCTCACAGGCGAGGATCTGGAACGGCGCCACCTTGACACCCTCCAGCCCGTCGACCGGCCAGCAGTAACGGGCATAGGCCTCGCGGAACAGGGCAGCGTTGTGCGAGCGGCGGCGGGTGCGGTCCAGCAGATCGCCCACATCCAGCCCGCGCTCGGCCGCCGCCTCCAGGGCCCGCACCGCCGCGGGCAGCGCGGCGCGGGCGGCCGCGCCGACGGAGGCGTACTGGCTCCTGATGAGGGCGCCGGCCTTGGCGGACCAGGGCAGCAGCTCGCAGTCGAGCACCACCCAGTCGGAGCCGAGCTCGGCCCACAGCGGCTCGCAGGCCGCCCGCAGCCGTTCGACGAGCGGCCCCGTGTCGGCGAAGAACGGCCGCCCGGTACGCGTGTAGACGACGCCGGCGCTGCCGTCGCTCACCCCGAACCGGGCCGCGGCCACCTCCGGGGTCCTGGCCAGCATGGCGACGGCCCGCGAGCCCATGTGCTTCTCCTCGCACACGACCTCGCGCACCCCGGCGGCGGCGAACTCCTCGAACGCCTCGTGCGGGTGCTCCAGGTAGCCGTCGAGCCGGGAGGTCTCCGGCGGGGCCATGGTGGGCGGCAGGTAGACCAGCCAGCGCGGGTCCACCGCGAAGCGGCTCATGACCTCCAGGGCCGCGGCCGCGTTTTCCTCCAGGACCTTCACCCGGGCGCCGAACCTGGTCTCCACGTGGCGGGTGCCGATCACGTCGTTGACGTCCAGCATGCCCGGGTCGCGGACGCCCGCGCCGAGCGGCTTCGTCGGCTCGTACCAGACCTTCTCCGCCGGGACCTGGACGATCTGGCGCTCGGGGTAACGCAGGGCGGTCAGGTGGCCGCCGAAGACGCAGCCGGTGTCGAGGCAGATCGTGTTGTTGATCCACTCGGGCCGGAGCGTGGGCGTGTGGCCGTAGACGACCATGGCGCGGCCACGGTATTCCTCGGCCCACGGCAGGCGGACCGGCAGGCCGTATTCGTCGGTCTCGCCGGTGGTGTCGCCGTACAGGGCGAACGAGCGCACCCGCTTGGAGGCCCGCCCGTGGTAGGCCTCCTTGAGCCCGGCGTGCGCCACCACGAGCCGGCCGCCGTCCAGGCGGTAGTGGCTGAGCAGGCCGTCCATGAACCGCTTGGCCCGCTCGACGAACTCGGGCGGCTGGGCGGCGAGCTGGTCGAGCGACTCCTGCAGGCCATGGGTGACCTTGACGTTGCGGCCGTTCAGGGCGCGCACCAGCTTCTGCTCGTGGTTGCCCGCCACGCAGATCGCGGTGCCCGCCTCGACCATGTCCATCACCAGGCGCAGCACGCCCGGCGAGTCCGGGCCGCGGTCCACCAGGTCGCCGACGAACACCGCGGTCCTGCCATCCGGGTGCCTGACACCCTCCCAGCCGAGCTCGCGCAGCAGGGTCTCCAGCTCCGCGCGGCAACCGTGCACGTCGCCGATGACGTCGAACGGGCCGGTCAGCTCGGTCAGGTCCGACCACGCCTTCTCGTACGTGATCATCGCGTTCTCGATCTCGTCGAGGCCGCGCAGCACGTGGACCTTCCTGAAGCCGTCGCCGGAGATCTTGCCGAGCGAGCGGCGCAGGTCCTTGCGCTGGCGGATCACTACGCCAGGGCCGAAGTCGCGGTCGGGCCGCACGGCGTTGCGCTCGATCGCCACCTCCTCCGGCACGTCGAGGACGATCGCGTCGGCCAGCACGTCGTGTTTCCTCGCCAGGTCGATGAGGCTCTTGCGGGCGGCGTACTGGACGTTGGTGGCGTCGACCACGGTGAACAGGCCCCTGGACAGGCGCACGCCGACGATGTGGTGCAGCAGGTCGAACGCCGCCGGGGTGGCCGCCTGGTCGTTCTCGTCGTCGGCGACCAGGCCGCGGCAGAAGTCGGAGGAGATGACCTGCGTCGGCTTGAAGTGCTTGCGCGCGAACGTGGACTTGCCGCTGCCGGAGACGCCGACCAGCACCACGAGGGACAGCTCAGGAACGCTGATCACGGGTGAACACTCCCATCTGGGTCGGCGGGCCGACCTCGGGGTCGTCGTCGCCGACCGGCTCGAACGCGACCTGGTAGCCGTGCTCGGTGGCCACCCGGGTCGCCCAGGCGGCGAACTCGGCGCGGGTCCACTCGAAGCGGTGGTCGGGGTGGCGCAGGCCGGTCAGGAACTCATAGCGGACGTTGTGCTCGATGTTGGGCGTGGTGACGAGCACGTGTGCGGGCTTGGCGTGGCCGAACACGACCCGTTCGAGCGCGGTCAGGCGGGGTGGGTCGACGTGCTCGATCACCTCCATGAGCACGGCGGCGTCGTAGCCCTTGAGCCGCTTGTCGGTGTAGGTGAGCGCGCCTTGGAACAGGGTGAGGCGGGCGCGCTTGGCGTCGGGCATGCGGTCCAGGCGGAGCTTGCGTGCGGCGATGGTGAGCGCCATCGACGAGACGTCCATGCCGGCGACCCTGGCGAACTTGGGCCTGGCCAGCAGCGCGCCGACCAGCTCGCCCTGGCCGCAGCCCAGGTCGATCACGCTGACCGCGCCGAGCTCTTCGAGCTTGGCCAGCACGGCTTCCCGTCGCCGGACGCTGAGCGACTTGCCCTTGGACTCGCTCCCCTCGGTCCCCGCCACCTCGGCCGCGGCATCTGGCGCGCTCACGCCCTCCACACGCGCGCCACCGATGAGCGCGTCCTGCGCGAGCACGCCGGTCGCGGCGGGCGCGTAGGGCGCGGTGGGCGCGTAGGGCGCGGTGGGCGCGTAGGGCGCGGTGGGCGCGTAGGGCGCGGTGGGCGCGTAGGGCGCGGTGGGCGCGTCCGCGGGCGCGTAGGAGGCGGCGGGTGCCGTGGTTGTGGCGTGGGCCTCGGCCTCGGCGGCGGCCATCTCGTCGGCGGCGGTCTCCTCCGGCGGCGCGTCCTCCGCGACCGCGGGCTCCAGTTGCTCTTCCGTCTCGTCGCCGAGCTCGGCCAGCCGGGTCAGCGCGGTGCGGGCCAGGGCCCAGCGCCGGCCCAGGTAGCGCCGGGTGATCAGCCCGCGTTCCGGGTGCCCGCGCAGCCAGCCCTCACCGGCCCTGATCAGCTTGTCCACCTCGTCGGGCGCGATCCAGTAGTGCTTGCCGTCGTCGAGCACGGGCAGCAGCACATAGAGGTGGTTGAGCGCGTCGGACAGGCGGGCCGCGCCGCGCAGGGTGAGCCGGACATAGCGCGACTCGCCCCACTCCGGGAACCCCTCGTCGAGCGGGAGCGGCTGCGCCTCGACCTCCCAGCCGAGCGGCTCGAACAACCGCCGCGCCAGATCGGGTCCACCCCGGCAGGGCAGCGCGGGCAGCCTCAGCTCCAGCGGCAGCGCCTGGCCGGGAAGCTCGGGCCGGGCCTTGCACCGGCCCGCCCGCGCCGTGCGGAACACGTCTCCCAGCGCCACGGCCAGCAGCGAGGACGCGGCGTAGGGGCGGTCGTTGACGTATTGCGACAGGCTGAAGTCGGGCGAGCCCTTGCCGCGCGACCTGACCAGCGCGATCGGGTCGACCTCCAGCAGGAGCGCCGCCGTGCACCGCTCCTCGCCCGCCTCGGGGTAGAACACCCTGGCCGTGCCGAACGACTGGCTGAACTCCTGCACGCGCCCGGGATGCTTGTGCAGGAGAAAACCCAGGTCGGTGGCAGGGCTCGCGGTGGTCGTGATCGTCAGCAGCACGCCCCAAGTTTGCCGCAACCCCGCGAACCCCCGCCAGCGAATACTTACACGTGCGGCAGCACCTCGGCCGCGATCAGCTCCAGGTGCTCGAGGTCGCCCAGATCCAGGATCTGCAGGTAGACCCGCTCGGCGCCCAGCTCGGCGAACTTCCCGATCTTCTCGAGCACCTCGGCGGGCGTGCCGGCCAGGCCGTTCTCCCGCAGTGTGCCGGGGTTCTCGCCGACCGCGGCCGCGCGCCGCTCGACCTCGGCCCGGTCGCGGCCCACGATGGCGGTCTGCGCGAGCGAGCAGACCAGGGTGCGCCCGGTGCTCTCGCAGGCCTCGCGCACCCGGCCGAACGCCTCGGCCGTGTCGGTCAGCGTGCGGAACGGCACGTTGTACTCATCCGCGTACGTCGCCGCCAGCCGAGGCGTGCGCTTGGCGCCGAACCCACCGATGATGATCGGCGGCCGGGGCCGCTGCACCGGCTTCGGCAGCGCGGGCGAGTCGGCGACCCGGTAGTACCTGCCCTCGAACGAGAAGGTCTTCTCCGCGGTCCACAGGCCGGTGATGATCTCGAGCTGCTCCTCGAACCGCCCGAACCGTTCGTTCTGCGGCGGGAACGGAATGCCGTACGCCGCGTGCTCGGTATCGAACCAGCCGGCGCCGAAGCCCAGCTCGACCCGGCCGCCGCTCATCTGGTCGACCTGCGCGACGCTGATCGCCAGGGGCCCGGGAAGCCGGAACGTGGCCGGTGTCACCAGCGTGCCCAGCCGGATCCGCGAGGTCTCCCTGGCCAGGCCGGCCAGCGTGATCCACGCGTCGGTGGAGCCGGGGCCCGGGTCGCCGGGGCCGATGCGCTGGTAGTGGTCAGAACGGAAGAAAGCGTCAAAGCCCAGCCGTTCGGCGGTCTGGGCGACGCTAAGCAGGTCGTCATATGTCGCGCCCTGCTGGGGCTCGGTGAAGATCCGTAGCTTCATGCCCACATTATCGGCACACATCGGACGCGAACCGGAAAAGGCCCGCGCCGCGCCGGGAACGCTTGCTAGCGTGCCCGTCAAGCGCCGTATGTAGCCGACCGATTACGCGGGGTGTTCTATGCCACGGCACAAACGGGAACCCGGCACGCTCCCCCGCCCGCTCGCGATCCTCGGCGGTCTCGGGCTCGCCGCCGCCACCGCCGTCGCGATCCAGCTGCTGCCCGCGGGCGCCGCCGCCCCGCCGTCGCGGACACCGCCGGCGGTGGTGGAGCCGTCCCCCAGCGCCTCCCCCGCGGTTGCCGCGGAGCGGCCTGCCCCGTTCGTGGGCTTCGTCGACACGGCCCGCGACCCCGGCTTCGACCTGCCGGCTCAGTCCCGCCGCACCGGCGTGCGCCACTACATGCTGGGCCACCTCATCGCCGGCGGCGACGACGGCTGCTCCCCGAAGTGGGCGGGGCCGCTCGAAACACCCGAGCCTGACGCGGACCGGAGTGTTCCACTCGAAACGACTGAGCCAGGCACGGACCAGGGCGATCCGCTCGAAACACCCGATCAGTACACCAGCCGGAGCGATCCAGTCGATCCCGGTAAGAACCCGGTGGCGAACAAGATCGGCCGGCTCAGGGCGCTGGGTGGTGACGCCGTTCCCACCTTCGGCGGGCCCGGCGTCGAGGAGCTGGCCGTGACCTGCACCAGGCCGGGCGGGCTCGCCGCCGCCTACCGCAGAGTGGTCGGCGCGTTCGACGCCGCGGCCGTCGATTTCGAGATCCGCGACAGTGAGGACGGCGCCGTGGCGCTGCGCAGGGCCCGCGCCATCCGGGCCATGCAGCGTGAGCGGCCGCTGCGGGTCAGCTTCACGCTCCCGCTGAGGCCGTATGGGCTGGACGCCGCCGACGTGGCGATGCTGCGCACCACCCACGAGGCGGGCGCCGAGGTCGGCACCGTGAACCTGCTGGCCGCCATGCAGCCGCGCTCGGCTCCCCACGGCCGCCTGCGCCGGCTCGCGGCGGCCATCCAGCTGGCCAAGGACCAGATCGTCCGGGCACAGGACCTGCCAGATCCCGGCCAGGCATGGCGGCGCATCGCCCTGACCCCGGTGCTGGCGGGCGAGGGCGACCTGAGTGAGCTCGACGCCCGCACCCTCGCCGGCTACGCCGCCCGCCACGGGCTGGCCTGGCTGTCGCTGCGCGGCGTCCCACCGTCGCGGGACGTGACGCGGATTCTGCGGGGCCCCTGACGATAGGATTTAGGGACCAGGAGGCTTCTGTCAGTGGGGAGGGGCGATGGCGGCCCGGCCGGACACGGCGCGGAAGATCCTGATCTACTGGATGGACGGGCTGGTGGTGTTCGTCGCCATCCTCTCCATCGTGTTCACCCTCGCGGCGGCGGCGGAGGGCACGCTCTCTCCCTTAGCCGCGGCCGTCTCCATCGTGTGCGCGATCGGCTTCTACGGGCTCTTCCCCTTCCTCCTCAGGGACGCCTTCGACACCCGGCCGCGTCCCACGGTGAAGCTGCTGCTCGCGGCGGTGTTCGCGGTGGCCGCTCTGGCGCTCCTGCCGCTGGACGCGGACGCCGCGAGCGTGTGGATGCAGACCGAAGGGCTGTGGCTGGCGGCGGCCGCGCTCTACCTCCGGCCGTGGGCGACGGCCGGTCTCACGGTGGCCGTCGTGACCGCCGTCACCGGCTACACGGTCCTGATGACCGAGCAGGCATGGCAGGGCGTGCTGCTCGGCAGCGCGGTCTCCTCCGTCTCGATGGTCGTGGCCATGCTGCTGTGGCGCTGGCTCTGGTGGGTGATCAGAGACGCCTACAACAGCAGGGAGGCCAAGGCGCGGCTGGCGGTGGCCGAGGAGCGGCTGCGCTTCGCGCGCGACCTGCACGACCTGCTCGGGCACAGCCTTTCTGTCATCACGCTGAAGAGCGAGCTGGCCGCCAAGCTGGCGAGCAAGGACACCGGGCGGGCGGCGGCCGAGATGGCCGAGGTCCGTGCGCTGGCCGCGGAGTCGCTGGCCGAGGTGCAGCAGGCGGTGCACGGTTACCAGGCGCTCGACCTGGACGAGGAGCTCGACGGCGTACGCGCGGCGCTGGAGGCGGCCGGTGCCCGCTGTGACATCGTGGCCAGGGCGGACGGCCTGTCGCCGGCCGCCAGGGCGCTGCTGGCGTGGGCGGTCCGCGAGGGCGGCACCAACGTGCTCAAGCACAGCAGGGCCACCCGCTGCGCGATCACCATCCACGGAGGCGTGCTCGAGATGCTCAACGACGGCGTGCACGGGGAGCCCGCGCCGCCCGGCAACGGCCTGCGCGGGCTGTCGGAGCGGCTGGCCACGGCCGGTGGGTCCTTCTCCGCCGCGCCCACCCCGGCGGGCGAGTTCCTGCTGCGCGCGGCGGTGCCGGCCTGATGCGCGGGATGGTCGCCAAGGTCCGGAGGGCCTCCAAGCTGGACAAGGTCCGCTGGTTGTGCATCGGCTCCACCAACGTCATCCTCCTGTTGCCGCTGTTCGGCTACGCGGAGTTGTTCATCCGCTGGCAGGCGGGGATCCTGCCCTGGCCGCTGGGCGTGGGCGCGGTCCTCCTGCTGCTGGTCTTCAACGTGCTGAGCACGCGCCCGTTCACGATCGCCGTCCGGGGCGGAAAGCGGCCCACCGCGATCCTGGCGGTCACCGGGGCGATCGTCGTGCTCCTTTCGGTCTTCCCGCTGATCTGGATCATCCCAGTCTGGCTCGCGTTGATGGCGGCGTTCGTGCGCAAGCGCACCGTCATCGCCCTTTCCGTCGCCTCAATCGTGGTCATCAACGTCTACATCGCCCTGGTCGAAGGCCTCGTCCTCCCCCTGCTGCTGATGCAGACGGTGTTCACCGTGATCTGCGTCGGCGCGGTGTGGGCCAACCTGCGGCTCTGGCAGCTGGCCAAGGAAGCGCACGAGGGGCAGGAGGCACTGTCCAGGCTGGCGGTCTCCGAAGAGCGGCTGCGGTTCGCCCGCGATCTCAACGACCTGCTCGGGCAGAGCCTCACCGACGTCGCGGCCCGGGCCGCCCACGCCGAGCAGACGCTGCGCACCGATCCTGGCGCGGCGGCGGCGGAGATGTTCGGGGTACGCGACCTGGCCAGGCAGTCGTTACGCGAAGTCCGCACCGTCGTGCAGAACTACCGGGCCGTCGACCTGGAAGAGGTGCTCGCCAGCGTGCGGGCGGTGCTGGAGGCGGCGGACGTGCGGTGCACCGTACGCGCCGACACGGCCTCGCTGACGCCGGAGACCCGCACGCTGCTGGCCACGGTCGTCCGCGAGGGCGCGACAAACGTGCTCAAGCACAGCCGGGCCGAACGCTGCACGATCACCATCGAGGACGGCGTGCTGGAAATGACCAACGACGGGGTGAGCGGCCCGGTGGGCGAGCATGCGCCCACCGGGCTGGCGGGCCTGGCCGATCGCGTGCGCGCGGCAGGCGGCACCTTGAAGGCGGAGCCGGCGCCCGAGGGCCGCTACCTGCTGCGGGCAGGGGTGCCCGCATGATTCTCCGGGAGCTTTCATGACCATCCGCGTGCTGCTCGCCGACGACGAGCACCTCATCCGCGGCGCCATCGCGGCCCTGCTGGACCTCGAGGACGGCATCCAGGTCGTGGCCCAGGTGGGCCGGGGCGACGAGGTGGTCGCCGCGGTGGCCGAGCATCGGCCTGACGTGGCGGTGCTCGACATCGAGATGCCGGGCATGGACGGCCTGAGCGCGGCCGAGCGCATCAGCGCCCAGTGCAAGATCGTCATCCTGACCAGCCTGGGCCGGCCGGGCTACCTGCGCAGGGCCATGGCGGCGGGCGTGAGCGGGTTCCTCGGCAAGGACGCCTCGGCCGAGGAGCTGGCCATGGCGATCCGTAAGGTCCAGAGCGGCGGCCGCTACCTGGACGCGGAGCTGGCCGCGGCGGCGATGGCGGCGGGGGACAGCCCGCTGACCGAGCGCGAACGCGACGCGCTGCGGCTGGCCGGCGACGGGGCGACGATCTCGCGGATCGCCGGCGAGCTGCACCTGACCGAGGGCACCGTGCGCAACTACCTGTCGAGCGCCATGACCAAGCTCAACGCTCAAAACCGCCTGGAGGCGATCCGCACCGCCCAGCGCATGGGCTGGCTCTGAGCCCAGGATTCACATCGGCGTCGTGCCCCGGCCACCCCGCCGACGGCCGCGAGCACGAGTCAGCAGGTCACGTAGGCCGAGGACCCCCGGTACCGCGAGGCCCTGTAGGAGCAGGAGTCGATGAGCTTGCCGCTCGGGTTGCGGACGTAGGCGGTGTCCTGGTCGTTGTTCCAGACGTACTGCTTGCGTCCCCAGTACACGCTGCTGGCCCCGTCCTCACCCTGCCCGGAACGCAGGGTGATCCGCTTCTTGGCGCCGAGCACGACGTCCGGGCCGAACTCGTAGGTGTAGCCGGTCTTGTCGCGGATCGTCCAGCCTTCGAGATCGACCGTGCGCGTCGTCGTGTTGAGGACGGTGATGTACTCGGCGTTCAGCGAGCTGTTGGAGCGCCGGTCGGCCCCTGGGGAATCGTAGTAGATCTTCACGATCTGGATCGCGGGAGCAGCCGCCTGGGCGGGGAGTGCCGTGCCGAGCGTCGCTGCCGCGACGAGCGCGGCCGATAAGACGATTCTCACCGTCGAGGTCCTCTACATGTGGGCAATGTGACGCATGTAAGGACGACGGACGTCAGCTCACGGTTGGCACGGGAATGGCGCTGTTCGCAGGGCTATTTCCTGACCAGCAGCCCCACACATTCCACGTGATGAGTCATGGGGAAGGCGTCGAAAGCACGCAGGTCCTCGAGCACGTATCCGCGTTCGGCCAGCCACTTCAGATCCCGGGCGAACGTGGCGGGATCGCACGACACGTACACGATCCGCAACGCCTCCAGCCCCGTGATCCGCTCAACCACCTCGCGCCCGAGCCCGGACCGCGGCGGGTCCACCACCACGAGGTCGGCGCGCTCGATCTGGAACCGGTCGAGCGCCTCCTCCACCCGCCCCCGCTCCACCCGCGCCTGCGGCAGGTCGCGCAGGTTGGCGCGGGCGTCGCGGACGGCCGAAGCCTCGGACTCCAGGCCGAACACCGCTCCCTCGGGCCCGACGGCCTCGGCGAGCCCGGCCGCGAACAGGCCGACGCCGCAGTAGAGGTCGAGCGCCCACTCACCCGGCTCCGGCGCCGCGTACGCCAGCACGGCGTCCAGCAGCGTCTCCGCGGCCCCCGGGTGGACCTGCCAGAAACCGCTGCCTGCCACCCGGAACTCGCGATCGGCCACCTGCTCGTGCAGCACTCCCGACCCGCGCCGCGGCACCGTGTGGCCCTTGCCCTGGTCGAGCAGGATCGAGGCGGGCGCGTCGAGCTCGGGGACGGTGACGCTGCGGCGCGGCCGGGGTGAGACCACCACGGCCCGGTCGCCGCTGGAGGAGGCGATGACCTCGACCCCGGAGGCACCGGGCCAGTCATGCGCCTCCGCCCCGACCGCCTCCACCTCGGGGTGGGCGATCAGGCAGGCGTCCACTACCTCGATCTCGTGCGAACGGTGCCGCCGGAAGCCCAGCTCGCCGGTCGGCAGGGCGGCGAACTGCACGCGCGTACGCCAGCCGAGCCCGTCCTTGGCCCCCGGCACCTCCTCGACCACGACCTCGCGCTCGATCCCCGCCAGCCGGTGCAACTGCTCGGCCACGACCTGGGCCTTGAGCCGCCGCTGTGCCTGCGGCGTGGCGTGCTGCCAGTCGCAGCCGCCGCAGCGGCCCGGGCCCGCGTAGGGGCAGGGCGGGACCACGCGGTCTGGCGACGGCTCGAGGATCTCCACGGCGTCGGCACGCAGGAACCGGGTGGTCTCCTCGGTGACGTCGGCGATGACCCGTTCGCCGGGCAGCGCGTGCCGGACGAACACCACGCGTCCTTCGTGGCGTGCCACACACCAGCCACCGTGCGCGACCGGACCCACCGTCAACTCGAGAGATACCTGTTCCACACCGCCACCCTATGCCCCCTACCTGGCCAGATTGATCCATTACTGTAGGTGGTCGTGGGAACGGCGAGGGTGGTGCGGCGGCGGCCCGGCTTCGGGGGGGCGCTGCTGGCCGTCCTGTTCGCCTGCGCGTCGCTGACGCCGTCGATGCTGCCCCGCACGTGGTTGTACCAGGGGGTGATGTGCGCGGTCACCGGCATCCTGGGGTACGCCGTGGGAGCCACGCTCGGCGCGCTGGGCCGGGCGGTGATCTCCTACCGGCTGCCGGAGCGGGGCCGTTGGGTCGCCTGGCAGCTCCTGATCGGCGTGGGCGGGGCACTGGCGGCGGTCGCGCTCTGGTACAGCGTGGACTGGCAACGCGACCTGCGGGCGCTCATGGGCATGGACACGCGGATCACGTGGTTTCCTCCGGTGATCGTCGCGATAGCCGTCGCCCTCTTCACACTATTTCTCGCTATTTCGCGGCTTGTCCGCTTGGGTTGCCGCAAGCTGATCGCCTGGCTCGAGCGGTTCGTCCCGATCTATGTCGGCCATGTCCTCGGCGTGCTCGTCATCGGGCTCGTGGTCGTCGTCTTCGCCAACGATGTGGTCTTCTCCGCCTTCTCCGCCCGGGTGAGCGAAGTCTCCTCGGTCACCAACGCCGGCACCCACCCGGGGGTGCACAGGCCCACCTCCACCCTGGTGTCCGGCGGCCCGGGTTCGCTGGTGACCTGGGAGTCGCTCGGCAAGGAAGGCCGCCGCTTCACCGGCACCGCCACCACCCGCGCCAGGCTCGCCGCCTTCTCCGGCCGCCCTGCCGCCGACCCGATCAGGGTCTACGTCGGACTCGACTCCACCCGCTCGCCTCAGGCCCAGGCGGCGCTGGCGGTTCGCGAGCTCGAACGCGCCGGCGCGTTCAGCCGCCCTGTGCTCGCCGTGCTCGGCACGACGGGCACCGGCTGGGTCGACCCGCACATCGCCGACGCGCTGGAGTACATGTACAACGGCCGCTCCGCCATGGTCGCCCTGCAGTACTCGTATCTGCCGAGCTGGGCGTCGTTCCTGCTCGACCGGGACAAGGCGGCGGCCGCGGGGCGGGCGTTGTTCGAGGCGGTACGCGCCAGGTGGGCCAGGCTGCCGCCCGGCGAGCGGCCGAAGCTGGTGCTGTCGGGCGAGAGCCTGGGGTCCTACCAGCTGGAGGGGGCCTTCCGCGACCTGGAGGACCTGGCGGCCAAGGCAGACGGCGCGGTGTTCGTCGGCCCGCCGAACGCCAATCACATCTGGCGCAGCGTCACGAACGGCCGCGAACCCGGCAGCCCTGTGTGGCGGCCGATCTACCAAGGGGGCAAGACGGTCAGGTTCGCCCAGCACCCCGACGACCTGGACCGGCCGCCGGGGCCTTGGGTCCGCCCGCGCGTGGTCTACCTGCAGAACGCCTCCGACCCGGTCGTGTGGTGGTCTCCCGAGCTGATCTACCGCCGGCCGGCCTGGCTGGAGGGCGCGCGGGGTCCGGGGATGAATCCGGAGATGAACTGGTTCCCGCTCGTGACCTTCTGGCAGGTGCTGGTGGATCTGACGGCCGGGCTGTCCGTGCCGCCGGGCCACGGGCACCGCTACGGCCCCAACATCGTCGACGGCTGGGCCGCGGTCGCCGCGCCGCCGGGCTGGAGCGCGTCCGACACCGACCGGCTGCGCGTGCTGATCAGCTCTTGAGCTGCTCCTCTTCCTTGACCGTCTGGTGCCACGGCCGGCGCACCGAACCCGGTGCGAACGGCTCCGGGCGGCCCTTGAGCCGGTCCGAGGAGTGCAGCTGCCAGGGCACGCTCGTGACCATGACCCCCGGCTTGAACAGCAGCCGCGCCTTCAGCCGGAGCGCGCTCTGGTTGTGCAGCAGGTGCTCCCACCAGTGGCCCACCACGTACTCGGGGATGAACACGGTCACCACGTCGCGCGGCGAGCGCCTGCGCAGGTGCTTGACGTAGTCGAGGATGGGCTGCGTGATCTCCCGGTACGGCGAGTCGAGCATCTTGAGCGGCACCGGGATGCCCCGCCGCTCCCACTCGTCCTGCAGCTTGCGTGCCTCTTCACCCTCGACGCCCACGGTGACGGCCTCCAGCATGGACGGCCTCGTGGCACGCGCGTACGCCAGCGCTCGCAGGGTCGGCTTGTGGATCTTGGAGACGAGCACGATGGCGTGGTTGCGCGCGGGCAGCATCGTCGGCTCGTAGTCCTCGGTGATCGCCAGCTCGCTCGCGACGTGGTCATAGTGCCCCCGGATGCCCTTCATCAGCACGAACAGCACCGGCATGGCCAGCACCACGATCCACGCGCCCAGCAGGAACTTGGTCACCAGGACCACGACCAGCACAAGCCCCGTGAACACCGCGCCGAAGCCGTTGATGGCCCGCGAGCGGATCATGTGCCGCCGCGCCTGCCGCTCGGTCTCGGTCTTCAGCAGCCGAGTCCAGTGGATCACCATGCCGATCTGGCTCAGTGTGAACGACACGAACACGCCGACGATGTACAGGTGCACGAGCGCGCTGGGGTTGGCGTTGAACACGAAGATCAGCAGGCAGGCGAACCCGGAGAGCAGGACGATGCCGTTGGAGAACGCCAGCCGGTCGCCCCTGGTGTGCAGCTGGCGCGGCAGGTAGCGGTCCTGGGCCAGGATCGAGCCGAGCACGGGGAAGCCGTTGAAGGCGGTGTTCGCAGCCAGGAACAGGATGAGCGCGGTGATGGCGCTGATGAAGATGAAGCCCGTCGAGTCGTGACCGAACACGGCCGAGGCCACCTGCGGCAGGATCGCCTCGTTGGTGTAGCCGGGAGGCGCCGGCTGCCCGTTGATGATGAGCTGCTCCTGCGGGTTCTCCGCCGCCTTGACGCCGGAGATGAGCGCGAGCGCGATGACGCCCACGAACATCGACACCGCGATCAGGCCCATCAGCGCCAGCGTGGTGGCGGCGTTCTTGCTCTTGGGCTTGCGGAAGGCCGGGACGCCGTTGCTGATCGCCTCGACGCCGGTCAGCGCGGCGCAGCCGTTGGAGAAGGCGCGCAGGAGCATGAAGGCCAGGGCCAGGCCGGCCAGCGCGGAGCCGTCCTGCTCGGCGTGGAGCTCGAAGTCCGCGCTCGGCGCCGTCAGGTCGTCGCCGAACACGCCCAGCCGGAAGAACCCCCACGCGATCATGCCGAGGACGCCGACGACGAAGGCGTAGGTGGGAATGGCGAAGATCCCGCCCGACTCGCGGATGCCCCGCAGGTTCATGACGGTGAGCAGGACCACCATGGAGATGGCCACGCCGACCTTGTGCTCGGCAACGAATGGGATGGCCGCGCCGATATTGTCGACCCCCGACGACACGGAGACGGCGACTGTCAGCACGTAGTCGACCATCAGCGCGCTGGCCACGGTCAGGCCGGCGTTCTGACCGAGGTTGGTCATGGCGACCTCGTAGTCACCGCCGCCGCTCGGATAGGCGTGCACGGTCTGCCGGTACGACGCCACGACGGTGAACATCAGCACCACGATGGCGACGGCGATCCACGGCGCGAAGTGATAGGCGGCGACTCCCGCTACGGAAAGTGCGACCAGGATCTCCAGCGGCGCGTACGCCACCGAGGAGAGCGGGTCGCTCGCGAAAACAGGTAGTGCGATCCGTTTGGGGAGGAGTTGCTCATGAAGCTGCCCGCTACGCAGGGCACGCCCCACGAGCACGCGTTTGACAAGATCCGCTACCTTCGCCACGTAACGAGATGCTAGCCCCATACGCAGGCGCTAAACGAGGTGAGTCCCCACTGGGGCCATACTGGTGTCGAGCAACCGGCCGACCGCGAGATGCGGGGGGATATGCATATAGTGATCATGGGATGTGGCCGGGTGGGTTCGACCCTCGCGCACATCCTCGAAGACAGCGGCCATTCCGTCGCCATCATCGACCGCAACCCCCAGGCGTTCCGCCGGCTGCGCGCCGGGTTCCGGGGGCGGCGGGTGACGGGCGTCGGCTTCGATCGCGACGTGCTCACCGAGGCCGGTGTCGAGTCCGCGGCGGCGTTCGTGGCGGTCTCCAGCGGGGACAACTCCAACATCATCTCCGCGCGCGTGGCCCGCGAGACGTTCGGCGTCGACAACGTGGTGGCCCGCATCTACGACCCTCGGCGAGCCGAGGTCTACCAGCGGCTGGGCATCCCCACGGTGGCGACCGTGCGGTGGACCGCCGACCAGATCCTGCGCCGCATCCTCCCCGAGGGCGCCGAGCCGCTCTGGCGCGACCCCACCGGCACCGTGGTGCTGGCGGAGGTCGCCGCCCATCCCGCCTGGATCGGCACCCGCATGGCCGACCTGGAGAGCCGCGTCCGCACGCGCGCCGCCTTCGTCAACCGCATGGGCGAGGCCGTGACCATCACGGAGGACACCGTGGTCCAGGATGGCGACGTGCTTCACGTCATCGCCGCCGAGAACGACATGGACCGGATCAACAAGGTGCTCGCCGCGGCACCGGAAGAGGACCAGTGATGCGCATCGCCATCGCCGGAGCGGGAGCCGTCGGCCGTTCCATCGCGGCCGAGCTCCTGGAGAACGGCCACGAGGTCCTGCTCATCGACGTCGACCCCGCCGCCATCAAGATCGACAGCGTGCCGCGCGCCGAATGGCTGCTCGCCGACGCCTGCGAGATCGCGTCGCTGGACGAGGCCGGTCTCAACAACTGCCACGTCGTCGTCGCCTCCTCCGGCGACGACAAGGTCAACCTGGTCGTGTCGCTGCTGGCCAAGACCGAATACGGCGTGCCCCGCGTGGTGGCCAGGATCAACCACCCCAACAACGAGTGGCTGTTCAACGAGTCATGGGGCGTCGACGTGGCCGTCTCGACCCCGCGCCTGCTGAGCGCGCTGGTGGAGGAGGCGGTGAGCGTCGGCGACCTGGTCCGCCTGATGACCTTCCGCCAGGGCCAGGCCAACCTGGTGGAACTGACACTGGCCGAGGACGCGCCGGTGGTCGGCCAGCGAGCCGGCTCGGTGCCGTGGCCGGTGGACGCGGCGCTGGTGGCGATCCTGCGCGAGGGCCGGGTCCTGGTGCCGACCGCGGACGATCCGCTGGAGGCGGGGGACGAGCTGCTGTTCGTCGCCAACCAGGAAGTGGAGCAGGAGCTCGCCCACCTCCTGTCCCTGCACTAGGGCAGGACGCCGGCCGGGGTCTGCCGAGTGCCGAGGACAAGCGCCGCCAGGTTCTCGCCTGGCGGCGCTTGTTGCCGTCCCACCCGAGCGGCACCATCGACCACCAAAAAACTTGCAAAAAATCTGTGGGCGCGTGTCGAAACCGCCTCGCCTTTCGCAGCGTATCCAGTGGGCCGGACGAGCCGGCCCGCCGACACGCATGCCATCAGAACCAACGATCTGGCCAAGGCCCGTGACGAGCTCCGCCCGTTGTATGCCGCCTACATCGGACCATCACGCAGCAAGCGTGGGGCCTGCCAACGGTGCTGAGCTGCGCTGGCATTGGCTCTGGGTCATAGGTGCGTGGTCAGCGACGGCAGGTGCGGCGGGTGCCATCGCCAGGTGGTGTTGCCGTCGGCGGCGATGCCTTTGCGCCACAACGGTGCGGGCACCAGCCGGATCATGCTGACCAGGGCCCGGTACCCGGCCGTGGAGGTGGTGCGGCGCCCGTCGGCGCGGGCACCTAGGGCAGTGGCCTGGGTGCGCGGGCGGCGCTCGGCGTCGTAGCGCCGCAGCGCGGCCTCGACTGTGGGTTTGTCGGTGAGGGCAGCGGCGAGCACGACGGCATCCTCGATGGACTGCCCGGCACCCTGGCCGCGATCCGGGCTCATCGCGTGCGCGGCGTCGCCGAGCAGCGCCACCCGCCCGCGGACGTAGGTGGGCAGCGGGTCCAGGTCGCAGATGTCGATATGGATCACCGCCTCTTCTGGTGTGGCCTCGATCAGCGCAGGGATCGGCTCGTGCCAGGTGGCGACTCGGCGGGCCGCTTCGGTCTTCTCTTGGTCGTAGCGGATGCCCGCCTGGTCGGCGGTGGTGACGTACGCCCAGTAGGCGCGGCCGCCGCTGACGGGGTGGATGAGGAAGTAGCCGCCGGGACCCATGGTGATGCTGCCGGGCAGCCCGTCGGCATCCACGATGCCCAGCCAGGCGGTGCGGCCCAGGAAACGCGGCGGCGGCGCATCCGGCCACAGCAGTCGGCGCACCGTGCTGCGGATACCGTCCGCGCCGATCACCAGGTCAGCGGTGGCCTCGCCGCCGCTCCAGGCGACCGTCACCGTGTGCTGGTCGTGTTGGTCTTGCTGGATGCCGGTGACTTCCGCGCCGGTGCGCACCCATCCGGCGGGCACCGCAGAGTACGTGGGCACCCCGGCCGCACGCGCCTGCCGGCCCACGCCAAGTTCATCGAGCGCGCGCATGGCGTTCGGAGCCTGAGACATGCCAGCACCGATCTCACGCAACTCGGCCGCCCGCTCCAGCACGATGGCCCGCCAGCCGATCCGATGCAGGGCGACGGCAGCGGCCAGTCCGCCGATGCCGCCGCCTACCACGATGGCCTGTCTGGTCACGGTGTCTCCTCCTCGTCGCGGTCGTTGGCCGGGGTGGGGTTCAGGGGTGGCGCGTTGTCGAAGACCTTGGCCATCCATTCGAAGGTGGCGTGCGCCTGGCGGATGCGTGAGGCCCGCTCGTCGTCCGGGCCGACCAGGTCCAGGCCGTTGCGTGTGATGTCGAGGAAGGAGGTGATGCCGGCGATCTGCTTGCGGGCCACCACCGCCCAGGCGTCCTCGGCCATCCGGTAGTAGACGGTCCGCTCGCCCGGCCGGGTGCGCCAGGTCAGGAATCCCATGCCGGTCAGCAGCCGCAGGTTGGAGGTCAGCGAGGCGCGGCTGGCGCCGATGGCCTCGCTGATCTGCCCGGCGGACTGCTCCGGCGGGTCGCAGACCATGAGCCAGCCCAGTACCCGCCCGGCGATCGGCGGCACACCATCGCGCGCCAGGTACATGGCTACCCGCTCCACCCACTCCAGCAACGGCTCCTGTTCAGTCACGGCGGTTCATCCCCTCTTGCAGTTATTTCAGTATGAGCTAAAATAACTGTATCAATCAAGCTGCACCCCTGTTGGGCGTGCTGGTGGAGAGCCGGGAAGTCTGGTCGGCCCGCGACGCTCGCCGTCGCGGAGAACGAGGAGGACTTTCCCGATGACCTCACGCACCCTTTCGTCGCTGCTCGGTAGCGGAATCGCCGCCGGCGTCCTGGTGCCGGTACTGCTGTGGGCCGACGGCGCCACCCGGCCCGGCTACAGCCTGTGGCACCACGGCGCCAGCCAGCTCGGCACCGGCGAGCGCGCCTGGCTACAGACGATCAACTTCGTGCTCGGCGGCCTGCTGCTGGCCGCCTTCGCCGCCGGAGTGCGCCGCGCTCTACGAGGTGGGCGCGGCGCGACCTGGGGACCGATCCTGCTCACGACCGCCGCGGCGGGACTCATCGTGGCCGGGCTGGTGCCCACCGATCCCGCACTGGGCTACCCGCCCGGGCAACCGAACATCGTCACCGCCAGCGGCGTCATTCACCAGGTGGCCGGCTTACTGCTGTTCGCCGGGCTCAGCGCCGCCGCGTTCGTCCTCGCTAGACGCCTGGGCGAAGCAAGCCGCGCTTGGGCCGTCTACTCCCGTCTGTCCGGGACCCTCATCATCGGCTTCGCCTTCGCCGCCGGCATCGCCTACCGCCTAGACACCCAAGGCATATGGCGACCAGCTCCCGCGGGCCTGCTCGAACACCTCTCCCTGTTGTCCGGATTCTGCTGGCTGATAGCAGTGGGCGTGCACCTGCGACGCGCCCGCGCCAACAGTCCCGCAGGGACCGTGTCCCCAGGAGGTACGGCCCGCCGGTGATCCCGGTGCGACGGCCGGTGCACCACCCGCGCACGGACCGTCGGCGCCGCCGGTTGCTCAACACAGCGGCGGCGCTTACCGATCACAGATGGCGGATCTCTTCAGGGAGAGCTCCCTTTGTCAAAAACCTGGCGCCGTGCCGTCCCTCACACCCGTTCGTACGCGTGTGGACCGACCGCTACGTGCGGTCATCTTGGCGCCCATCCCAAGAGCCCAGTCAGGAGGCGGTGCGCGCGGCAATCGACAGCAACAGTGCTCGGGGCATGCGCCGCTCGATCTCGGCTGCCAGGCGCTCGGCGTCGGTGCTGAGTTGCGCCTTGCCGCGGCGGCGCTTCGAGGACAGGCACGCCGCCCTCGTCGATGACCGGGTCAGCGTCTTCGGGATCGAACCAATGCAGTGCTCATCTCTGATCGGGCGCGAGTCCTGTGGCGACGATGTCGATGAGCAGGTCGAGGATCTTGGGGCGGAGGGAGGGGTCGCCGAGCCGTTCGGCGAACATCGGCACCAGCAGCACGCACTGCAGGACACCGACGAGCACGGCGGGCTCGGCCGCGATCAAGTCCCCGCGCGCAGTGCGGGCGGTCAAGAACTCGCCCAAGGCGGTGGCGGGATTGTCGGCCATGGCGGCGATCCGCTGAGGGTCGAGCTTGCGCGCCACGGCCTGCATCTCCTCGGGGTGGGTCATCAGGCGCCGCCACAGCGGGTTGGCCGACAGTTCGTCCAAGGTGGCGTGGAGGAAGCGGCGCAGGCCTTCACGCGTGTCGTCCGTACTCAGCAGGGCGCCGTCGATGACCCGGCGCTTGACGTCGCCCGACTGCCGCAGCATCAGCTCCAGATACAGCGCCTCCTTGGAGTCGAAGAAGACATAAAAGCTGCTCTTGGCCACTCCGGTCGGAGTCATCAGCTCTTCCAGGGAGGTCTTGCGCAGTCCTTGGCTGGTGAACAGCTTTTCCCCGGTCTCCAGTAGCAGCCGGGTGATGCGGGCCTTCTCCTCGGCGGTGAACGCGGGTGGCATTGGAGACAACCTTCCTTCAATCGAACAGTTCGTTCATATGGTTTCACGGGTACGTGCGGACACGACCAGAGCCGCCGAGGCCTCACCTCCAGCAGGGCTACGGAGCAGGACGACGGCGACCACTGCGGCGGCCCTGCGCCGACGGCCATGTTCACGGACATGGAGGCGGTGAAGGCCTGCCCCGCCGCGGCGATGACCGCTGGGTCGGCTGTGGCGACGGCACCGGCCAGGACTCGCGCGCGGCGGTATGGCACCCATCAGCGTGGTCACGGCAGCGGGGGTGGCCAGCCCGGCGCCCATGCCCATGACCACCAAGGCGGTGGCGAGCAACAGGTAGCCGCTTGCCGGGCTGAGCGTCGACAGCAGACCGAACCGGCGGCGATGATCAGCATGCAAGTGGTGACCATGGCCCGGTTGTTGAAGCGGCGGCCCAGCGTGGCCCCGGCCATGTTGAACATCGCCGAGGACGCGGCGAAGGGCAGCAGCGCCAGGTCCGCCTCCAGCACGCCGTAGCCGGCCACGAACTGGACGTACTGGGTGAGCGTCAGGCATCATGCCCGCTGCGGCGAACGCCAGCAGAGGCTCAGGCAGAGCGCTGCCAGGATCCACCAGCGGCGCGGGTGCGCCGCTCCAGGGGTGCGCATGGGTGGTTTCATCCTCTTTCAGGTGCGGCAGGCGTGGTCACTCGGCGTTGCCCTCGGCGGCCGTCTGGCGCAGGCCCTCCTCGTAGATGGCGACGAAGCGGTCAATCTGCCACAGCTGGGAGACGAAGATAAGCGACAGACCGAACACCGACGGCCAGGCCTCGATGCGGATCAGGCCGTACACCATGATCGCGGCGCCGACGGCGGCCAGGGCGATCAGCCAGCGGATCGCGGGACGGTGCGCCTCGGCCGCCAGCGAGTGGTCGGCGGCGTACATCTTCTCGCCGTAGATGCCCTTCTCCGCCCAGCTACGGGGCTCGTAGACGGGCTTGAACGCGTGCGGGTTGATCCACATCCAGATCACGCCCGCCGCGATCGGAGCTAGTGCCCACCAGCCCAGCGCGTCGCGGAAGTAGATCGGCAGGAGGATCGGCGCCAGCCCGGCCATACGGGTCCAGACGCTCCAGGCGTTGGCGTGCCGCTTCCAGGAGTCGTCGTTGAGTCCGAACGTTGCCGCAGCGGCCTGTGTGAGCTTCATCGTTGCTCCTCAAAAGGGGGAAGTAGCCGGGCACATCCCGACAGTGAATCCATAAAACCAGATTTGCCAAATGTTTTCAATGAGCCGTGCTTCGAGTCGGAGCGAGTGGTGTTGGTGCCGCCGCCCAGCTGGCCGGATTTGTTTCGCCCCCGCGCACTGACCGTCCCATCGCCGTGCAGCGCCATGCTGAACCCGCTACCGGCGGCCACGCAATTGACGTTCGTCAAGCTTTTGACAGGCGCGGGGACCAGGCGTACCTCGGTGGTGTCGAAGCGATTGCCAGCAGGCTCCGAATCGCCCTGGCCAGGGTTGACTTCCCGACGCCCGCCGGGCCCCGCAGCATGGCCAGGAAGTATTCATGACCCGCCTCTACAATCACCAGGCCCAGGTGGGGTTGCCGGTTGCGGCCTGGGACACGGACCACAGCCGTTCGCGGGCGGCCTCATCGTAGGCGAAGGCCGGGGCGCGGGACGGGCGGAGGTCTTCATCCACGTACGGCCCGGGCAGGTTCCCGTCCCACGTGGCCAGGCGGGCGTAGGTCTCGCCGAGGCGTTCGGCGGGGACGGCCATACGGTTCTTGGGAGCGTACAAAGTGCGCAGCAACCATGGCATGGCCGCCACCCGATCTGGGTCCAGACGTACAGCAGGTACGCGTACGCAGGTCGCATCCACCTGTCCTTTGGCTTTCTCGGCCAGGGAGAAGGTGGTCATGATCTGGGCGAGTTTGGCGTGGTAGTAGGCGCGGGTGGGGCTGAACCAGCTCGGATCGTCGAGTTGGTCGAAGCGGATCCGGATGCGGGGCGTCGAGAGCAGCCCTTTGCTGGCGATGTTGATCACGCGAGGCTTGTCCGCAGTGGCGAGCAGTGGGCTGAGTCTGGCGGTGAGCAGGAACGGGCCCAGGTGGTTGGTAGCCCAGAACAGTTCATGCCCGTCCGCCGTGAAGACAGGCTCGCGGATCGTTTGGTCGAAGACGGCGGAGTTGTTGATGAGCACGTCGAGGTGGCCGACGGTCTGTGCGAGCCGGTTGGCGGCGGCCTCGATGGAGTCGGGTATCGACAGGTCGGCCTGGATCAGACTTGCCGGGTGCACGGCGTGGGCGTTGATGTCGGCCAGCGCGGCGCGGCCTCGCTCGGGGTCCCGGCACAGTGCCAGCACGTGGTGGCCTGCGGCGGCGAGGGTGCGGGCGGCGCGCAGGCCGATTCCGGAGTTGGCGCCGGTGATGGCGATGGACAGCATGCGATGATTCTAGTCTGTTCGGAACGATCCGAACAAACTAGAATCTGTACGTGGCCAGTGTTGAGGAGTTCGTGGAAAGTGCCGGGCTGTACTTCGAGCGTTTGGGGCTCAGCCGTACGGCAGGCCGGGTCGTCGGCGTGCTCCTGGTCGATCCGGGCGATTCCGCCGACGCCCCGGGGCTGTGCGAGCAGCTCGGAGTGGCCAAGAGCAGCATGAGCGTCGCCCTGGGGCAGCTCGAACGGGCCGGGCTCGTCGAGCGCTTCCGCCCACCCCGGGGGCGCCGCGATCACTACCGGCTGACCGAAGACGTCTTCGGACGCGCATTCCGAGCGAAGATGACCGAGTTCACCGCGTTCGCGCAGCTCGCCGAGCAAGGGCTGGCCGTAGTCGGCGACAACCTCAAAAGCCGGGCCAGGCTGGAGCTGATGCGCGACATGTACGGCTTCATGGGCCGCGAGTTCCCCAAGCTCCTCGACCAATGGGATCGAGAGCGCCACTAACGGCCGAGGTCGCTGCTGCTCACGCGGAACGATGGTTGTGCGACTCCCACCTGAGCGAGCGCCTCGGTGAGGCCCCGACCTCCGTGCGGGTCGCCGACCATGGCCGGGGAGTGTCCAGGGACACGGCCGGCAGGGCGCGCAGGGCCGCGCGTCGCTACGCGGTCTCGCTGGACGGTTACCGCCGTTCGGGCTCTCCGCTGGACACGTTGCACCGCACACCGTCCTGGGTGGCCGCTCGCCGTACAAGTCAGGCGGTTGTGCCCGGCCACTGTCGCACACCCCCCACCTCGCTCCTTCATCACCAAGCTGGGGCAATGGCCGGTGGAGGCAGGCCCGCGCTATCTGCAGGGCAGCACAGCAGGAGGAGTCCCTCCGGCAGAACAACCTGATGCGCCCTTGTCCGCTCTCATCGTGTTGAACCGGCAGGAAACCCATCGTCGGCGCATGACGCGTTCCGTTCTCGTGCTGGTGGCGCAGCAGGTTGCGCTCGGCCTCGGGTTCGTCGGGGTCGCCGGTTTCTGGCCCAAGGGTAATCCGCTGACGTCCATGGCCCGACTGAGATCGTCCGCCGACGATGGCCGTGCAGGATGTTCGACGGTATCGAGGCGGCTGGGTGTCAGGGGGAAGGCTCGTTGCAGCGCAACAGAAGCATGGCGGCATCGTCGTGCAACGGCCCATCGACGTACGCCATCAGGTCGAGGCGTAGTTTCTCCAGCGCCGCCTCCGGATCGTCGCCCTCCAACAGGAACGAGCGCTCCAGGAGCGGATAGAAGGCATTATCGCGGTCGCGTGCCTCGATTACTCCGTCGGTGTAGAGCAGGATCTGGTCGCCGGGCCGGAAGGGCACCTGGTAAGGCTGCGGCCCCTCCACCTCCAGCCCGGGCAGGCCGAGCGGTGGGGCGTTGTCCTCCGGCTCGGCGAAGACCGCGTCCCCGTCGAAGGGCACGAGCAACGGTGGCGGGTGGCCGTAGTTGAGCAGCGTCAGCCTGCCGTCGGCAGCGGTTTCAGCCAAGATCGCGGTGACGAATTCCTCGCCCGACAGGCGGCGATTCAGCGAACGTTCCAGCCGTTCGCTGACGCCGAGCAGGTCTGCTTCGTCCTGGGCTGCCTCGCGGAAGGCGCCGAGCACCGTGGCTGCCGTCTCCACGGCTTCGAGTCCCTTGCCCTGCACGTCACCAACGATCACACGCACCCCGCCTGGGCCGATGACCACCTCGTACAGGTCGCCGCCGATCCGGGCCTCGGCGTTGGCCGAGGTGTAGGAGACGGCGGCGCGCATGTTGCCGGCGCGGCGCGGCACCGGCCGCAGCGGCACCCGCTGAGCCACCTCGGCGACCGACCGTACGCTGGCCAGTTCCCGCTCCCGCCGCTGCCTCCCGAGGGTGACCAGCACTCCCGCCACCGTCACACCGGCGATGGAGATGAGATTGAGGTCGCTTTGCCGTGACCCGAGCAGTTCGTCATACAGGCCTAGGAGCAGCGAGAGAACCAGCGCCATGCCTCCGATGAGCACGGTCCGGAGAGCGCCGCCGACCAGGCACGCGAACGCGGGCCCGAGCGCCAAGAGGGACAGGTAGCCGTATTGCGGCCCGGCCAGGAGATCCACGGCCGTTACGGTGCCCATCATGACGAACGGCAAGGCGGTCGTCAGGGAGTGCACCAGCCGGATTCCTCTCGCGTACTCCCGGCTCCGCACAGGCGTCTCCAGACAGGTCGGCAAAATGATCTGCCGACCAGACTTCCCGGCGCACCGCAGTTACTGTAACAACCCCGTGGCTCCCGCGGCAGCCGGTTGCCAAGCCGCAGGAACTCCCCCACCGCGTCGCCGACGTCGCCGAGGTGGACAGAGCCAGTTAGCAGCAGCCACACGCTCTGGCTAATGAGGCGCCAAGATGGGGAGCGCGACGGCTGAGGGCCGTACAGGGTCGTGGTGGAGCAGACGCGTGCCGGCGGCGGGGTTGCGGTCCCAACGCGGGAACGCGCCTGCGGTGATCTGCACGCGAATGCGGTGCCCGCGTCGGATCCGATACGCGATCGGCCAGAGCTCGACCTCGGCGCATGCGGGTACGGGGGTGAGCCGCCGGAGCCCGTCGGTCACGTACGTGGCCTTGCCGGACGGTGCCACATCGCAGATTCGCACGTAGAAGTCGGCGCTCGCGGCGTCGGATGAGACGTGCAGTATCGCCCGAGGGACGCCGATGGCATCGAGATCGGCCTCCAGCGGCTCGCTGGTGTAGGTGAGCACGTCGGTGCGGTCGCGTAACACTCGGTCGCCGTGTGCCCGTTTGATGCCCATGAGCCGCGGGGGCAGTTCGGGATCGGGGGTAGGGTCGGCCGGATCGTAGGTGAGGCGGTCAGACTGGGACTCTGGCGGCGCGGCGCTGGCGAGCCCGCCGCCGGGCTGTAGATGCCATGGCCGCGGCTGGACGTCGGGCGGTGGATAGCTGTCGAGGTCGAGCCACTCGCCGGCGCCGTCGAGGTGGATGCGGACAGGTTTGTCGCGCAGCCCGGTCCGGTCCCCGAGCAGGTGCGCTCGAAGCCACAGGAGTCCTTCGCGGACGCTCGTGAGTGATGCCTGAGTGTCCCAGTGGTGCCACGGACCAATCGTCAGGTACGGCTTCCGCCCCGCGCGATGCAGTTCCTGGTAGTCGCGGATGAGGGCGGGCAGCATGAAGTCGCGCCAGCCGCCGACCAGGTGATTCGGCGCGGTCACCGCCGCAACTCTGCCGCTGTGGTCGCTGCGCGTCCACCAGGGGTCGTCGGCCCGCTCATGGTCGAGCCATTCTCGCCAGTGCGGCGCCACCGCGCCCAGCGCGATCTCGTCGGCCTCGGCGAGCGGGAGGTGCCGTGCCGCCGCCGTGCGCCGGCGGGTGCCGCGCACCAGGGCAGCCAGGTACGACAGCAGTGGGCGTTCCTGGTGGTGGACCACATATGCCCAGCCCAGGAAGATCTCCAGCGAGAGTGCGTCGCCCGGATAGATCATGCTCCGAAAGTCAGAGCTGGTCAGCTGGGTGGACATGGCCTGGAGCGTCGGCCCGGCCGCGTCGGCGATGGCCCACTGGGTGAAGCCGAGGTAGCTGGCGCCGGTGGTGCCGAGCACGCCGTTGAACCACGGCTGCCGCTTCAGCCAGTCCAGCACGGCCAGCCCGTCCTCGCGTTCGCTGGCGAACGGGTCGATTGTGCCGCCTGACCCACAGGTTCCCCGGCCGCTGACGATCAGTACGTGAAAGCCCCGCTCGGCGATCAGCTTGGCAACGAAGGAGCCTTTCGTGCGGTCGGTGTAGACCGAGCGGATCATGACCGTGGGCCGCTCGCCGAGTTCCTGTGGCGCGTAGTGGTCGGCCAACAGGGTCACGCCGTCGGGCATGGTGATCGGCAGGTCTCTGTCGACCGTGACGGTGCGGGTCTCGGCAGGCGGGAGTTTGGCCTGGCGGGCCAGGATGCGGCCGGCGATGCTCATGGCAGGGACTCCAGGATCTTGATGGCGCGGCCGACACCGTTCTCGGCGCGGATGCGGTGGCCCAGGTCTTCGGCGGCACGCGCCATGGCCGGGCCGGTGGTCTGGCGGATGGCGGCGGCGAGCCCGTCCGGGGTGAGGTGGCGCTGCGGCTGCGGCGGCGGGGGCGACGCCGGCCGCGTGCATGCGCGCCGCCCAGAAGGGCTGATCGGCGACGAACGGGCAAACCACGTATGGCCGTCCGGCGGCCAGCGCGGCGCCCGTGGTGCCGCTGCCGCCGTGGTGGACGATCGCGGCCATGCGCGGGAACAGCCAGTCGTGTGGCGCCTGGTCGAGCTGAAAGACGGTGTCGGGCAGGTCGCTCACCTGCAGGCCGCCCCATCCGGAGGCGAGCACCGCCCGCACGCCGGCCCGCCGTACGGCCGCGGCCACGATGCGGCCGACCCGCCGTGGGTCGGTGCCCGCCATGCTGCCGAATCCGATGTAGACCGGCGCGTCCCCGGCCTCCAGGAAGGCGGCCAAGTCAGCGGATGGACTCCAGTCGGACGGGGCGGGTAGATACCAGAAGCCGGTGGTGTGCACCCAGTCCGGGTAGTCCAGGTGGTTCGGGAGCACGTGCCGGCTGAAGCCCTGCAGCACGGTGGCCGGACTGCCGTCCGGGCGACGGAGGATGTCGTGGCGCCCGCGCCGCCGTGGCAGGCCCAGCCGCCGCTTGCGCAGATCGTCGGCGATGCCGCCGAAGGAGCGCAGCATCAGCTTGATCGGCAGGTAGGAGGCGCGGTTGAGCGCCTTGGGCAGCGGCAGCGGCAACATCGGGTTGCGGAAGGCGGCGGTCGGCACCCACACCGGCTGCAGCGCGGCGGGGACCGCGGGCACGCCCAGCCGCTCGGCGAAGTGCTGGGCCGGGATGCCGGGCGCGTGCACCACCAGGTCGGCCCCCACCTCGGCCACGGTCGCCATGTCGTCGAACACTTTGGCCATGAGCGGTTTGCTGCGGCGCATCACCTGCAGGGCGACTCGCTTGCCACGCAGGCCGCGGTAGTTGGTCTCGATGGCCTGGCGGATGTCGGGGTCGTCGATGAGCGTGTTCGGCCCGTCGTGCAGCGGCGCGAAGTCGATCCCGTACGGGTGCGCGAGAGAGGCCATCGCCACGGGTGCGCCCAGCACCACCTGGTGCCCGGCCCGCCGCAGCGCCAGGGCCAGCCCCGCGTACGGCTGGACGTCGCCGCGGGTCCCGTGCGTGAGGATGAGCACCCTCATCGCGACCGCCGTTCCTTCTTCACCGCGTCCCAGGCCGTCAGGGCACGGTCGTCGGCGAACACGCCATGCGTGAAGATCTCGATCGCCGCCCTGGAGTACTGCAACGTGGCGTCCGTCTCGTGCAGGTCGCCCACACCCAGCACCCTGGACAGGTGCTCGCCGAAGGCCAGCGGCGCGAGCAGCCACGTCACGTAGATCGCCGCGCGGGCCCGCGGATCCTCGCTGGCCCGCACCCGCCCCTCACCGACGCCCTGCTCCAGCCACCGCTCGGTCGCCTCGACGATCTCGTCGAACAGAGCAGCCGCGTCCGGGGTACCGTCGAGAAAGGCGCGAGCCAGATAGCGGCGCACCGGCGTGCCGGCCTCCAGCACCGCGCCCAGCCCTGCCGCGTCCTCCAGATCCACCTCGGGACCACCGCGTACCAGCGACATCACGTAGTCGTCGCACTCCTTGCGCAGCCCCTCCTTGGTGCCGAAATGGTGCAGCACCAGAGCATGCGACACCCCGGCGCGGGCGGCGACCGCCCGCAACGTCACCCGGTTGACGCCCTCGGCGCCGAACAACTCCAACGCGGCGTTCCTGATCCTGGCACGCGCCGTCAGGTCGTCCTTGTCTGACCGCATGGTCAGCAGGCTAACCAAATGGTCAATCGCTTGGCAAGGACGGGATCGTCAGGAATTCGCCAAGAGACCTCTGGCCGAGCCGAGCCCGCACTGTTACCGTCGATCGTGGAGCGCCGGGAAGCCTGGTCGGCAAACGTCATATCGGACCGGCATCAGAGAGGCGCCCCCATGGCGAGCAGCCCTGCCGTCTTCATCAGCGGCCTGACCAAGCGCTACGGCAAAGTCCGCGCCCTTGACGGGCTCGACCTGACCGTCCACGTCGGCGAGGTGCACGGCTTCCTCGGCCCGAACGGCTCGGGCAAGACCACCACGCTGCGCATCCTGCTCGGCCTGATACGGGCCGACTCCGGCCACGCCGAGCTGCTCGGCGGGAACCCCTGGCGGGACGCGGTCGAGCTACACCGGCGGCTGGCGTACGTGCCCGGCGACGTCGTGCTGTGGCCGACGCTGTCCGGCGGGGAGGCCATCGACCTGCTCGGACGGCTGCGTGGCGGCCTCGATCGGCGGCGCAAGGCGGCCCTGCTCGAACGCTTCGACCTCGACCCCACCCGCAAGGGCCGCGCCTACTCCAAGGGCAACCGCCAAAAGGTGGCCCTGATCGCCGCTCTGTCCTCGAACGTCGAACTGTTGCTCCTCGACGAGCCGACCTCGGGCCTGGACCCGCTGATGGAGGCGGGCTTCCGCGAGACCATCCGCGAAGAGCGGAACAACGGCCGCACGGTGCTGCTGTCCAGCCACATCCTGTCCGAGGTCGAGGCCCTGTGCGACCAGGTCACCATCATCCGCGACGGGCGGGCGGTCGAGACCGGCACGCTGGCCCAGCTGCGCCACCTCACCCGCACCTCGATCACCGCCGAGCTCGACCACATCCCCGACGGCCTGACCGTGCTGGCGGGCGTGCACGACCTGGCCGTCAACGACTCCCGGGTCCGTTTCCAGGTGGACGCCGAACATCTCCCGAGCGCGCTGCGCCTGCTCACCGACTCTGGCGTCCGCGAGCTGACGTGCCAGCCCGCCACGCTGGAGGAGCTGTTCCTGCGGCACTACCAGGTCGCGGCGTGACGGGCACGCTGACGCTGGTGCGGCTGGCGCTGCGCCGCGACCGCGTCCTGCTGCCCGTCTGGATCCTCGTCATCACCGGCGTCATCGCCGCCAGCGCCTCGGCCATCGCCGAGCTGTACCCGCAGGCCGCCCAGCGCATCGCCCTCGGCGTCACCATCGGCTCCGCCCCCGCGCTGCAAGCGCTCACCGGACCTGTCTTCGACGCGACGTCGATCGGCGGGCTCACCGCCTGGCGGACCACCACCATGGCCTCAGTGCTGGCCGCTTTGATGAGCATCATCGTGGTGACCCGGCACACCCGCGCAGAAGAGGAGACCGGCCGGGCGGAGCTGGTCGGCGCCTGCGCGGTCGGCCGCCACGCGACCCTGACCTCGGCGGTGCTCGTCGCCGGCGGCGCGAACCTGCTCATCGTGCTTCTCCTCACGCTCGCCCTGGCCGGGCAGGGCCTGCCGGCAACGGGCGCACTGGCGTTCGGCCTGGCCGTGGGCGGCGCCGGCTGGACGTTCACCGGCGTCGCCATGCTGGCCGCGCAGCTCACCGAGCACGCCCGCACCGCCAACGGCATCGCCGCCGCGGCCCTCGGCCTGGCCTTCCTCCTGCGCGCGCTCGGCGACGCCGCGAAGGTGGAAACGCTCGCCTGGCTGTCGCCGCTGGGCTGGGCGCAGCGCATGCGGGCGTTCGCCGGCGAGCGCTGGTGGGTGGCCGCCCTGTTCGCCGCAACCGGCTTGGTGCTGGTAGCAGGGGCAGCGCTGCTGGCCAGGCGACGGGACCTCGGCGCCGGACTCCTGCCGGCCCGCCTGGGCCCGCCGGACGCCGCCGCCTCTCTCAGGAGCCCGCTGGCGCTGGCCTGGCGGCTGCAACGCGGCGGCCTGCTCAGCTGGACGATCGGCTTCGCCGTCGTGGGCGCGATGTTCGGCGCGCTCGCGCACAGCGTCGGCGACATCGTGCGCGACAACCCGCAACTGGCCGAACTGTTGGCACAGATCGGCGGCGGCGCCACCGCGCTGATCGACACGTTCCTGGCCGCCGAGCTGGGCCTGCTGAGCATGGTCGCCGGCGGTTACGCCGTCCAGGCCACACTACGGCTGCAGGGCGAGGAATCCGCGATCCGGGCCGAACCCATCCTCGCCGCCTCCGTGGCCCGCCGACGCTGGACGGCAAGCCACCTGACCGTCGCGTTGGGCGGCAGCGCGCTGATTCTCGCCGCAGGCGGACTGGCAGCCGGGCTCGCCCACGGACTCCGGATCGGCGAACCGGCCCGCCAGGCCGTCCGACTGCTGGGCGCGGCGCTGGTCCAGGTACCCGCCACGTGGACGCTGGCCGGGATCGCGATGCTCCTGTTCGGGCTGCTGCCCCGGCTGACCGCGCTCGCCTGGGCCGCGCTGGTGACCTTCGCCCTGCTCGGGCAGCTCGGCGAACTGCTCCAACTCGACGACTGGATCACCGGCCTGTCCCCCTTCGCACACATCCCGCACTCCCTGGGCCAGCCGGTGGATGTGAGCCCGCTGCTGTGGCTGGGCGCGGTCACCGCGGCACTCTCGCTGACCGGCATCGCCGCCTTCCAGCGGCGTGACCTGCGAGGAGACTGACCGTGCCGCTCCTGATCGCCCTCAGCGCGCTGGGGCTGGCCGTGCTGGCCTTCGCCGCCGATCACCTGGTGCTCGGCTCCGGCCGACTGGCAGAACGGCTCGGGCTGGAGCCGATCGTGGTGATCTGCCCGGTCAGACTCTGCACCGCCTTGGGCCGATGGTCGATGGCCAGCACCTCGATGCCGCGCCGGATGAGCTCCAGCGCCAGCGCACTGCCGAACCGGCCCAGCCCGATCACCACGACCGCGTCGCTCTTCTTGTCAACCAACGATCACACGCTCCTCGGGTAGTTCGTAGCGGCGGGCACGCTCCTTCAGTGCGAGCGCCGAGCCCAGGGTCAGCGGGCCGATCCGGCCGATGAACATGAGCAGCACCAGCAGCAGGTGCCCGGCGGGCGTGGCATCGGCGGTGATCCCGGTGGACAGCCCGACCGTCCCGAACGCGGAGACCACCTCGAACAGCACCTGGTCCAGACTGTGCGGGGTCAACGCCAGCAGCACGTAGGTGGCCACCACGACCAGACCGACGCTGATCACGGCGATCGAGACGACCTGCCGCTGCGCGCTTTCGGCCAAACGCCGATGGCCGACGTTGACACGGGGTTCGCCGCGCATCTCGGCCCAGATGATAAAGGCCAGCAGCCCGAACGTGGTGACCTTGACCCCGCCCGCGGTGCTGGCGCTGCCGCCGCCGATGAACATCAGCACGTCGGTGGCTAGCAGGCTGGTGGGATACATCTGCCCGATGTCCAGGCTGTTGAACCCGGCCGTGCGTGGCATGACGGCGGTGAAGAAGGCGGCCAGCAGCTTGCCAGGGTCATCCAGCTTGCCCAAGGTTGCGGGATTGCGCCACTCGGTGGCCAGGAAGATCAGCGTGCCGACCACTAGCAAGACGAGCGTCACGCCCACCGTGACGCGGGCAAGAACCGTCCAGCGGCTTGGGTGGCGCCAGGAACGGACCAGCTCGAACACCACCGGGAATCCCAGCCCGCCCACGATCACCGCGCCCGCGACCGGCAGGCAAATCCACGGGTCGGTGGCGAACCTCATCAAGCTGTCCGGCCACAGGGCGAACCCGGCGTTGTTGAACGCCGACACCGCATGGAAGCCACCGATATACACGGCTCGCCCGAACGGCTCGCCGTATCCGATCATGAAACGGGCGGTGAGCACCACGGCTATCACAGCCTCGCAGACCAGGCTGAACAGCACCACGTTGCGCACGACCCGCCGCACGTCGGACATGCTCAGCGTCTTGGTCTCGGCCTGGGCGAACATCCGCGCGCGCAGGCCGAGCCGCCCGGCCACCAGCACGGTGAACAGCGTGGCCAGCGTCATGATGCCCAGCCCGCCGACCTGGATCAAGACGGCGATCACCACCTCGCCGAACACCGACCAGTGTCCCGCTGTGTCCACCACGACCAGGCCGGTCACGCACACGGCCGACGTCGCGGTGAACAGGGCCGTGATCCAACCGGCCGGCTCACCCGAGGCAGTGGCCAGCGGCGATGACAATAGCGCGGTGCCCAGCAGTATCGCGGCCCCGAAGCCGGTCGCGATCACCTGCGCCGGATGCTGGAATCGGTTGAGGAAGGATGTTGCCCGCCGTGCCCGCAGCTTCACGATGTGGAACCCCCATGAGATCGTCTGTGGAGCCGGCGCGCGATGCCGAACCAGGCCGGGACTTCACGATCGTCGTCGAAGCCGCGGGCGATGACGATATCGGTGGAGGAGTGCAGCAGGATCGACAGCACGATGGTGACCGCGACGAGTTGGAAGACGTCCTGCGCGGCGGCGATGCCGGAGGCCAGCACGATCAGCCCGTACACCACCGAGGCGAACCCCTTGGGCCCGAACCAGGCCACCGCCGCCTGCTCGCGCACCGACAGCCCGGAGCGCAGGAAGGACA